>DATAWO010000097.1:0-6396 GCA_036267165.1 Rhizomicrobium sp. | reverse complement strand
TGTGCTGGCCCTGTTTGAGGACCAGCGGCTTGGCGGAATCGAGCGTGTCGCCCGGCTTGAACGCAATGCCCCGGGCTTCCGCCACCACCAGCATAGCGGCCTCGGCCGAGGACGCGGCCAGTGCCAGAACGCCTGTCAGGGCGAGGAAAAGCGTTGATTTCATCAAGGCCTCCATTCTCTTGCCCGTTTGATTTTCCATACGGATCATGCGCCGCCGCCGATCAGAGTAAAAGCCGCCCAGTCAAAGGGATGGGCGGTCGCTTCTTGCGCGATCAGGGCGAGCTGGGCCTGTCTGAGAGCTTCGGCGGCGTCATGATTGGGATCCTTTGCCAGGGCTGCGAAGGTGCTGGTCATCAGGGCCTGGGTGGCGCTCGATGGCACCTCCCAATGCGAGGCCAACACCGCATGGGCCCCGGCATTGAAGAAGGCGTCCGCCAGTCCTTCCAGGGCGCCGCCGCCAAAACGGGCGCCGCCCTCGGCGCCGGTGTTGCAGGCCGACAGCACCACCAGATTGGCGTTGATCTTGAGGTCGGCGATCTCGCTGGCGGTCAAAAGCCCGTCATCGGCGGTGGACTGGGGCATGGCCGGCGGTGGCGACAGCACCAGACCGGGCTGGGCCTGGCAATGCAGCTCGCCCGGCAGCATGCCGTGGGTGGCGAAATACAGCACCGCATATTGATCCAGCGGCTTGGCCCGCAAGCCGGCTTCGCTGGCGCTCGCGCCCAGCAGAATGTCGTCGGGTGAGGCTCCCAAATCGCGGCCCACCGCCTGCACTTCCGCCGCGGTTTCCGGCAAGGGTTGCAGCGCCCTGAGCAGCGCCGGATCGGCCGGACCGCCGGTCTGGCAGGCCGAAGCCAGCGCACTCATCGCCAGCGCCTGGTTGGCGCCGCCGCCCTGGAAAACCGGATTGCCGATGCCCAGGAACGGACGGGACTGGGCAACCCTGGCTTCGCCGCGCAACGCCATGAAGGCCCGCGCCGACGGAATCTCGGAAACCGCCGTCTGCCGGATCAACCAGGCGGCATGGACATAGTCTCGGGGGTCGGAGGGCGCGGCTGTCACCAGCAGCGAGAAAGGCAGGCTGGCCAGATCGCCGTTGACCGCCACTGTCAGGTGATCGACGCCGGCCAGTTGCGCCTCGACCGGCCCCAAGGTCTGGCGATAGAGCGCATTGGCGTTGGCCAGGCTGAAATCGGGCAGCTTGCCCAGTTTTGGCACGAAGGCCTCACGCAAGGCGGTGATGTCGGCGGCCAAGCCGTCGGCATTGGTCTGGATCGGGCGCGCGGCAAGGCCGTCCTGCGTCACCAGCAGCACGTAAGCCGAATGGACGCCGACCATGAAGCTGGCGAAGGCCTCGTGCGGATGAAGCGTCCGCCTCATGGCGTCCAGGCTCACCGCGCCGGGATCAGCCAGGCCCGCATAGGCCGGAAAATCCGTGCGCAGCTTGGCAGCGAGCTGGTCTGCCTTGGTGGCGGCGGTGTCGGCTTGCGCCGCCAAAGCGGTTTCGCGCACGGCGTTGCGGTCGTCATTGCTCTTGGCGTGTTCCTCAGCCAAGGCCATGCGCGCTTCATCGCGGGCGCGCACCGCATCGTCGGCGGCGCGGACTTCCGCCGCCAGCGCGGGAGTTTCAGCAGCCCGGCGCGCGGCCATGCGCGCGATGGTCTGGCCGGTCACACCGTCATCGCTCATCTGGCTGGCGGCGAACATTTCCTGCTCCAGCCGGACGCGGTCCGGACCCTGCAGCGAGGCATTGGCCGCGTTGAGGAACGGGATCAGCTGATCGGCCACGACCTGCGAGCGCGCCAAGGGATCCTTGGCGAGCGAGGCAAACGCCTGGCGATAGGCGGTAATGGCGGAGGGATAGATCTGCTGCTCGCTGTAGAAGCGGCCGAGCGCCAGTTCCGCCTGGATGGTGGGACCGGTTTCGCCGAACAGTTTGCGGTTCATGCTCAGCGCGTCGTTATAGTCGTGGTCGGCCGTCGCCACGCGGCCCTGCTGGGCGTTGATCTCGCCCATCACCGACACCATGTCGGCGCGCCAGGCCAGCGGCAGGTCGGGATGGGCGCTGATGATCAAAAGCGCCTGCTGCGCGGAAGCGAGAGCGCCCGAGACATTGCCGTTGCGCAATTCCAGCACCGCCTGAACCCGCAGCGCATGCGCCAGTTCGCCCTCCAGCAGGCTGGAAACCACCGGCGGATTGCCGTTCAGGTCCAGACCGCCATTGCGCACCGCATCGACGGCGGCCTGGCGGGCGGCGGTATCCTGGCGGGCATAGCGCAGGGCTTCCTCATAATGGCGCTGATTGGCGGCATCGAGGCCGCGATAGGAGTCAAACCGGGCGCGGATTTCCGGGCTGGGCGCGGCCTCGATGATGGGGGTGGCGCGGCGAAACAGGGCGGCGGCCTCGTCGAAACGCTGCTGGTTGGAGACCTGCAGTGCCAGTTCCAGAAGCGTCGCGCCCACGGCGGCGGAATCCGGACCGAACAGGCGGGTCTCGATATCCAGCGCATCGCGATAGGCCTGTTCCGCGGCCGGATAATTGCCGCGGGCGGCCGCCTGGCTGCCGGCGGCGCGCAATTGCAGATAGCCCGAATAATCGTTGGCGCGGGCGTTCAGTACCTGGCGGGAAAACTGCGCCTTCACCGCGCTGGAGGCCGCGGCCGCGCCGGATACCGCACCGCCCGGCTGGGCCGTGATCGCCGCCGACAGGACATCGATCATGCCCGGCAGGCCGTCGGCCATGAACAGCATGCGCGGCGTCAGCGACGCCAGCACCACACGCGGCGCATCGCCATTGCCCGAGCTGCAGCTGTAAAGGAAGGTGGTGGCGTCAACGCCCTTGCCGCCGTCGCAGCGCAGGCCCGCCGCCGAGTCATTGCCGGGCAGGGCGCGGATCGCAGCCGCTATCGCGCCGCGGCGCGCGGCATCGCCGGCCGGCAATGCGGCGGTCATGGCCAGCTGGTGGAGACTGCCCGTCTTTACCTGGGTCGCGCCGCAGAGAATGTCGCTGCCGGCGAGCCGGCAGGCTTCGCCCGCCATGTCGTTGCCCAGATCGCCGGGCGCAGCCGTTGCCGGCGCCGCGGCAAGCAGACCCAGCACCGCGCCGGCCAGAAGAGAAAGCGTGATATTTTTCATGGCCCCCTCCCCTCTCAGAACCGGACGCCGGCGGTGACAAAGAACTTGGTCGCTTCCCTGCCGGCGTCGCTGCCGGCGACGGCGTGCAGGGTCTGCGCCACTTCAAGCCCCAGCGACGAATTGTAGGGCAAGCTCAGACGAACGCCGCCGCCCACCGAGCCGATGGACTGATCGATGAGCGAAGGATCGACCGCCGCGCCGCGCTGGATGTACCAGGTCTGGCCGCCCTCGAAATAGACATAGGGTTCGGCGTTGAGCACATATTGGCTGGCGATCGGCGTGTCGTAGCGAAGTTCGGCCGAGCCGCCGAGGCCGCGGTCACCGGTGATGGCGCCCGGATCATAGCCGCGCCCGATGCCAATTCCGCCGAAGGAGATCAGTTCGCCGTTGATCAGCGGCACGAAGGAGAATTGCCCCTGCCCGCTCAGCACCACCGAAAAGCCGTCCGGCAGATACCCGACATAGCGCACCAGGCCGGTCAGCTTGGTGAAATCGATATAGGCGCCCTTGCGCGACAGATCCGCCGACAGGTTGTCCGACGCGCCCAGTCCCGGAACGCCCTGCACGATTCCCGCCGTCGCCAGCCAGGAGCCGCCCAGCAAGTTGCTGACCAGATAGGTGACATTGGCGTCCAGCACCCGCCATTTGTCATGGGCGACGCGGCTGCCCAGCACATCAATGTCGGCCTTCTGGAAGGTGAAGCCGCCATCGAGTTGCAGCGACTCGGCGCGGGTGCGGATGATGGGCCAGGTGAGCCTGGGGCCAACCGCCCAGCTGTTGGTGTCCACGCCAAAGGCGGCAAGTGTGGACCCCGGCTCGCCGCGGGTGATCGTGCCCGCCAGCGTGCCGATCACGCCATCATCGCCGATCGGGCGGCGATAGCGCACCTGGCCCGCCACTTGTTCACTGGCGTCGGGCGACGTGGTGAAGGTGCCGGCCAACTGGTCGGCGGAATCCAGGATGGAGTTGACCTCGGCATCCGCGTTCAGGGTCCAGAGGCCGGAGAAGCGCGAACCGCGATTGTCCGCGCCCAGCCCGCCGGTGACGCGCGGCTGGTCCAGCGTCACCGCGATGTCGGAAGCGCCCGGAAGGTCTTCGGAAGGCTTCAGCACGCCGCTGGCCACCACACCCGGAAGATCGTTGGCCAGAAGCAGGCTGCGCTCCATCACGGCGAGCGGCATGGGCGAGCGATCCAGGCTGGGCTGGACATAGGCCTTCACCTGCGCCTGGGTGGCGGGCGTGCCGCCCTCCACCGTGACATGGGCGATCCTGCCTTCCACCACATTGATGGTGAAGACGCCGTCGCGCACCCGCTGCGGGGGAACATAGGCGCGCACCAGGATATAGCCCTTGTCGCGGTACATCTGTTCGATGGCGTCGGCGACATCGAGAATGCTGGAGAGCTTGATGGTCTGGCCGATCAGCTTGGCGTAAAGCGGCCGGAAGGCCTCGGCCGGAATGGTCTTGGCGCCGGTGATCTTGATGTCCCGGAGGGTGAAGGTCACCGTGTCCACGGCGCGGCCAAGCGGCGTGCGCGATGGCGCCTCGATGCTGAAGTCGAAATCGGGCTGGGTGGGTATGGCCGGCCCCGGCCGGTCATTGCGTCCGGGTTGCACCGCACCCGGCAAGGTGGCTGCGCTGGGCTGGGCGAATGCCCCGGTGGTGCCTGCCCCCACCAGAAAAGACAGGCACGCGATCAGGCTCACGGATTGAAGCGCCCAGCACCAAACACGCGACGGGATTGACCGTCTTTGCGAAACCCTTGCCAAACTCACCCAAATCCCCTCGCCATGCCCCCAGCTGCGCATGGCTGCCCTATGCTTAGGAATGCGACCCCACGTTTGGGGCCAGTAGAATGTATGACCACGCCACACGCAATATTTCCCGGCGCCCCAAGGCATTTTGGCGCGCTTCCCGGCCTTTCCGACAAATCTTCAGTGCTCATGGGGCTCACTGCCACAACGAAGAGTTGCCGAAGGATGACAGGGCGGACACGTCCGTAGGCGGGGGCGGCGGCGGCGGGTTGTTGACCAGCAGCTTGGGGATCAAGACCGCGCCAGCCGTGCCGGCCGGTGGTACATTGCCGCCATCCAGGCTGTCGGCCACTTCGCTGGTGGTCTGGTCCGAAGAATTGGGCGTGTCCGACAGGTCCGTCAGCGGACTGTCGACCGGCGGCGGGGCGGGCGGCGATGGTGGCGGAGGGGGCGGCACCACCGGAAGCGCGATCAGATCGAGCTGACCAAGCGGTGTATTTGCGGGACTGATCAACGGCGGCGGCTGGATCGAATTGGTGAAGCTGGCCAGGACGATAGGCGGCGGCACATTGGCCGCCCCCCTGATCGTCAGGGCGGTGGCGTTCCCGGGAGCCTGGATGAAGGTGTAATTGGCGGCGTTGAGGCCCGAACCGTCGATGTCGTAAGTGCCTGCCGGACTTGTGCTGGTGGCGGGGCTGGAGAAGAGCAGCGTGCCGGTGGTCGCCGAAGTCTGGCTATCGCCATTGACGAAGCCGGTGACGGCGCCGCTGAAGGCCGGATTGGCTGCGCCAAAGGCCCGCGATGCGAGATCGGCGGTATAGGTCAGGATCGCCGGGGTGATGGTCAGCGCCGTGGCGTTTGCCGAGGCCTGGACGAATGTATAATTGACCGCCGTCAGCCCCGAACCATTGATTGCATAACTTCCTGCGCCGCTCACCCCGGTGGCCGCGCTGGTGAAGGCCAGGACACCCGTGGTCGCCGAGGTCAGGCTGTCGCCATTGACGAAGCCGGTGATGGTTCCGCCAAACGTAGCTGGATTGGCCGCGCCATAGGCCCGCGACACGCTGGCGGCGTTGTAGAACAAGGTCGCCGGCGTCACCGTCAGGATGCCGCTGGCGCCAATCGCATAGCCATCACTCACGGTGAAGTTGGCGATGATGGAATAGGTGCCGACATTGGCGCCGGCGGCGGAGCCGGC
This sequence comes from Rhizomicrobium sp., assembly GCA_036267165.1. Taxonomy (GTDB): domain Bacteria; phylum Pseudomonadota; class Alphaproteobacteria; order Micropepsales; family Micropepsaceae; genus Rhizomicrobium. The sequence continues at coordinate 309 of DATAWO010000097.1, read as the reverse complement.
GCTGCCGATGGTGGGGGTGCCGCTATAGACGTTGGCTGCGGTGTCGCCAAGGAAGGCGCCCGCCACGCCGGGCTCCAGTCCGGTGGGCGTGCCGGTCAGGCTCTGCAGGATGGCGCTGTCGTCGGTGCCATAGGTCTTGTTCAGATTGCCGACGGCGACGGTCAGGCTGGGCTGCAGCGCAAAGAGATAACGGTTGCCCGAGGGCGGGGTCGAACTGGAGGACAGGTAGCTGCTGTCCCAGATCGCCGTGTTGCCGCTGTCCAGGCCGCCGAAGACATCATTGGTTGGCGCCTGGGAATAGATGTTGAA
>DATAWO010000096.1:0-38386 GCA_036267165.1 Rhizomicrobium sp. | reverse complement strand
CGCGCGTTGCCTGTACTGTCGCCAGGCAACCCTGCTCAGATCGCAAAATCCCTCGCGTCGCGCTTGCCGCAGCTAACAGCCTCTCCATGGCCGGGCTTGACCCGGCCATCCAGAGCAACAAGCGCTGGTGCCTGGGTCCCTGGATGGGAGGGTCAAGCCCGCCCATGGAGGATAATGTTTTCCTTCCGCGCGTTGCCTGTACTGTCGCCAGGCAACCCTGCTCAGATCGCAAAATCCCTCGCGTCGCGCTTGCGGCAGCTAAAAACCTCTCCATGGCCGGGCTCGACCCGGCCATGGAGGATAATGTTTTCCTTCCGCGCGTCGCCTATACTGTCGCCAGGCAACCCTCCTCAGGTAGCAAAATCCCTCGCGTCGCGCTTGCGGCAGCTAAAAACCTCTCCATGGCCGGCCTCTGAGCCGGCCATCCAGAGCAACAAGCGCTGGTGCTTGGGTCCCTGGATGGGCGGGTCAAGCCCGCCCATGGAGGACAATATAAGCAGGTAGGCCATGAGCGATGTAACACGCGAACCGCTGGGCACATTTCCCATCCAGCCGCAGAAGCCGGTGGACAGGGTCGAGGTCAAGCGCCTGACCCTGCCGCCCGGCGGCAAGACCGGGCTGCACACCCATCCGGGTCCGACCATCTGCTATATCGTGGAAGGCGCGGTGATCGTGAAGGTCCGCGGCGGCGAGGAACGCCGCTACGGCGTGGGCGAAGCCGTGCGCGAGCCCGGCGGCCAGGTGATGGAGAAGTTCGACAACGCCTCAAATGAGGTGCCGGCTGTCTTCATCGCCACCTATCTGCTGAATGACGCGGATCACCAAGTGATCCATATGCTGGAAGAGTAGTTACTCCGCCGCGCTGCGTTGCGCGCTCGCACATTCGCCGCTCGAAAGCTGTTAAGCGGGCGCGCGGGATTTTGCGGCGTGAGCAGGAGCGCGCGCGGAGCGTACCTGGCGTACGTGAGCACGCGCGACGTACTCACGACGCAAAAGCCAAGCGCTCTCAGTTATTCTGCCGCTGACCTTTGCGCCTTCTTCTGCGCATACATCGCCTGGTCGGCGCGCGCCATGGCGCTGTCGGGATTGTCGCCCGCCTTCAGCTCAAAGGCGCCATAGGCGAAGCTGACCGGAATGCTGTTGCCGTTCCAGCTGGTGGGCGAGCCGTCCAGCGCCGCCGCCAGCACATCGGCTTTCTTCAGCGCCTGGTCCTGGTTGGCGTGGGAGAGCAGCACGCCGAACTCATCGCCGCCCAGCCGCCCGACACAGTCGCTGTCGCGCACATGGCTCAGCAGCACGCCGGCGAAATGCGCCAGGACCGCGTCGCCCGCGGCATGGCCGAAGGTGTCGTTGGTCTTCTTCAGGTGATTGAGGTCGAAATAGATCAGCGAGGCCGGGGTGTTGTAGCGGCCGGTAAAGGCGATATAGCGGGTCAGCTCGCGCACAAAGGCGCGGCGGTTGAGCAGCGGCAGCATGCCGTCCTGGTCGGCGGTCTTTTCCACCTCGTCCAGCCGGGCCTTGGTCTGCGCCAGTTCGCGGCGCAGATTCTCCACTTCATTCATCAGCCCCATGATGGCGTCGCGCACCTTGGGGGTGAATTCGGATTCCGGAATGCCCAGCACGCTGGCGCTGGGCAGCACCACATCCACATCGTCCACGCCGCCGGCGGCTTCAATCCGGCGCGCATAGGCGGCCTGGGCCACCGAGCGGGCGGGCCTGGAGGGGCTGTTGCGTTCGACTTTCATAGCGGGTCCGCCATTCTGGCTGGGAAAAAGGTACGGGCTGGCATTTAAGATTGTGTTTAATCTTCCCCAAGAATGGTTAACGACTCTTAAAACGGCACTTTCCCCGGAATTTTTGCCGCCTATACTGCGCGGCTTCGCTGGGAGTCCCGTCTCAAGACCCGCATGGCAAAACGAAGCAAAGCCTCAAAACCCTCTGTCGGCATCATCATGGGCAGCCAGTCCGACTGGGCGACCATGAGGTGCGCCGCCCATATGCTGGACGCGCTGGGGGTGGCGCATGAGACCCGCATTGTCTCGGCCCATCGCACCCCCGACCGCATGGGGACTTACGCCAGAGAGGCCGAGGCGCGGGGCCTGAAGGTGATCATCGCCGGCGCGGGCGGCGCGGCGCATCTGCCGGGCATGGTGGCCAGCATGACCACCTTGCCGGTCCTGGGCGTGCCGGTGGAAAGCCGCGCCCTGAAGGGACTGGATTCGCTGCTGTCGATCGCCCAGATGCCGGGCGGGGTGCCGGTCGCGACTTTTGCGATCGGCGAGGCGGGCGCCAAGAACGCAGCCCTCCATGCCGCCGCCATTCTGGGCTTGACGGATGCCGCGGTGAAAAAGCGTCTGAACGCCTGGCGCGCCCGGCAGACGAAATCGGTCGCCAAAAGCCCGAAATGAAAACCCTGAACAAGCCCGTGCCACCTGGTGGCACTATCGGCATTATTGGCGGCGGCCAGTTGGGGCGCATGCTGGCGCTGGCGGCGGCGCGGCTGGGTCTGAAGACGGCCATCTATAACGACGCGCCCGATGCGCCGGCGTTCCAGGTGACGCAAACTTCTGTCGCCGCGCCTTACGAAGACCTGGATGCGCTGGCGCGTTTTGCCGATGCCTGCGACGCGGTGACCTTCGAGTTCGAAAACCTGCCCGCCCATGCCATCGCCCATCTGGGTGGGCATGTGCCGGTGCGCCCCGGCGCGCACGCGCTGGCGGTGACCCAGGACCGGCTTTCGGAAAAGAGTTTTGTCGAGAAGCTGGGGTTGAAGACCGCGCCTTTCTTTGAGGTTTCGTCGGTGGCCCAGGCCGGTAAGGCTTTCGACCGGCTTGGCGGGCGCGGCATACTCAAGACGCGGCGCTTTGGCTATGACGGCAAGGGCCAGGCGAAAGTCATGAGCCGCGAGAAGGCGGTGAAGGCGTTTGAAAGCTTCAAGGGCGCGCCGGCCATATTGGAAGGCTTCGTGGATTTCTCCTATGAGGCGTCGGTGGTGGCGGCGCGCGGCGCCGACGGTGCTTTCGCGGCCTACGATCCGCCGGAGAATGAACACGAAAACCACATCCTGCGCCGCTCCACCGTGCCGTCGCGGCTGAACGCGGGGCAGGTGGAAGAAGCCAAGACCATTGCGCACAGGATCGCCGATGCGCTGGATTATGTTGGCGTGCTGGCGGTGGAGCTGTTCGTCGCACCCAATGGCGCGCTGCTGGTGAACGAAATCGCGCCGCGCGTTCATAACACCGGCCATTGGACCATCGAGGCTTGTCAATGCTCCCAGTTCGAACAGCATATCCGCGCCGTGGCGGGCTGGCCCTTGGGGGATCCTCGTCGCCATGCCGATGCGGTGATGGAGAACATCATCGGGGCCGAAGCCGATGCCTGGGAAAGCCTGGCCAAGGCGGGCGCCTTGCATCTTTACGGCAAGAAAGAGGCACGGCCCGGCCGCAAAATGGGGCATTTGACGCGCTTAAAACCGTTGACGAAGCCCTGACCAATACATAGGTTCCCGGCCGATGAATATGCGCGCGACCGGGACGACCAGCAAGACCAAGCCTTTTGGGGCGGGGACAGCGGCGCGCGCTTAAAGACAAGCGAACCGAAGATACCCAAGCCCCGCCGAAACCCGGACGGGGCTTTTTTGTTGTTGAGGACCAAGATTGTGAAGAACAAGAATGTTGCGATTGTGGGCGCCACCGGCGCGGTGGGGCGTGAATTCGTCGGCTGCATCGAAAGCCGAGGGGTTCCGCTTGGCTCGCTGAAGCTGCTGGCTTCGGCCAGGTCAGCCGGCAAGAGCCAGGCCTTCCGCGGCGAACAGCTTGTCATCCAGGAATTGACCGAAGACGCCTTCAAGGGCGTGGATATCGCGCTGTTCTCCGCCGGCAGCGGCATTTCCAAGGCGTTCGCGCCGGTGGCGGTTCGGTGCGGCGCGGTGGTGGTGGACAATTCGTCCGCCTTCCGCACCGATCCGGCGATCCCGCTGGTGGTGCCGGAGATCAATGCGCGGCGCATCCAGGATCACAAAGGCATCATCGCCAATCCCAATTGCGCGGCGATCACCACCCTGGTGCCGCTCTGGCCGGTGCATCGGGTCAACCCCGTCAAGCGGCTGATCGTTTCCACCTATCAGGCGGCGTCGGGCGGCGGCGCCGCCTTGATGGAGGAGCTTGAGCGTTCCACCCGCGCTTATCTCGACGGCAAGGACTATCCGCCCAAGGTGGTGAAGTATCCTTACGCCTTCAATCTGTTCAGCCACAACACCGCCATCGACATGGCCACCGGCTATAACGATGAGGAGAGCAAGGTGATCAAGGAGACCCGGAAGATCTTCGAGGATGATGCCATCGCGGTATCGGCCACCTGCATCCGCGTGCCGGTGCTGCGCGCCCATTCGGTCTCCATGACCTTTGAGTGCGAGCGGCCGATCACCCCGCAAGAGGTCAAGGCGCTGCTGGCCAAGGCGCCGGGCGTGACGCTGGTGGATGATTGGGCCAACAATTATTTCCCCATGCCCAAGGATGCGTCCGGCCAGGGCGACGTGCTGGCGGGCCGCATCCGCAAGGACCTGTCGGATCCCTCCGGCAAGTCGATCAGCATGTTCGTGGCGGCGGATCAGTTGCTCAAGGGCGCGGCGCTGAATGCGGTGCAGATAGCGGAACTGCTTTAATAAGCTCTTCATGGGCGGGCTTGACCCGCCCATCCAACTTTGTTGCAACAAGTTGGATGGCCGGCTCGAAGGCCGGCCATGGAGAGTTATTTTTTTGACTTCGCCCAATCTGCGAACATCGGGAAATTCGACAGCGCCTCTTTGGCTTTGCTCTTGAACTTCTCGAACTGCATCACATTCTCGATGCGGGCGGCGAGGAATTCCTCGGTCGGCTTTTCGTCCTCGCTGGTGTCGTTGAACCAGCGCATGGCGGTCGCGCCATAGACGCCGGCGAGTATTCCGCGCTTGGTGTAGAAATTGAAATCGGTCGAGGTGTCGCCGGCCGCCCGCCACATGGCGTCCACCGTGCGATAGACAAGTTTCGCGCCCAGCGCCGCGTGCATGGGCAGGGACAGCAGGGCTGCTGCCCGGCGCGCCGCTTCCTTGTGGGGCTTGAGGACGGCCAGCCGCGTTTTCACCGCGACGGCGATGCGCTGGCGGATCTTCATCGCTTTCAGGTCCATCGCCGCCAGGCGCTTTTCCATCTCGGCATCGGTGCTGGTGGAATAAAATTCCACTAGGCTGATGGAGCCTTCCTCGAACAGCCGCGCCAGATCGGCCTTGGCGACGCCAGCTTCTTCGCCCGCCTTTTGCAAGACCTGATCGGTAAAACCGTCAAAGGCGGCGTGTGGCAGGGCCTTGGCCAGCACCCTCTCGCGCATCTCCTGGTCGGTCATCCCTTTGGCCTTTGTCTTGGGTTTGGACGCCGCCCTGGGTGCGGTCTTTCTCTTTACGGGCTTTTTGGGCGCTTCGGTCATGGCCTCAGCTTGCAGTCTGATAGTGACGGATTTCGGATTCAAAGATCAGCCGGGTCATGTCACTGATCCGCGAGGTGTAAAGCCGCCCGTCCAGATGGTCGCATTCATGCTGCACCACCCGGGCGTGAAAGCCGCGCGCCACCCGCTCGATCCTCTCGCCTTCCAACCCAAGGCCCTGGTAGCGGATATGGCCGGGGCGCTCGACCCAGCCCCGCAGGCCCGGCACCGACAGGCATCCCTCCCAGCCGCCTTCCTGGCCGGGGCCGAGAATCTCGATTTCCGGGTTGATCAGCACGGTCAGGGGGGTGGTGTGGTCGAAACGCTCCTCGTCCGGCAGGCCTGGCTCGCTGCGCTCGTCGGGGGCCTGGAAAACCACCACCCGTAAGGGAACATGGACCTGCGGGGCAGCCAGCCCGGCGCCATTGGCGTCGATCATGGTTTCCACCATGTCATTGACCAACCTGCGGATTTCCGGATGCCGGGGGTCGGTCACGGCGCGCGCCGGGGTGGTCAGGACAGGGTGGCCCATGCGGGCGATTTTCAGGATTGCCATGGCGGCGAATATGGCCCGGGGTGGGGAATGGCCTCAAGGATCGATTGGGCGGCCAAAGTGTTAATTTCCGCGGGTAGACAGGCAAAATGCCTTCTGGTATCACCCGCGCCTCAATTTCCGCCGCTTTTTCGGGAGTTTCGCTTTGCAGATCATCGTCCGCGACAACAACATCGACCAGGCGCTCAAGGCGCTGAAAAAGAAGATGCAGCGTGAAGGCATCTTTCGGGAGATGAAGCTGCGCGGCGCCTATGAGAAGCCCAGCGAGAAGCGCGCCCGTGAACGCGCCGAAGCGGTGCGCCGCTATCGCAAGCTGCAGCGCAAGCGCCTGCAGCGCGAAGGCTTGCTGCCGCGCTAAGACTTGGTATCGGATTTCGAAGAGGCCGCCGGGTTGCTGGCGGCCTTTTTGTTTTTGCGCTTCCGGCTGACGTAATAGGCGCCGGCCGCTCCGATCGCCGCGCCCGCCAGCACCAGCAACAGGGTGCCCGCGCCCGGCGCGATCTGATCGCCGGCAACCTCGGTGACGCTCTTGAGGTCGTCCGCGATGGCCTGGGGACGCCGGAACAGGTTTTTCAGCTTCAGCACGGCCGGGCAGCCTCGATCTCAGGTGCAGTCGGCGCAGACCGCGACCTCGACCGTGACATGGGAGAGATCGGGATAGCGGCGGCGCAAGGTCGCCTTGATGGCTTCGGCGCTGATGGCGTCGGGCGAAATCAGCGACACGATCAGCCCGCGATGGCCGGGGCCCAGCCGCCACAGATGCAGGTCGGGAATGCGCGCCTTGAGTTCGCTTTGCAGGAAAGTGCGGATTTCATCCGACATGCCCGGATCGGCGTCGGCGTCGAGCAGCACCATGGCGCTGTCGCGGATCAGGCCATAGGACCAGGAAGCGATCACAAAGGCGCCGACCAGGCCGCTGACGGGGTCCAAAATCCCCAGTCCGAAATAATAGCCGCAGGCCAGCGCCACGATGGCCAGCACGCTGGTGGCGGCGTCCGCCAGCACATGCACGTAAGCCGCGCGCATATTGTTGTCGCCGCCATCGGCATGGGCGTGGCCGCCATGGTCATGGCCGTGATGGGAATCCTTCAGGATCAGGGCGCTGGCCAGATTGACCGCCAGGCCAATGCAGGCGATCAGCAGCGCGTCGCCATATTGCACCGGACCCGGCGTGATGATGTGTTCGACAGATTCGATCGCCACGGCCAGTGCGGTAATGCCCAGAATGATGGCGCTGGAAAAGGCCGCCAGATCGCCGAACTTGCCCGAGCCAAAGCTGAAGCGGCCGCTGCCGGAATGACGCCGCGCCAGCCAGTAGGCGCCGGCCGCCAGCCCCAGCGCCCCCACATGGGTCGCCATATGGGCGCCATCGGCCAAAAGCGCCATGGAGTGATAGGCAAGGCCGCAGATGATCTCCACGCACATGAAGACGGCGGTAACAATCGCCGCCCATTTGGCGCGGGTTTCGGCGCTGGAATGGCCGGTCCCCAAGAACACATGATCGCGGGTCCAGATGCCATGATCATGGGGCTTTTCGGCATCATGCGCGTGGCCGTGATCATGCCCATGGTGATGGTCATGATCGCCATGCTCATGGGAATGACCATGCGAATGACTATCGCCTTCCAGGGTGTGGTCGTGTGCCATGGCGTCAGTCTAGCGCGTTGCCACAGTAAAATCAGCTAGGCGAAAATGCCCAGAAGCGGCAGCAGCGCCCCAGCCGCAACAAGTGCGCCAAGCAGCAAAAGCCGGGGATTTCGCGAGAGGCGCAGCATCATGCACCTCACATAGTCCGATATCGCGCCGTTGCAACCTTACAAACAGGAAGGAAATGCGTGTTTACGTTGCTTTCGGGTCACGGCAGGTGAAATTCGCCGCTTCATGAATGTCGCCATGGCCGTTGTAGCGTGCTTCCAGCGGATAGCGGCAGATGGGGCGCGTGGCCGTGACATGTTTGGCATCGTCGATATGGGCGCCGATGAAGAGCGACGGGGCTTCACCGGTCGTCATCCATCTGTCCAGCGCTTTGACCATGTCGTGATCCGGGTCATCGCTGAGCGGCGCTCCCGTCGCGCCGCCGATATGGGAAAAGCCCACACCGCCGGAGCAATGGCCCATGCCGGCCAGCGGGAAGAAGCGGAAGAACGTGTCCGTGGCGGCCTGGCCATAGCGCGCGACGACGCGGTTATAGAAATCCACGTCCATCATCGGGGTGATCACCGGATCGGCCCAGCCCTGGAAGAAGATGAACCGGCCGCCGCGCGCCTTGAAGCCGTCAAGGTTCGGCTTCTCGTCATAAACTTCCGCGAGGCTTGAACCCGATATTTTGGTCGCAAGCGCCCGTTCGGTGTCTTTGTCGAAATCGAAATCCACGTTTCTGAAATCGGGATCCTGGAACACGGCCAGGCGCCAGAAATCCCAGCTTGAGCCGCCGGGAGTTGCGCCGCCGCTCTGCGCCAGCCAGCCCAACTCGCTGCCGCGCACCTGGCCCGGCATCAGCACCGTGCCGTCGGATTTTTTTGCGCCGGCATAGATGTGACGCGCCGCTTCCACTTGGACCGGGGTCAGACAATCGGTCTTCCGGCTTTCGCTGCACTGGAATTGCACAGGATCGACGGTGCAGCGGCGCGGATCGGCGATGATTCCGTCTTCCAACCCGTCCAGTCCGTCGCAGGCCTTGATCATGCCGCGGTTCAGGACTGCGACGCTTTCTGCGGTGAGGGCGCTTTGGTCCTTCATCGCTGGCATGGCGTTCCAGGTATGGCCCAGCATCAGCGCCGTCCATTTCCATGGCGCCGCTCCGCCCACCATGCCGTCATAGTCGGACGGAAAGCGCGTCGCTTCCATGATGGCGTGATGGCTGCCGGCCGAGCAGGAGATGAAATAGTTTTTTTCCGCCGGCCTGCCGTAGAAAGCGGTGACCGCATTTTTGGCGGCGACAGTGGAAAGATGCAGCGCCCGCCACGCCCAGTCGATCATTTTTTCCGGATGCTTGTAAGCCCAGCTCAGCCCGTGTTCGCCATTGGCGCCATCGACATGGCCATTGTCGGTCGACATGGTGGCATAGCCCGACAGCAGGGCGTCGCGCATGGGGCCAGGCGAGATCGCGCCCGCGCTGCCGCCGGAACCTTCGCCGCGGAATTTGCCGTTCCATTGGCCGGCCGGCGGCAGCCAGACTTCAAAGCCGATATGGGAGTCCGGTGTGGGCGTGGCCACGCCAATGACGCGGCAGAAGGGCGCGCCGACTTTGGTGGTGCCGATCGTGCCGCCGTCGCTCAGATAGTCGGCGCTCTGGATGACGGTGTTGGGCGCGATGGTCCTGCCCGCCAAGGCCGAACAGCTTTGGGCGTCACCCTGGCCGGATGAAGGCCCGGCGGCATGCACCACGGCACCTGAAAGCAGGAACAGGGGCAGCAGGAATGGCGCAACTGCCGTGGCTGATCCAATGGCTTTGAGAGGCCCCATCCGCTTTCCCTGTCTTGTTTTGGGGAACTGTCTGCCGGGGGCCAGACACCGTCAAGCCGGCACCGTCAAGCCGGCACCGTCAAGCCGCCAGCATCAAGTGGGGGGCGGGGAGTGCATGTAGCTCTGCACCAGGGAGCCGGCCACCAGCCGCCAGCCATCCACCAGCACAAAGAAGATCAGCTTGAAGGGCAGCGAGATGATCACCGGCGGCAGCATCATCATGCCCATGCTCATCAGGATCGAGGCCACCGCCATGTCGATGATCAAAAAGGGCACAAAGATCAGGAAGCCGATTTCGAAGGCGCGCTTGAGCTCGCTCAGCATGAAGGCGGGCGCCAAGGTGGTCACGTCGATCTTGACCGGATCGTTGACCGGCTTGGTGTGGGCCATGTCGCTGAAAAGCTTCAGGTCGGCACCGCGCACATGCGCCAGCATGAACTTCTTCATCGGCACCAGCGCCTGGGTGAAGCCCTGCTCGGTGGTGATCTGGTTGTTCATCATGGGCTGGATTCCCTGGTGATAGGCGTCGTTGAGCGTCGGGCCCATCACAAACAAGGTCAGGAACATGGCCAGCGACACGATCACGCTGTTGGGCGGGGAGGTCTGCAGGCCCATCGCGGTGCGCAGCAGCGACAGCACCACCACGATGCGCACAAAGCTGGTCATCATGATGATGATCGACGGCGCGATCGACAGGATCGTGATCAGCGCCACGATCTGCAGCATGCGGTCGGTGAAAAGCCCGCTGCCGTTGAGATCGATGGAGAGCCCGCCATTGGCGGCGGGTGTGGTTGCGGTGGCCGCCGCGGCATTGGCCGGCGTCAGGTGCAGCGGCGCGGCAAAGGCGGCCGCGGGCATGAGGACCGCCAGCAGGAGCAGGAACGGCAGCAGGCGCTTGATCAAGGTCATGGCGCGCCCGCGTCTTTCGCGGGAATGCCGGTTTCCAGGATCGAAGCGCCGTCCGGACCGGACAGGACCAGATGCTCGACATTGTCGCGGCGGACGATGAAAAGACGCTGGCGCGGCCCCACCATCAATGTCTCCACGATCGCCAGCCGCTTGTCGCTGATCGCCTTGGTGACGCCGGGAACGCCGAAGCGGCGCGCCAGGAGGCCGGCGCCGCCGACCATCGCCAGCACCAGCAGCAGGGCGCCGAAGTAACGCAGGAGATCGATGAATTCCATGCTTTTACTTTTTCTCGCGTTTCGCCGATGTCGCACCGACATCGTTGTTCAACACAAGCGCCCCTTCGTCGAAACGCTCGGGGGGATTAACGGGCATCAACCTTAATCACGGGTTAAAGGGCGGCAGATCGTGCCCGGCAAAAAATTCTCGGTGTTAAGCCGCGCTTAAGCATGGCGGGCGCAGGCTCGCACCGTATTCAAGGCTAACGAAAGGTTACCGCCATGGATCTGCCCGATGTGCCACTGCTGAGCATGCTGCGCGAACGCATGAACTGGCTGCATCAGCGCCAGGATGTGCTGTCGGAGAACGTCGCCAATGCCGACACCCCCGGCTATGTCGCGCGCGACCTGAAGCCGCTGGATTTCGAGCAGGCGCTGAGCAACAGCGCCAATGGCGCGACCCTGGTGACCACCAATGCGCGCCACATCGCATTGACGCCCTCGCACATGAACACGTTCGAGGACCATGAGGCGCCGGACCAGGAATCCACCCCCAACGGCAACTCCGTCGCGCTGGAAGCCGAGATGGTCAAGGTGTCGGACACCCAGGCGCAGTTCCAAGCCGCCGCCAATATCTATGCCAAGGCCATGACGCTGATGAAAACGGCGATCGGGCATTAGGAGCGTCGGCGTGAGCCGCGATCACAATAACAGCGAAGGAGACTGAAGATGGACTTCTCGAAATCCATGGCGGTGGCCGCTTCCGGCATGCGGGCCCAGACCGACCGCATGAAAGTCATTTCGGAAAACATCGCCAACGCCAATTCGACCTCGCCGGTCAAGGGCGGGGAACCCTATCGCCGCAAGATCGCCACCGTCACCCAGAATTTCGACGACGAGCTGGGCGCCACCCTGGTCAATGCCGGCAAGCCCTTGCCCGACAAGACCGACTTCAAGAGCCAGTATGATCCGGGCAATCCCAATGCCGATGCCCAGGGCTATGTGAAGCTGCCCAATGTCGACAGCCTGGTGGAAATCATGGACATGCGCGACGCGCAGCGTTCCTACGAGGCCGATCTGACGATGATGCAGACCAGCAAGCAGATGATGGCCAGCACGGTCGATCTTCTCAAATAGGGAGATAAGCGATGACAATACCTGCCGCCGCAGCCGCCGCTTACCGCGCCGCCGCCCAGATGACCCCGCAAACCGCCGCGTCCGCCATCACGCCGGCGGAACTGCCGGGCTCCAGCTTCTCGGATTTTCTGTCCGGCGCGGTCAAGGACTCCATCAACACCATCCGCCAGGGCGAACAGGCCGCCACCGCCCAGGTGCAGGGCAAGGCCAATCTGGTGGACGTGGTCCAGCAGGTGAACAGCGCCGAGCTGACCCTCGATACCGTGGTGGCGGTGCGCGACAAGGTCGTGGCCGCCTACCAGTCCATCATGAACATGCCCATCTAGCAGCGTCGGCGAACGCCGGCGCGACACTTTAAACAGCAGAGAGATATCAAGCCTCATGGATCCCGCCTCCGCCATCGACTTCGCCCGCAGCGCCATGCTGGTGCTTCTGGAAATCATCGCGCCTTCCATGATCACCGCCTTGGTGGTGGGTCTTGGCATCGGCCTGCTTCAGGCCGTCACCCAGATCCAGGAACAGACGCTGGTGTTCGTGCCCAAGATCGTCGCCAGTTTCGTGGTGCTCCTGATCGCGCTGCCCTTTGTGGGCGCGGCGATGAGCGGGCTGATGACCGATATCGCCACGCGGATCGCTGCTTACTGATTGGAAAAACGGGCCCTTTTGAATTGCTTTTTGGCGCTCTCGCCGCTTGAGGCCCGTTTTTCGTAACCGTTGGGATCATCCAGCCTGATGACCATCCATCTTCCCGCTTTGTCCGGCATCATCCTGACCTACCTGCTGGTTTTCAGCCGGGTGGGCGCGATGGTGATGCTGTTGCCGGCGATCGGGGAAATGGGCGTGCCGTCGTCGGTGCGCCTGGTGCTGGCGCTGGGCATCTCCCTCGCGCTCACCCCGCAGGTCCAGGCCAATTATCCCGCGGTTTCACCGCAGACCACCCTGGCGCTGGTCATCCTGATCCTCCAGGAGGTCACGGCCGGTGTGCTGGTGGGCGCCATGGCGCGCATCATCGTGAGTGCACTGACGGTGGCCGGCTATCTGATCGCCACCCAGATCGGCCTGGCCTATGCCCAGACCATCGATCCCACCCAGAACACGCAAGGCGCGGTTCTGGGCAACTTCATGTCGCTGCTCGGCACCACCCTGATTTTCGCCACCAACCTGCATCACCTGGCGATCGGCGCCATCGTGGGCAGCTATCACATGCTGCCGCCGGGCGGTCACCTGCCCACCGCCGACATGGCGCAACTGGTGATCCAGCTCACCTCTTCCTCCTTTGCGCTCGGCTTCCAGCTTGCCGCGCCCTTCCTGGTGTTCGGCTTCGCGGTCTATGCCGGGCTGGGCGTGCTGGCGCGGCTGATGCCGCAACTGCAGATTTTCTTTGTCGCGGTGCCGCTCAACATCATGTGCGGTTTCCTGATCATGCTGGCCCTGATCGGCTCGCTGATGACGGTGTTCCTGACCTATTACACCAACTCCATGGCCGTGTTTCTCGGATGACGCCCCAGGCAGCGAGGCGATAGGAAAAGCCCATGGCGGATGACCAGGACAAATCCCAGCAGACAGAAGAGCCGACAGCAAAACGGCTGGAGCAGGCGCGCGAGCAGGGCGATGTCGTCAAATCCCCCGAGGTCACCGCCTTCATTCTCCTGGGCGGCGGCACGCTCGCCATCGCCATGTTCGGCAAATACACCGCGGTGGGCCTGGCGCGGACCTTGACCACCTTTCTGGAACAGCCCGACGCCATGAGCGTGGATGGCGCCGGCCTTTCGGCCATGATGCGCTTGCTGGTGCCCCAGATCGCCATGACGTTGATGCCCTTCTTCGCCGTTGTCATCGCCGCCGGCATTGCCGGCCATGTGCTGCAGGCGCGCCCCGGCTTTTCCCCGGACAAGATCGTGCCCGATTTCTCCAAGGTCTCGCCGCTCGCCGGCTTCAAGCGCCTGTTCGGCGTCGAAGGCCTGATGAACCTGCTCAAGGGCCTGTTGAAGATGGCCGTTGTCGGCGTCGCGATCTGGACCCAGCTCTGGCCCGAGCGCGGCGGCCTGGAATCCATCCTCGACCAGTCAACCGTGGCGGTGATGGGCGACATGTCCCATCTGCTGTTCAAGGTGCTGATGGCGTCGCTGGTGTCGCTGGGCGTGATCGCGGGTCTTGATTATTTCTGGCAGCGCATGCGCTGGCTGTCGCGCAACCGCATGTCCAAGCAGGAGATCAAGGAGGAATTTCGCCAGAATGAAGGCGATCCCCACATCAAGTCCAAGATCCGCCAGCTGCGCCAGGAACGCGCCAGGAAGCGGATGATGACGGCGGTGCCGCAGGCCACCGTGGTGATCATGAACCCGACCCACTATGCCGTGGCCCTGAAATATGAGAGCGGCAAGATGGCCGCGCCCATCTGCGTCGCCAAGGGCATCGACGCGCTCGCCTTGCGCATCCGCGCGGTGGCCGAAGAAAATGACGTGCCGGTGGTGGAGAACCCGCCGCTGGCGCGCGCCCTGCACGCCGCCATCGAGATCGACGATCCGGTGCCGGCGGAGCATTTCAAGGCGGTGGCGCAGGTGATCGGGTATGTGCTGCGGCTGCAGGGCAAACTGCCGGCCCGCGCCAGCTAGGCGCGGGTCTTTGGCCTGGCTTTTCTTATGAGCGAAGCGAATTAGAAAAGCTGGCCCCGCTTCGAGCCGCACAGCGGCGAGGGCGGTAGCGCCCACACCGTTTTCGCTCCTGGTCCGTACGCTGTCGCTACGGACGGCCGCAAAATTCCTCACGCCTATAGGTGATTCGGGGCCATTAACTTTCTGGCTTCCGGGCGCCGAACAGCGTTCGGTCCGCCCAAAAATCTCTTAACGAATTCAAGTATTTGTGGCCCGGAAAGGTTTGGTTAACCAAATCTTGTATTGTGGCGTTAATGAGTGTCTCCCGATCCCTTTCCGAAGCAGGTCTTGGCGTGCCGACAGGCGCCTGGCGCTGGGCGTCTCTGGGCTTTGTCCTGCTGGCATTGATTGCCGCCGGCCTCACCCTCGCAGCCCCTCAGGTTGCGGGCCTTGCCGGCTACGCGCTCCTGCTCGGCATCGCCGTGGTCGCGGTGCTGTTTGTTTTTGCGGTGTGGCCGCGCAGCGGACGCGCCGCCCGGGATGCGCTACGGGTCGCGGAAGCGGCGGGCAAGGCCAATATCGCCTGGGTGATCACGGGCGAAGGCGGCGCGGTGCTGGACTGCAATCCCGTCTATCGCCGCATGGCGGGGGCGGGCGAAAACGAGACCCCGCCGCCGCCCGAGCTGGCGCTGGCGGGTGAGCCTAGCGCCGCGGTGCTCTATCGCCTGTCGCGCGACGCCGCGGACGGCCGGGTGCGGGAAGAAACCTTCCAGGTGTTGCCGGGGCTTGAAATCGTCGCGGCGGTGCGCCCCTTGCCCGACAAGCAGGCGGTCTGGTGGTTCACCCCGCGGCTCGCCGCCTCGACGTCACCGCAGCCGGTTCTGTCACGCGCGGCCAGGACAGCCGCCCAGCCCGCCGTCTCCACGCCGGTTGAACCTGCACCTGTTGCCCCCGCGTCTGTCACGCCCGCATCGGAGGTGCGGCAGAATCTCGGCGATCTGTTCCGCGACGCGCCCATGGGCGTCGCCTTCGCCGACGCGCAAGGCGTGATCAGCGACGCCAATGCGGCGCTGGCGAAATTCTTCGGCGCGTCCGCGCCGCTGGCCGGAAAGAATTTCTGCGATCTGGTGGAAGCGGGCGACCGCGCCCAGGTGATGGCGTTGATCGCCAAGGCGGCCGCCGGCGCGATGGGGCTGAACGCGATCGAACTGCGCGGGCTGAAGACCGCCAATGGCGAAGAACGCATGGCCGAACTTCTGGCCAGCCCCATGGCGGGCAAGGCGATCCTCTATCTGGTCGATGTCTCCGAACAGAAGGCGCTGGAAACCAAGTTCGCCCAGTCCCAGAAGATGCAGGCGGTCGGCCAGCTCGCGGGCGGGGTGGCGCATGACTTCAACAATCTTCTCACCGTCATCATCGGCAATTGCGAATTCCTTTTGATGCGCCACCAGGCGGGCGATCCCTCGTTCAAGGAAATCAACGAGGTGCATCAGAATGCGTTGCGCGCCGCCGCCCTGGTGAGCCAGCTTCTGGCCTTCAGCCGCAAGCAGACCATGCAGCCCAAGGTGCTGGCGCTGGGCGAGGTGATCGGCGAACTGGCGCAGATGCTGCGCCGGCTGGTGGGCGAAGGCATCACCCTCAATGTCGAGCGCGATCCCGATCTCTGGCCGGTGCATGCCGATGAAGCCCAGCTCGGCAACGCTATCATCAACCTGGTGGTCAATGCCCGCGATGCCATGCCGTCGGGCGGCACGGTGACGATCAGGACCGCCAATGAAAGCGTGAGCCAGGCCAGCGCATTGGGCACCGCCATCATGCCGTCGGGCGATTATGTGCGCATCGAAGTGGCCGACACCGGCACCGGCATGTCGAAGGAGATCCAGAGCAAGATCTTCGACCCCTTCTTCACCACCAAGCCGGTGGGCCAGGGCACCGGGCTCGGCCTTGCCACCGTCTATGGCATCGTCAAGCAGTCCGGCGGCTTCATCACCGTGGACAGCGAGACGGGCCATGGCACCAGTTTCAAGATCTATCTGCCCCGCCGCAAGGTGGATGCGGGCGAGGCGGCGCCGGCCGAAACCGCGCCCGCCGTCACCCGCGATGTCACCGGCCAGGACACCATCCTTCTGGTGGAGGACGAGGAAGCGGTCAGGAGCTTTGCGGCGCGCGCGCTGCGCATGCGCGGCTACAATGTGCTGGAAGCATCGGGCGGCGAGGAAGCGCTGGAGATCGTCAGACAGGACGATGCCAAGATCGATCTCATCATCACCGACGTGGTGATGCCCAACATGGACGGTCCCACCATGGTGCGCCACGTCAAGGCGCTCAAGCCCGACCTTGCCGTGATTTTCATGTCCGGCTATGCCGAGGAAGCCTTCCGCCGCAACGACCAGAATTCGGAAGACATCCACTTCCTGCCCAAGCCCTTCGGCCTCAAGCAGCTGGCCGCCAAGGTGAAGGAAGTGCTGGCGGGGTAGAGCCCATTTTGGGGCCCCAAATTGGCTTTTATGCCGCGCTTGCAAACCATGGGCTTGGCTCTATGGTCCCGCCCCATGAAAAAGCGCCTTGCCTTGACCTTCTGCCTGCTGCTGGCGGGTTGTTCCGAAGCCGACTGGAACCATGCGCTGAATTACACCGGCATGGGTGGAGACCAAGACGCGGCTGCCGAAGCAACCCAGCCGGCGGCGCCTGCGACCGCAGCCGCGCCGGCGCCGGCGCAAACCGTGCCCAACAGCGATCTTTGCCGCGCCGTGGCGACACAGGACGCAACCTCCAATGATTTTGATCCCGCGACCCAGCAGCGCGTGTTCGCGCGCAGCTACTCGCAGTGCGTCGCCATCTACACGCGATAGCGCGGTCCTTTTGGCCCCTGGCGGCGTCGCTCGTCGCTCACGGGCGTTTAGCCCGCATCGCTCCTCGCTCCTGGCCAGCGACCAAAAATCCTCGCGCTAATTCTACGGCGCAATACTGAAGCGGAATTCCGTGACCTGGTTGTAGATCGTGTCCTGCGGCAGCAGGGCGCTGGGGAATGCCGCAATGTTGGGCGCATTGGGAAAGGCCTGCACCTCCAACGCCACCGCGCTGTGGACCTGATAGCCCTTGGCCAGCGCCACGCTCGGCGGGCTGTAATTGGCGCTATAGACCTGAAGGCCGGCCTGGGTCGTCCATTCCTCCAGGGTGCGTCCTGACCTGGGATCGGTCAGCCGCGCCGCCAGCCGCAAGGTGCCGGGTTTGCCGTTGATGGCGAAGTTCTGGTCAAAGCCGTGGGCGCGCTGGATGGCGGGATCGGGATCATTGATATGGGCGCCGATGGGCGTGGGCCGGCGGAAATCGAACGCAGTCCCGGCGACATTGCGCATCTCCCCGGTGGGCACGTTCTTGTCGTCCACCGCGGTGATCTGATCGGCATTCACGGTCAGAAGCTGGTCGAGCACCGGGCCGGACAGGTCGCCCGCCATGTTGAAGTAGGAGTGATTGGTGAGGCTGATGATGGTGTCCTTGTCGCTGACGGCGCGATAGGCGATGCGCAGGACGTTGTTGCGGGTCAGCGTATAGGTCACCGTCACGCGCAGGGTGCCGGGAAAGCCCATGGTGCCGTTGCGGTCGAGCAGTGACAGCACCAGCTGCGGCTCGTCGCCATCCCGGGGCGCGGCGTCCCAGACCCGTTCGTCATAGGGCTTGTTCTCGGCCTCGTTCAGCACATAGGCATCGCGCGACACGCGATACTGGACGCGGTCGATCTGGTAGCTGTTGTCCTTGATGCGATTGGCGAAGCGGCCGATGGTGGCGCCGTAGCGGCCTTTGTAGTCGAGGCTGGTATAGTCGGCCAGGCTGTCGAAGCCCTGCACCACATCCGTCAGTTTGCCATCGCGTCCCGGGATCCGGATGGCGGTGATGATGGCGCCGTAATTGGTGATGGAGGCCTGCATGCCATTGGCATTTGTCAATGTGAACAGGTCCACGCCCTTGCCGGCCACCCCGCCCCAGGCCTTGACGGCAATATTGGCCTCAGCCGGTAGCGTTATCGCCAACCATGCGGCGGCGGCCAGCCATATGCGTTTCATGAATCCCTCCGAAGGGTGCGAGCCTATAAAGGGTTTTTGCCCCGCGCCATATTGCGAATGTCCATATTGCGAATGCGAAGTGCGGCCAGCTGGCGTTTGACCAACCGATACGCGCCTGATTATCTGTGGCCACGGCCCACTCGTATACAGGCCGAGGGGAGAGGAAATTCCAATGAAACGCTTGCTGTTTTCGGCCGCGCTGGTCGCGGCTGTCGGGTTTGGCACTTATGGCTTGAATGTTGGCGCGGCTTTCGGCCAGGCCAATCAGGCCAATGAAGACAATGTCGCCACCGCCCAGTCCAAATATCCGCTGGCCGCGCCCGCGGGCGTGGACAGCCATGCGCTGGAACATGCGCCGCCCGGTGCGGTGAACCAGGGCGCCTATGACATGACGAAGTGGAAATATGGTCATGCCTGGGATGCGCCGGCCGGTTCCAAGATCTGGAACCCGGTCAAGATCAAGATGATGCAGGGCGGCAAGGTGACGGGCGGCACGGTGTTCTCCGCCACCGATCCTTCCACCTACTGCGCCATGGCCAATGCCGGCTATGACTTCATCTGGACCGAGATGCAGCATGATGCGCGCAGCTGGCAGAGCGTGCAGGACATGTTCGCCGCCTGTCCTTACGCCAAGGCGGTGCCGGGCATCCGTGTCGCCTATACCGACGAGCGCGAGGAACAGCATGCGCTGGACGCCGGCGCGCTGGTCCTGGTGGTGCCCACGGTGCGGTCCTATGAGGAAGCGATCAAGGCGCGCGACTGGGCGTTTTTCCCACCGCTCGGCAAGCGCAGCAATGGCGGCGGCCAGGCCTTTGCCCTTTATGGCAATGTGCCCGGCGGCTATCGCGCCACCATCAACGACAATCTGGTGCTGATCCTGATGATCGAGACCCTGGATGGCCTGAAGGATGCCGACCGCATCGCCAAGATCCCCGGCGTCACCGCGATCTTCGCGGCCTCCGGCGACCTGGGCAATTTCGCCGGCTACAAACAGGGCGATCCCGACTATGAGCGCGAGATCAACATCGTGCATGACGCCGCCATCAAGGCCGGCGTGCGTCTGTGCGGGCCTTATGCCTGGGCCGATCGTCCCGACTTCACCTGCTTCCAGGCGGGCAGCGAGGGCGGCGCCATCGCGCATGGCGTGAAGGACGAACTGGGCAAGCTGTGGAACACCCAGCCGGTGCCGGAAGTCGGGCCCTGGGCGAAGAAGAAGTAATCCGAACTAAACTCACCATGGCCGGCCTGCGAGCCGGCCATGGTGAGAACTATATGCGCTCCAAGCTATCGCCAGACCGATAAGCTTTAGAGCCTTGCCCATTTCCTACTGACCCACTGCCGATTATTTCGCGGTCGAGAAGCGGAATTCCGTCTTCTGGTAGAAAATCTGCCCCGGCTTCAACTCGGTGGTGGGAAAGGCCGGAATATTGGGTGCATTGGCGAAATGCTGGGTCTCCAGGCAGAAGGCGCCCCGCTTGATGTACTGCGCGCCGCCCTTGCCGGTCATCGGCTTCTCATTGTTGGGCAGGTAAAGCTGGATGCCCGGCTGGGTGGTCCACACATCCATCACCCGGCCTGACGTGGGTTCCACCACATGGGCGGCGGGGCGCAATTTGCCCATCGGCCCGCGCACAATGAAATTGATGTCATAGCCGGGCGTCGCCACGATCGCGGGATCCGGTCCGTTGATGTCCTTGCCAATGGCTTTCGGCTTGGTGAAGTCAAAGCCGGTACCCGATACCTTCATCACCTCGCCGGTCGCCATGTGATTGGCGTCGGTCGGCGTCACCGCATCGGAAAAGACCTGCAGGCGATGGTTCAGCACATCGCCATTTCCTGCGCCTTTCAGGTTGAAATAGGAATGGTTGGTGGGATTGAGCACCGTCGGCTTGTCGGTGGTGGCGCGGTATTCGATGTTGAGCGCATCGTTCGCCGTCAGCGTGTAGATCACGGTGAAGTCCAGATTGCCGGGAAAGCCCTGGTCGCCGTCGGGCGAGACCATGTGCAGGATCAGCGACGGCGAGGGGCCGTCCATCGGGGTCGCGCCATAGACATGATAGGAAAAGCCGATGGGGCCGCCATGGATGTTGTTGGGCCCGGCATTGGCCTTGAGGTAATAGGTCTTGCCTTCCACCGTGAACCGGGCGCCGCCGATGCGGTTGGCGAAGCGGCCGATCACCGCGCCATAGGTCGTGCCGGTCTTGTAGCCGTCGAGCGTGTCATAGCCCAGCACCACATCGGCCATCTTGCCGGTGCGATCGGGCACATTCAGGCTGACCAGATAGGCGCCATAATTGGTGATGCGCGCGCTCAGCCCATGGGCGTTGGTCAGGGTGTAGATGTCCACCTTCTGGTGATCGGCGGTTTCGCCCCAGGGCGCCTTGTCGATCCTGGCCTCGGCCGGCAACGCGATCAGAAGGCCCGCGCCCATCAGGGCGGCGGCAAAGGATTTCATGGCGTTTCCCCACGCTTTTTTCATTGGCGCGCGGGAGGTTAGCGGCTGGTCCCAAGGCTGAACAGGGCGAAATGCACGCGTTTTCCTGCGCATGCCGTGATGTCAGATGGAATGCAGCAGGCCGGCGATGAACAACAGGCCCGCCGTCAGCATCATCGCGAAGCCGAACAGGAATATCGCGCCGCACAGCGCGGCTTCCGCCCAGTGCAACCCCTTGCCTTCCGCCGCCTGCAGAATGTTGAGCCGCGGGGTGCTGTTGTTGGCGGGCGGCGGGGCGCGTCTGAGGATAATGAGATGGCGCGCCGCCATCAGGGCCAAAGCCGCTCCGGTCACGATGTAGAGCAGATAACTCGCCATCCGGCCCGCCCAGTCAGAATCGAACCTGACCGAAGCGTAATGTTGCATCGCGAAACCGTCAATAAAGAGGTTGCAGACAAATCAAAAAGGCTGGTCTACAGCTAGCAATCGCCTCGCATGTCGCGACCACTACCCCTTCCTCTGAATCTCAATTTAGTCGCAGTGACAAGCATCGCCCCTCCCAGCAGTAGGCCGGGGCCGAGAAACGCCAAAAATAAGATGATGGAAGAGCGTTTTACTTACTCCTCTTTCACACTGTAATCATCTCTGGCGTAATCCAGATCCAAGCCTTTGCAGGCCCTCTAGCCATTTAGGGAAGCCTTAAGCGGGCCCGGGCCAACATGCTGGCGCCCCAAGCCCCGCCAAACCCTAGGCCGGGGGCGATTACCAATGGGCCCGAAGGCTGGGGCTGGCCTTCGGGCTCTTTCCTTTTGCATCGCGGTAGAGTCTCGGCCTGCCTCACTGATTCGTACCCGATTTGCTTACTCAGGTATATAATCGCCGACGCGAGAGGTTGCGAACATCTATAGAACAACATCTAGTATAAATTCACAATATCAATGCTTTAGCCTGTGTCTTGCCAAAGAGAACAAACCATGTACTTTCTCCTCTTCACACCGATGCTGGATTCGCTTGGGGATCGGCGGGCGCTGTGGAATAACCGAGGGAGTTTGGCATGTCACAGGCGGCTTTGCGGGTAGTGGGCAAGGAACAGAATAACGATCGCAAACGGGCGCTCGAGGCCGCGCTGAGCCAGATCGACCGGGCGTTCGGCAAAGGCTCGGTGATGAAGCTGGGCAGCCGCGATCTTGGACTCGCGACCGACGCGGTTTCCACCGGCTCGCTGGGGCTCGACATCGCGCTGGGCATTGGCGGTCTGCCGCGCGGCCGCGTCATCGAAATCTATGGCCCGGAATCTTCGGGCAAGACCACCTTGGCGCTGCATGTGGTGGCCGAGATCCAGAAGAAGGGCGGCACCGCCGCTTACGTGGACGCCGAACATGCGCTGGACCCGGTCTATGCCAGGAAGCTGGGCGTGGACATTGACGAGATGTTGATCTCCCAGCCTGACACCGGCGAACAGGCGCTGGAAATCACCGACACCCTGGTGCGTTCCGGCGGCGTGGACATTGTGGTGATCGATTCGGTTGCCGCTTTGACGCCCAAGGCCGAACTGGAAGGCGAGATGGGCGATTCCCTGCCCGGCCTGCAGGCGCGGCTGATGAGCCAGGCCCTGAGAAAGCTCACCGGTTCGATTTCCAAGTCCAACACCATCGTGATCTTCATCAACCAGATCCGCATGAAGATCGGCGTCATGTTCGGCAATCCGGAAACCACCACCGGCGGCAATGCCCTGAAATTCTATTCCTCGGTGCGGCTCGACATCCGCCGCATCGGCGCCATCAAGGACCGCGACGAAGTGGTGGGCAACCAGACCCGCGTGAAGGTGGTCAAGAACAAGGTCGCCCCGCCCTTCAAGCAGGTCGAGTTCGACATCATGTATGGCGTGGGCATTTCCAAGGTCGGCGAGCTGGTGGATTTGGGCGTCAAGGCCGGGATCGTGGAGAAATCGGGCTCCTGGTACTCCTATGACGGCAGCCGCATCGGCCAGGGCCGCGAAGCCGCCAAGACCTTCCTCACCGAAAACACCGACATCGCCGACAAGATCGAGGACGCCATCCGCGCCAATGCCGGCCAGATCGGCCAGAATCTGGTGCTTGAAGCGTCCGAAAAAGGTGACGCGGAAGAAGAATAGGCTCCGGAAGAGCTGCAAAAACGTCGTTTCGGGGTTCGCAGCCCGGTACGACTCCTCGGCAGAGGGCGCCGCCTGTGAATGGGCGGCGCCCTCTGTTTTCGCCATTTTAGCTTGAATGGAAATCCTGCACCTCTCCATGGGCGGGCCCCCCGAACCGCGCGAAGCGCGGTCGGAGGGTAAACTTCACGACCCGCCCATCCAGGGCAACAAATACCGCGCTTGTAGCCCTGGATGGCGCGCATACGCTGGCGCTATGCGCCGGAGGCCGGCCATGGTGATGGTGAGGAATCTGCGCCATCTCCTCGTCCCAGCCGTACAAAGCCCATGGTCGCTCCTCGCTTCGCTCGTCGGGCGCCCGCTTTCCTAATTCGCTCCGCTCATAAGGAAACCCAGGCGTGACAAGGTTTTTTAGAGCCGTTACAACCTGACCCCATGAAAAGCCTTTCCGACGTCCGCTCCGGTTTCCTGGAATTCTTCGCCGAACGGGGCCATACCGTGGTGCCGTCCTCGCCGCTGGTGCCCCGCAACGACCCCACCCTGCTGTTCACCAATGCGGGCATGGTCCAGTTCAAGAACCTGTTCACCGGCGCGGAGAAACGTCCCTACAGCCGCGCCACCACGGTGCAGAAATGCGTGCGCGCCGGCGGCAAGCACAACGACCTGGACAATGTCGGCTACACCGCCCGCCATCACACTTTCTTCGAGATGCTGGGCAACTTCTCCTTCGGCGATTATTTCAAGGAAGAAGCCATCATCTTTGCCTGGGATTTCGTCTCCAAGGTGGTCGGTCTCCCTGCGGACCGGCTGCTGGTCACGGTCTACAATACCGACGACCAGGCGCGTCAGCTGTGGAAGAAGATCGCCGGCCTTTCCGATGACAGGATCATCGGCCATCACTCCAATCTCTGGGCCATGGGACCAACGGGCCCCTGCGGCTACTGCTCGGAAATCTTCTATGACCAGGGCGCTTCGGTTGCGGGCGGGCCGCCCGGTTCGCCGGACGAAGACGGCGACCGCTTCCTGGAATTCTGGAACCTGGTCTTCATGCAGTTCGAGCAGGTGGACGAGAACACCCGCCTCGACCTGCCCAGGCCGTCCATCGACACCGGCATGGGGCTGGAGCGCATCGCCGCGATCCTGCAGGGCGTCACCAACAATTATGACGTAGACCTGTTCCGCCACCTGATCGCGGCGTCGGAATCGGCCAGCGGCGTGGCGAGCCACGGCGAAGCCACCTTCAGCCACCGCATCATCGCCGATCACTTGCGCGCCACTTCGTTCCTGATCGCCGATGGCGTGCTGCCCTCCAATGAAGGCCGCGGTTATGTGCTGCGCCGGATCATGCGCCGCGGCATGCGCCACGCGCATCTGCTTGGCACCAAGGATCCCCTGATGCACCGGCTGGTGCCGGCGCTGGTGGCGGAGATGGGCTCGGCCTATCCCGAACTGAAGCGCAACGAGCCCCTGATCGCCGAGACGATGAAGCTGGAGGAAATCCGCTTCCGCGAGACCCTGGCGCGGGGTCTCAAGCTGCTGGATGAGGCCAGCATGGGGCTCAAGAAAGGCGACCGCCTGCAGGGCGAAGTCGCATTCAAGCTCTATGACACCTATGGCTTCCCGCTCGATCTGACCGAAGAGTCGCTGCGCGCCCGCGGCATCAGTGTCGACACCGAAGGCTTCGCGGCCGCCATGCAGAAGCAGAAGGCCGAGGCGCGCGCTTCCTGGGCAGGCTCCGGCGAGGCGGCCAGCGAAGCGCAGTGGTTCGCGGTGCTGGATGAAGTTGGCCGCACCGAATTTCTGGGCTATGACACCGAGGAAGCCGAAGGCCAGATCCTGGCCATCTTCAAGGATGGCGGAAGGGTGATGGCGGCCGAGGCCGGCGACGCGGTCGAGATCGTTACCAACCAGACGCCTTTCTATGGCGAATCCGGCGGCCAGGCCGGCGACAGCGGCCATGTCCATTCCACCAAGGCCAAAGGCCAGGTCACCGACACCCAGAAATGGCTGGGGGCGCTGCATGTCCATAGCGTGCGCGTCACCGAAGGCAGCTTCCTGCCCGGCGATGCGGTGGACCTGAAAGTGGATCCCGAGCGCCGCCGCGCCACCCGCGCCAATCACAGCGCCACCCATCTGTTGCATGCCGCGCTGAAGCGCGTGCTGGGCGGCCATGTCAGCCAGAAGGGCTCGCTGGTGACGGCCGAGCGGCTGCGCTTTGACTTTTCCCACCCCAAGCCGGTGACGCCGGAAGAGCTGGAAAGGGTCGAGGCCCAGGTCAATGCCGTGATCCGGCAGAATTCCGACACCACCACGCGGCTGATGGCGACCGACCAGGCGATCGCCGCGGGCGCCGAGGCGCTGTTTGGCGAGAAATATGGCGATGAGGTGCGCGTCCTTTCCATGGGCGCCGACCTGGAGGCCGAAAAAGCCTATTCGGTCGAATTGTGCGGCGGCACCCATGTCCATCGCCTGGGCGATATCGGGCTCTTCACCATCGTGGCGGAAAGCGCGGTGGCGGCCGGCGTACGCCGCATCGAGGCGCTGACATCCGAACATGCCCGCCGCTATCTGACGGGCCAGGCGGAAATCGCACGCGAGACGGCGTTCGCCATCAAGACCCCGATCGGCGAACTGGCCGGCCGCGTGGCGCAGCTTTCCGAAGAGCGCCGCAAGCTCGAACGCGATCTGGCCGACGCGAAGAAACAGCTGGCGCTGGCGGGTCCGGCCAAAAGCGGCGAGGACAGCGAGACCATCTCGGGCCTCAAGGCCGTGCTGCGGCTGGTCGAAGGTGTTTCGCCCAAAGACCTCAAAAGCCTGGCCGATGGCGCCAAGTCGCAAGTCGGGTCCGGCGTGGTCGCTTTCGTGGCGGCGGCTGACGGCAAGGCCTCGATCGTGGCCGGCGTCACCGACGATTTGACCTCGCGCATCAGCGCGGTCGATCTGGTGAAGGCGGCGGCGGAGGCGCTCGGCGGCAAAGGCGGCGGTGGCCGTCCCGACATGGCCCAGGCGGGCGGCCCGGACAATGGCAACCCGTCCCTGGCGCTGGATGCCATTCGCGAGAAGCTAAAGCTTCTCGCTCCTGTTTAGTTTAACTGGTCACGCGGCCCGCTTCGCCTGGCCGCGCTCCCGGGGCCGCAAGAAGCTTGGCGAGCTCGTGCCGGCTTAAATGCGCTCACCATGGGCGGGCTTGACCCGCCCATCCAACTTTATTGGACGATGGATGGCCGGCTCAGGGCCGGCCATGGTGAGGAGAAAAACTTAAGCGATGATATCCGGCAGCAGCCCGTTATTGATCTCGGTGATCTCGTCTTTCAACTGAAGCTTGCGCTTCTTCAGCCGCGACAGCTGCAGCAGGTCGGGATTGGCGGCTTGTGACAGCGCTTCGATCGCCGCATCCAGGTCGCGATGTTCCTGCGTCAGCTGGGCCAGCTTGGCGCGGGCGGCGACTTCATCGGGGCCAACGACGCCGGTCATTGCTTCTTCTTCCGCTTGCCCTTGGCCCCCTCTGCCCTTCGCAGCGCAGGCGCTGCTACGGGCATCTCCCCCATCGCTGCGCTTCGCGCACTGGGGGAGGAGGGACTGCGGCGACCTTTCGTCAATTCTTCGCCCCAGCGTTTCACATCAGGCCAGTCATAGCCGAACAGGTCCAGGGCCCGGCCCACCATCTGGTCCACCAGATCCGCCAGGTTGCGCGGCTCGGCGTAAAAGGCCGGCACCGGCGGCAGCAGGATGGCGCCCATTTCGGCCAGCGCCGTCATGGTGCGCAGGTGGCCCAGATGGAGCGGGGTCTCGCGCACCATCAGCACCAGCGGCCGGCGTTCCTTCAGCATCACGTCCGCGGCGCGGGTCAAAAGGCTGGTGGTGACCCCGGTGGCGATCTCGCTCATGGTGCGCACCGAACAGGGCGCAACCAGCATGCCGTTGGTCTTGAAACTGCCGCTGGCGATGGGGGCCGCGATGTCACCGATCGCATAGCTGTAATCGGCCTTTGCGGCGACCTGGCGGGGCGAGAGCTTGGTTTCATAGCCAATGGTCATTTCCGCTGGCTTGGTCATCACCAAGTGCGATTCTATCCCCAACTCCGCCAGGGCTTCCAGCGCGCGGATGCCATAGGCGACGCCGGACGCGCCCGACAGGCCGATAACCAGCCGTTCTGATTTGATTTTCGGGTTCCCGCCGCCTTTCATGGCCCCCCGTTAGCACTTCTTAAGTCAAGCTCAAAGAGTTTCGGTTCCTATCCCTTTTTGGGGATGACAGGGATGGGGTTTGGTGGTTCAATTTTTTTGCCAGGCGCGAGGCCAGCAGGCGCGCGCCAGCCGAACCGAAATCTAACGATGAGGTGCATGCATGGCGCTGCAGGGACATATCACTCACCTGTCCAACCAGCACAAGAAAATCCAGGACATCATCGAATCCGAGATGGCCAATCCCGACTGGGACGAGATGCGCGTTGCCGCTCTCAAAAAACAGAAACTCCGAATCAAGGACGAACTCGAGCGACTGAGAAGCGTCGTCAACTGAGTTTGGCGCGCCGCGCTTGCGAGAGGGCGAACAGCAAAAGTCCGCCCAACTCGCACAGCGCAGCCGCGAAGAATGCCGCTCCCGCAAAATAGACCTGTGCATCCGGCCCGGTGAACCAGGCAAACAGCGTGGGCATTGCCCACATGGCGATCACCGAAGTCAGGCCGGTGATGCTTGAGATTGCGCCCTGCAGTTCGCCCTGTTCGGTGGGCGGCACATTGTGGGACATGATGGCGTTCAAGGCGGGGCCGCCCACGCCGCCCAGCGTGAACGGGATCATCCAGGCATAAAACATCCAGGCCTTGGCCGCGAGGGCATAGCCCAGATACGATATTGTCCCGAAGGCAAATCCCAGATAGACCGCGCCGCGCTCGCCGATCCGCGGCACCACAAGCCTTGGCAGCACGGCAAAGGAAAAGGCGGTCAGCACGCCGACCGCGACCAGCGACGAGGCGACATCGCCCGGACCCCAGCCGAATTTCAGCATGGTGTAATAGCTCCAGGTCGAGGGCAGGGAATCGTGCGCAAACTGCGCCAGCACCAGAACCGCCAGCAGCAGCGCCAGTTGCGGAAAGCGGGCCAAAGCCTTGAGCGAGCCCAGCGGATTGGCGCGCCAGATTTCGAAACGGCGGCGCCCTTCCCGCGGCAACGATTCCTTCAGCACGACCAGGCCGAACAGGGCATTGGCGAAGGAAAGGGCGGCGGCGACGAAAAACGGCGCGCGCACGCCGAAATGCTCGCCCACAAATCCGCCCAGCGCCGGCCCCAGCACAAAGCCCACCCCGAAGGCCGCGCCCACCAGGCCAAAATTGGCGGCGCGTTTTTCGGGCGGCGAGATGTCGGCGATATAGGCGTTGGCGGTGGGATAAGCGGCGCCCGCCATGCCCGACAGGGTGCGGCCGATGAACAGCCAGGTGATGGTGGGAGCAAGCCCGGTGATCAGATAATCCACCCCCAGCATGGCCAGCGACAGGATCAGAACCGGGCGGCGGCCGAAACGGTCGGACAGATTGCCGATCAGGGGCGCGCACAAAAACTGCATCAGCGCATAGGAGAAAAACAGCCAGCCGCCCCAGCGCGCCGCACCGCTGATGGCCTCATGCGTCAGTCCTGCGATCAGGCGGGGTGAAACCGGAATGATCACGCCCAGGCCGATGGTGTCGATCAGCATGGTCATGAAGATGAAGGCCAGGGCGTAGCGGCTGTTCACAGCGCCTTCGCCCTTTCGCGCAGCACGAATTTCTGGATCTTGCCCGTGGAGGTCTTGGGCAGTTCGGAAAAGACGATGGTGCGCGGCAGCTTGAACTTCGCCAGCCGCCCGCGTGTGAAGGCGATGATCTCGGTTTCGCTCACTTTGGCACCCGCGCGCAGTTCCACAAAGGCGCAAGGATGCTCGCCCCATTTGGCGTCCGGCCTGGCCACCACCGCCACGAACAGCACGCCGGGATGGCCGGCGATGGCGTCCTCGACTTCGATGGAGGAAATATTCTCGCCGCCGGAAATGATGATGTCCTTGCTGCGGTCTTTGAGCTGGATATAGCCGTCCGGATACATCACCCCCAGATCGCCGGAATGAAACCAGCCGCCTTTCAGCGCGTCGCGGGTCGCCTTGGGGTTCTTCAGATAGCCGCGCATCACGATATTGCCGCGGAACATCACCTCGCCGATGGTCTTGCCGTCGGCGGGCACGGGCTTGAGCGTTTCCGGGTCCAGCACCGCCAGTTCCTCCAGTGGGGCATAGCGCACGCCCTGGCGCGCCTTTTTGGCGGCGCGGGCGGCCGCGTCCAGCGCATCCCATTCCTTGTGCCATTCATTGACCACGGCGGGGCCATAGACCTCGGTCAGGCCATAGACATGCACCACTTCAAAGCCGGCTTGTGCCATCGCCGCCAGCACGGCTTCCGGCGGCGGCGCGGCGGCGGCCATGAAACGCACCTTCTGCGGGAAGTCTTTGCGTTCTTCCGCCGACGCATTGACCAGGGTGGACATCACAATCGGCGCGCCGCACAGATGCGTCACGCCATGCGTGGCCAGGGCGTCGAAGATCGCGGCCGCCCGCACCCAACGCAGGCAGACGTGGGTGCCCGCCACCGCCGACAGTGACCAGGGCATGCACCAGCCATTGCAGTGGAACATGGGCAACGTCCACAGCAGCACGGGATGCTCCACCATGGTGCCGGCCAGCGCATTGCCGTAGCACATCAGGGCGGCGCCGCGATGATGATAGACCACGCCTTTGGGATCGCCGGTGGTGCCGGACGTGTAGTTCAGCGAAATCGCGTCCCACTCATCGTCCGGCATCCGCCAGGCGAATCCGGGATCGCCGGATTTCAGGAATTTCTCATAGTCGATGGCGCCCAGCCGCGCGCCATTTTGCGGAAATTCCCGATCGTCATAGTCGATCACCAGCGGCTTCTTCTTGAGCAGCTTGAGCGCCGCGGCGACGGTGGCGGAGAATTCGCGGTCGGTGATCAGGATTTTCGCCCCGCCATGCTCCAGCATGAAGGCGATTGCCGCAGGGTCCAGCCGGGTGTTCAGCGCATTCAGCACCGCCCCCAGCATGGGCACGCCATAATGGGCTTCCAGCATCGGCGGGGTGTTGGCCAGCATCGCCGCCACCGTGTCGCCTTTGCGGATGCCCTTTTGGGCAAGCGCGGACGCCAGCCTGCGGCATCTCGCATAGAAGCTGGCGTAGTTGGTGCGCTGCTGGCCATGGATGATGGCGGTATGGTTCGGAAACACCCTGGCCGCGCGCTCCAGGAAGGAAAGCGGGGTCAGGGGCTGGTAATTGGCCGGCGTCCGCTCCAGCCCTGTTTCGTAGGGCTTGGCTTTTGTGACGGTTTTGCGTTTGGACTTGCGGATAGACATTACGACGGCACGCTAAAGAACCAGGACTTGGGCGGCAAGGTTGGATGAATGTGGCGGCAATGTTAGAAGCCCAACATGAGCACCATCGACAAGCCCGAAGAAAAGCCGCGCGGCCTGCGCGCCGTCTATGCCTGGATGCTGGAGAACGCCAAGGGGCCGCATGCCTGGGCGGCGGTGGCGGCCTTCGCCTTCGCCGAAGCCAGCTTCTTTCCCATTCCCGCCGATGTGATGGTGCTGCCCATGATGCTGGCGGACCGCCGCCGAGCATTCCGGTTGGGCGCCTGGGTCGCCTTCTGGTCGGTGGCCGGCGGGATGCTGGGTTATGCCATCGGTGCGCTGTTCTGGGAGACGGCGGGGCTCTGGCTGATCCATGCCCTGCATGTGCCGCTGGAACAGGTGGAAGCGCTGCGGCTCAAATACACCCACCATGCCTATCTGATCATGGTGCAGGGCGCCACACCCATCCCCTACAAGCTGGTGACGATTGCCAGCGGCCTGGCGGGCGTGAGCTTTCCGCTCTTCATGCTCTATTCCACCATCACCCGCAGCATCCGCTATATCGTGATCGAGGGCGTGCTGGTCTATTTCTTCGGCGAACGGGCGCAGGTGCTGCTGGAGAAATATCTCGAAGCCGCGCTTGTCGTATTCCTGATCGTGCTGGTGCTGGGATTTGTGGCTCTGAAATATCTTTAGAGTCCAATTTTATTTGTCATGGCCCGCAAATGCGGGCCATCCAGATGATGCCGGGCGTTCGACTTTCAAATTAATCGCTAAACCGAGCTGGATGGCCCACACTCCGGTGGGCCATGACAATCAAGCCAGCCCTCAATCCTGCTCCAGCTCGCTGGAGGTCTTCCAGTCGTCGGGAGCAGGCGCGCCTTCGCCTTCGGCAGGCACGACCGGCGGCATCGCCAGCGGCGTATCCACCAGTACCGCATCCACCAGCGGCTCGGCTGTGGTTTCGGCGATGGATTTCAGCGGCGCGCCCTTCTTGGCGGCCCGCTTCTGGGCGCGCTCATGCTTGGCGGAAGCGCGGCTGACGGCCAGATCCAGTTCCAGCTGCGAGCACAGGCCGAGCGTCACGGGGTCCACAGCCTTGATATTGGCGGCATTCCAGTGGGAACGCTCGCGGATCTTGGCGATGGTGGCCTTGGTGGTGCCGATCAGCTTGATGATGTCGCTGTCGGTGAATTCCGGATGATTGCGGATCAGCCAGTAAACCGCATCAGGCTTGTCCTGGCGCTTGGAGACCGGGGTATAGCGCGGCGCGCGCTTCAGGCGCACGCTGGGCATCTTGTGCTTGGGCGCGGCCATCTTCAGGCGCTTGCGCGGGTCTTTTTCAGCGTCGGCGATCTGTTCGCGGGTGAGCTGGCCGGTGGCGACGGGGTCCTGGCCCTTGATGCCCTTGGCGACGTCTTCGTCGGCGATGCCCTTCACCTCCAGCGGATGCAGGCCGCAGAAATCGGCGATCTGCTCGAAGGAGAGCGCGGTATTGTCCACCAGCCAGACGGCGGTGGCTTTGGGCATCAGGGGTTTCTGTTCGACGGCCATGGTGGTTTTCTCCCGTTGAGCGAGGGCCGTATCCGGGCCCGCCGCCCCTCGTCAGGCTAGTCCTTTCGAGGAATGCGGTCTTTTAGCCATCCGCCCGCCCGGGTGCAAAGACTTTCAGGCCCGTTTGAGCAGGATTTTGCCGATATGGCCCTTTTGGGCCATGAAATCATGGGCGCTCGAGGCTTCGGCCAGGGGAAATACCCGGTCCACCACGGGCTGGATCCGGGTTCCGAGCAGAGGCCAGACGGCCTGCCACAGGGCATCGCGGATGGCGCGCTTCTGGTCGGGCGAGCGGCCGCGCAATGTCGTGGCGGCCAGGGTCAGCCGCTTGATCAGGACGGGGGTGAAATTGATCTCGGCCCTGGCCCCATCCTGATAGGCGATATTGACGATACGGCCCCAGGATGCGGCAGCTTCGATGTTGCGCTGGATGTAAGACCCGCCGACCATGTCGAGGATCACATCCACACCGTTGCCCCCGGTTTGCGCCTTCACCACGGCGACGAAATCCTCGCTTCTGTAGTTGATCGCGCGCGCCGCGCCCAATGCCGTGCAGGCTTCGCATTTGGCATCGCTGCCGGCGGTGGCGAAAATGGCATGGCCGCGCGTGGCGAACATCTGGATGGCCAGACTGCCGATGCCGGAAGTCGCCCCATGGATCAAAAGCGTCTCGCCGGGCTGAAGCCGTCCCGTATCCACGATATTGGTCCAGGCGGTGAAGGCGGCTTCGGGCAGGCCGGCGGCCTCCACCAGCGCCACGCCTTGCGGCACCGGCAACAGGCAGCCGGCATTGGCGACCGCGAACTCGGCATAGCCGCCGCCAGGCAGCAGCGCACAGACAGGATCGCCGATATGCCAGCCGGTGACGGCGTCCCCCATCTCCGCAATGGTGCCCGACACTTCCATGCCCAGAATGTCGGACGCTCCCGGCGGCGGCGGATAAAGCCCGCGCGCCTGCAGCAGATCGGCATTGTTGAGGCCGGCACCCGCGACCGCGATCAGGACTTCGCCGGGGCCGGGTATTGGCCTCGGCCTTTCGCCCGGGACAAGCCGGTACTCCCGCCCGGGGTTCTGGATTTCAAGGACTTTCATGGCTTGCACGCCTTTGCCGCGGGGCACAGACTAATCCTCGAAAGCATCCGGGCCAAAGCCATGGACCTCGACGATCTTCAGCCGCGCAAGAAGCTCGCCGACATCGTGATGGGCGAAGACATCAGCGCGCTTTCCGCCCATGAACTGGAGGCGCGCATCGCGCGCCTGGAAGAGGAAATTGCGCGCTGCCGCGAAGCCATCAAATCGCGCCATGCCACCCGGTCGGCGGCGGAAAATGTCTTCAAAAAGTGAGATTTCCCATTCCGGGGCGGATTTAAACGTTAATACGCACAGCAGAAATACACCATTGATGGCGGTTCTTGCACCGTTTACCAACCAAGCCGCTTCCCGCGTCCCGGCTGTCTTGCTAGCGTTACCCTACAAACGGGGAAGAAATGCTGAACGACCAACAGGACATGGCTGACGGCGCGCAGGCCTTCACCGACTCCATCATGTTCGACAAGACCTTCGATGAGGGCATGGCGCTGGTGGAAGAAACCGCGCGCTATCTCGATGGCAAGGGCCGCGAGGAAGCGCGCGTGCTGCCGCGCAAGGCCGCGATGCTCTATGCCGGGGAAAGCATGCGCGTCACCACCCGCCTGATGCAGGCGGCGAGCTGGCTTCTGGTGCAGCGCGCGGTGCGCGATGGCGACATGGCGCGCGCCGAGGCGCTGAATGAACGTTACCGGCTGGGCAGCCGTGAAATCTGCCTGGGGATTTGCGCCGAGGACGTCTCGCCGCTGCCGGTGGAGCTCAGGGATCTGCTGGTGCGCAGCGACAGCCTCTATCGCCGCATTGCCCGGCTGGACGATGTTCTGTTCGGTGAAGGCGCCATGCCGCCGCCGGGCGCGCGCGGGCAGATGGATGTTCTCGCCCAGGCTTTTGGCAGCAAGTAGTCCCCTCGTCACTCTCTCTCTTCACCATGGCCGGCCTTTGGTGAGTAGCGACAGCGTACGAACGCCATCCAGCTTTCGTGCGACTGAGACATGGATGGGCGAGTCCTTCAACCGCGCTTCGCGCGGTTCGGGGGCTCGCCCATGCTGAGTAGTTGGGAAACAAAAACGC
The DNA here is from genome assembly GCA_036267165.1 of Rhizomicrobium sp. Classification (GTDB taxonomy): domain Bacteria; phylum Pseudomonadota; class Alphaproteobacteria; order Micropepsales; family Micropepsaceae; genus Rhizomicrobium. The sequence goes on along the minus strand of DATAWO010000096.1, from coordinate 4,330 downwards.
CGCCGGAAACCGGCGGCGTTTTGATATTCGATGGCGCCGTTAGCGACCGCGTAACGACGATCAGGACTTTACGAAGCCCGCAAACTTCTTGTTGAACCGGGTGAGCCTGCCGCCGCGGTCCATCAGCTGCTGCTGGCCGCCTGTCCAGGCCGGATGTGTGCTGGGGTCGATGTCAAGGGTGATCTTCTGACCCGCCGCGCCATAGGTGGTGCGCGTCTTGTAGGTGGTGCCGTCGTTCAGCTGAACTTCGACAAAGTGATAGTCGGGGTGGATGCCCTTTTTCATGGACCGCGTACCTTCTATTGGCGGGCCGCCCATTCCGACGGGCGCCCGAAGCCCGCGGCTTATAGGGGAGGGGTCCAGGCGAGGCAACAGGCTGGCGAGGCAATAGGCCCATTTATCCGGCCGGTTCCTGACTATATACAGCCCCAACCTGTAAACGAGGCACCGATTTTGGCCAGGGGCGATACCAGTTTCACCAGTGAGACCACCCGGATTGCGGCGGGGCGGCCCAGAAGCCGGTCGCTGGCCCCCCTGCGGGGGGTGCTGCCGTTCCTCAGGCCTTACCGGGGCCGGATCCTGGTCGCCGTGCTGGCGCTTCTGGCCTCCTCGACCGCCGTCCTGGTCCTGCCCTTGTTCCTGCGCGGCCTGATCAACGCCCAGGGGCTCTCAGCCGCCCAGGCCCATGCCCTGACCGGCTTCTACGGCGCCTTTGTGCTGGCGGCGGGGGTTCTGGGGGTGGCTTCGGCCACCCGCTTCTATGCCGTCACCTGGCTGGGCGAGCGGGTGGTGGCCGACATCCGCAAGGCGGTGTTCGGCAATGTGCTGCGCCTGTCGCCGCAATTCTTTGAAGTGACCCGCACCGGCGAGGTGCTGTCGCGCATGACCGCGGACACCACCCTGATCCAGACCGTGGTCGGCTCCTCGGCCTCGCTCGCCATGCGCAACCTGGTCAACATGACCGGTGGGCTGATCCTGATGTTCGTCACCAGCCTGAAGCTGGCGCTGATGGTGGTGGGCGCCGTGGTGATCGTGCTTCTGCCCATTCTTGTGGTTGGCAGATGGGTGAGGCGGCTTTCCCGCCAGAGCCAGGACTCCATTGCGGAAACCGCCGCCCGCGGCACCGAGACCCTGAATGCGGTGCCCACGGTGCAGGCCTTCACCCAGGAAGATTACGAACGCCGCGCCTTTGGCGAGGCGGTGGAACGCGCCTTTAATTTCGCGCGGGATCGCACCAGGGCGCGTGCGATGCTGACGGCGGTGGCGATCTTCACCGCCTTCGCCTGTCTGGCGACCATCCTTCTGGTGGGGCTCCATGATGTGATCGCCCATCGCACCACCGGCGGCGACCTGGTGGCGTTCATTTTCTATGGCGTGCTGGTGGGCGGCGGCGTGGGCTCGCTATCGGAAGTGTGGGGCGATGTGCAGCGCGCCGCCGGCGCCACCGAAAGGCTGATGGAACTGCTGCATGAAGTGCCGGTGATCCGCGCGCCCGCCCAGCCGCTGGCGCTGCCGGCCAGGCCGACGGGCGCCGTCAGCTTCGAGAATGTCACTTTCCGCTATCCCACGCGGCCCGAATTCAAGGCCCTGAACAATTTCTCGCTGGATGTGGCGGGCGGGGAGGCGGTGGCGCTGGTGGGGCCCAGTGGCGCGGGCAAATCCACCGTGTTCCAGCTGATGCTGCGCTTCTATGAGGCGCAGGGCGGCGCCATCCGCTTTGACGGCGCCGACATCACCCAGCTCGATCCCACGACCTTGCGCCGCAATATCGCGGTGGTGGCGCAGGAGCCGGTGATCTTCTCCGGCAGCATCGCCGCCAATATCCGTTATGGCCGCGAGGACGCGACGGATGCGCAGGTGCGCGCCGCCGCCCAGGCCGCGGCGGCCAGCGAGTTCATCGAAAAACTGCCCGCCGGTTTTGACACCCTGGTGGGCGAGCGTGGCGTGACCTTGTCGGGCGGCCAGCGCCAGCGCCTGGCGATTGCCCGCGCCATCCTGCGCGATGCGCCGCTGCTGCTGCTGGATGAAGCCACCAGCGCGCTGGATGCGGAGAATGAACGGCTGGTGCAGACCGCGCTCGCCAATCTGATGGTGGGGCGCACCACCCTGGTGATCGCGCATCGTTTCTCCACCATCCAGCGTCTCAAGCGCATTGTGGTGATGGATGAGGGGCGGGTGGTGGCGCAAGGCAGTCACGCCGAGCTGATGGCGGGCGGCGGGCTTTATGCGCGGCTGGCGTCCCTGCAATTCGCGGATGCCACGACATGAACCGGCGGTTGCGGGCCCGGCGCGGCCTGGCCATCATGGCGGTGATCGCCATTGTCGTCTTCACCGGCCGCATCCTGTGGGCCAATGGCCTGTTTTCCAGCGTGCCCACCGGCTTTTTCGGAAGCTGCAAGGTCGCCAGTACCCTGCCCGGGGTGGAAGACATTGAAAGCGCCAATGGCGTGACCTTTGTCTCGGTCGCCAGCGCGCGCGGTCCGGGTCCGCGCGATGGCATCTATGTTCTGTCCGACAGCGGCGGCCTGACCCGGCTTTCGGGCGCGCCCAAGGACTTTCATCCCCGCGGGCTGGGCATCTTCCGCTCGCCCGATGGCAGCGGCATCTTCCTGCTGGCGGTGAACCGGCACGCCCAGGCGGTCAGCGACACGCTCAGATTCAGCATCGACAGTTTCGAGGTCACCAATCCCAAAACCAACCCGGCGCTGGTGGCGCAGGGCACCATCGCAGGGGGACTGTTGACCGATCCCCAGGATGTGGCGGCTGCGGGTCCGGGCGCCTTCTATGTCAGCAACGGCACCGGCGGATCGGGTCTGCTGCGTTCGCTGGCCGGTTATGGCGTGCTGCCCGGTTCCAACATCCTCTATTTCAATGGCATGTCCTTCCGGGTCGCGATGGATGACATTTATGGCGCGCGCGGGCTGCTGCTCACGCCGGATGGCGGTCATCTGCTGGTCGCCAGCCTGACCAGCCGCAGCCTCAAGTCGCTGAGCCGCGAGCCTTTCTCCGGCAACCTGACCGAAGCGGATTCACTCACCCTTCCCGTGGCCCCGGAAAGGATCACCCTGGATTCCACCGGCGATATCTGGGCCGCCGGCCATGCCAGTCTTTTTTCCTGGCGCGATTTTGCCGCGGATGCGGGCAAGCGCGCGCCCTCCCAGGTCTTCCGGGTCAGCCTGGCGAGTGGTGTGCCGCAACAGGCCGAGCAGGTCTATGGCAATGACGGAAGTGAGATCGCCGGTGCCAGCGTCGCCGCCCTTGCCGGCAAACAGCTCCTGATCGGCTCCAGCCTGGATGGCCGGCTGCTGTCCTGCGTGGCAAAATGATCTCGAGCGCCGCATTTTGCGGCGCGACCATCAGTAGATACCGGCTTCCTTCCCCCTCTCGGCGGAGCCGTCAGAGGGGGAGTTCGATAGCGACAGCGTATCGAACGGCGCAGCGAAATGTCGGCAAAGCCGACTTGAGCTGCGACGGATGGGGGTTAAACAAATAAAAAAGGCGCGGCCGAAACCGCGCCTTTTTATGAATTCCCTTGGGATCGCTCAGGCGACCTGGGTGATCTCTTCGCTGTTGGGATCGCGCAGCACATAGCCGCGGCCCCATACGGTTTCGATGTAATTGGCGCCTTCGGTGGCGGCGGCCAGCTTCTTGCGCAGCTTGCAGATGAAGACGTCGATGATCTTCAGCTCCGGCTCGTCCATGCCGCCATAAAGGTGGTTGAGGAACATTTCCTTGGTCAATGTGGTGCCCTTGCGCAGGCTGAGCAGCTCCAGCATCTGATATTCCTTGCCGGTCAGATGCACGCGGGCGCCGTCCACTTCCACGGTCTTGGCGTCGAGATTGACGGTAAGCTTGCCGGTGGTGATGACCGACTGGCTGTGGCCCTTGGAGCGGCGCACGACCGCCTGGATGCGGGCGACCAGCTCGTCCTTGTGGAAGGGCTTGGTCATGTAATCGTCGGCGCCGAAGCCCAAGGCCTTGACCTTGGCCTCGACAATGGCGTTGCCGGACAGGATCAGGACCGGCGTCTGCACCTTGGCGACGCGCAGGGCCTTGAGCACCTCAAACCCGCTCATGTCGGGCAGCTGCAGGTCCAGCACAATGATGTCGTAATCATAGAGCTTGCCGAGATCGATGCCCTCTTCGCCCAGATCAGTGGTGTAAACGTTAAAACCTTCGGATCGGAGCATCAGCTCGATGCTGCGTGCCATGGCGCTGTCGTCTTCGATCAGGAGAACGCGCATGTCTCGTCACCTCATTTGCGGAGCGGTCTCGGACCCCCCGCGGTTAACCGAAGGTCAGAACCGTAAAGTTAAATGGTTAACATTGG
>DATAWO010000095.1:0-52342 GCA_036267165.1 Rhizomicrobium sp. | reverse complement strand
AATGCACCCAGCTCTCATCCAACGTCTTGCGGCCGATATGGGGCATGATCGAACCGATGGCATATTGCGCCGCCAAGAGCAGGAAGATCAGCCAGTGGAAAATCTTGGCGGTCGGTCCGTATGAAGCGGAAATTCTTTTTGTCATGACACCTTCCCCGGCTTTGTGCGCGGACAACGATAAACCGCTTCACGGCGCATTGCTGCGAGTGATACGCATGTTTGTTCGCGAGACCTCAGTCGGAGAATTGCGGCGGCACGGCTTCGATCCCGGCCGGATCCTGGTGGATGATCACGTCCGCGCCGGGATAGGCGTTCAGGATCGCCTGCTCGACCGCGTCGCTGACCTTGTGCGCTTCCTTCAAGGGCATGTCGGGATCGAGCGCCAGATGCAACTGGATGAAGGTGGAAAGACCGGCGGCGCGGGTTTTCAGGTCATGGACATCGCGCACCGCCTCATGGCTTTCGGCGATGCGGCGGATGCGGGCGCGCTCTTCGTCCGGCAGCTCGCGGTCCATCAGCTGGTTGAAGCTGTTCTTGCCCACGCCGAAGGCGGTCCATGCCATGATGCCGGCGACCGCGATGGCGATGACGGGATCGGCCAGCGTCCAGCCCAGATAGGCGCTCAGCACCAGCGCCATCACCACGCCCACATTGGTGGCGAGATCGCCAATGTAATGGGTCTGGTCGGCGTCGATGGCGAGCGAACCGGTCCTGGCCACCACCTGGCGCTCATACAGGATCAGCAGGATGGCGCAGGCAATGGCGACGCACATCACGATCAGCGCCTCGACGCTGTGGTCTATCGGCTCGGGCGAAAGGATGCGGTTCACCGCCTGGATCACCAGGAACAGGGCCGAGGCGGTGATGAACGCGCCCTGCGCCAGGCCCGCCAGCGGCTCGGCCTTGCCATGACCGAAGCGGTGCTCGGCATCGGCCGGTGTCAGCGCCTGGCGGATGGCGAGCAGATTGAGCGAGGCGGTGAAAAGGTCGAGCGCGGAATCGGCAAGGCTCGCCAGCATCGCCACCGAATGGGAGGCGAAATAGGCGAAGGTCTTGATCCCCACCAGGAACAGCGACATGGCGACCGAGGCGACCGCCGCCCGCCGCATCAATTGCCCCGCTTGTTCCAGCCGCCCCTTCGCCGCCATGCTATGGAAACAATCGTTCGGTGCGCCACATCCCGCCCGCGTGATCGCGGACATAGACCAGACGGTCATGCAACCGGAACGGCCGGTCGCGCCAGAATTCGATGCGCAGCGGCGTGATGCGCCAGCCGGTCCAGTAGGGCGGACGCGGCACCTTGGTCAGTGCGTATTTCAAACCATATTCGGCGATCGCCTTCTCGAACACGAAGCGGCCTTCCATTGGGCGCGACTGGGGCGAGGCCCAGGCGCCGATCTGGCTGTCCTTCGCCCGGGTGGCGAAATAGGCATCGGCTTCCGCATCGGAGACCTGCGCGACGACGCCTTGCGCGCGCACCGCCTTGCGCAGGCTCTTCCAGTGGAAATTGATCGCGGCATGGGGATTTTGCGCCAGCTCGCCGCCCTTGATGCTGCCGGCATTGGAATAGAAGACAAAGCCGTTTGCATCCACGCCCTTGAGCAGCACCATGCGGACATTGGGAATGCCGTCTTCGCCAGCGGTCGCCAGCGCCATGGCATTGGAGTCATTGGGTTCGGAGGCTTCCGCTTCCGTCAGCCAGTTCCTGAACAGGGTGAAAGGATCGTCACGCGGGATAATGTCGCCATCGTCCAGTGGACCGCCCATTTCCATCGTCATGACGCGCGTCCTAGCAGTTTGGTGCCTGACAGGGTAGCCTTGCGCCACAATGGCCCAAACCAACAAGATTTTTCCGCATCTTACCGCCTTCTTTTGCCTGGGCCTTTTGGGCGCGAGCCCCGCTTTCGCCCGCGATGGCGCGGAGATTGCAAAAATTTTCGATTCCGGCGTCGCCGCTTATGATGCCGGCAATTACCAGCAGGCCTTCAAGATCTGGTGGGACCTGCAATATGAAGACCTCGCCGCCATGCGCAATCTGGCCATGATGCTGCGGAAGGGCCAGGGCGTGGCCAAGGATCCCAAGAAGGCGGAGGAGCTTTATCAGCGCGCCGCCGAAGCCGGCCTTCCCACCGCCCAGGCCGATCTGGCCGACATGTTCCTGAAAGGCGAGGCCGGGCCGCCGGACCTGGCCAGCGCGCTGCCGCTGCTGGAGGCCGCCGCGGCCGCCAATCATCCCGTCGCCCAGTTCCAGCTGGGGGAATTGTATGAGACCGGCGCCCCACCGCTGGTGCCGCAAAATCTGGAAATGGCGCGCCAGCTTTATGCAGCCGCCGCCGGCCATGGCATGAAGGAAGCGGCCGACCGGTTGCGCGTGGTCGGCCCGCCCGCGGTTCAGCAGCAGCAAGAACAGGCCCAGCCCGGCACGCCCACAGGCTTCACGCCGGTGCCGGCCGTGAGTCCCTGATCACCCGGCCATAAAAGGCTGGCAACCCACCCCCGCCACCGCTTGGGCCAGTTCTTTCTCGGTGAATGGCTTGCTGAGCCTGGGCGCCTTGACCTGGACGCCTCCGGGAATTTCGGCATAGCCGGTGGCCAGGATCACCGGCAGATCCGGCCAGCCGGCACCGATCGCCTCCATCAGCTGCACGCCGGTCATCCGCGGCATGGACTGATCGGTAATCACCAGATCGAAATGATGCTCGCGGAGCAATTCCAGCGCTTCCTCGCCCGAAACCGCTTCCACCACGGTATGGCCCAGATCTTCCAGCATGGCGGTGGTGTTGAACAGCACCAGCCGGTCGTCATCCACCGCCAGAATCCGCAAGCCCCCCGCCGCCCGGGCCGGTTCGCGTGTCGTCTCGGCCTGTGCGCGTCCGGCCGGTGCCGTTTCCTTCACGCCCGGCAGCCAGATCTCCGCCATGGTGCCTTCGCCGGGCCTGCTTTTGAGGATCAGGCGGCCGCCCATCTGTTCGGCCATGCCATGCACCATGGAAAGTCCAAGCCCCGTGCCCTTGCCGACACCCTTGGTGGTGAAGAAAGGCTCGGTGGCGCGCGCCAGGGTCTCCGCATCCATGCCTTCGCCGGTGTCGATGACCGCGAGGCAGATATACTCTCCCGCGGCAAGACCGCTTGTACGGTTCGGCCCCACCCGCTCTTCGCGCGCGGAGATGCGGATAGACCCGCCATCCTTCATGGCGTCCCGGGCGTTGACGCAGAGATTGAGAAGCGCCAGCTCAAGCTGGTTCTGGTCGGCCACGATCCGCGGCAGAGAGGCGGGAAACACCATCTCGATTTGCACATCCATGCCCAGCGAGCGCTCCAGCAACTCGCCCATGCCATGCACCAGGACCGACAGGTCCAGCGGCTGCGCATCCAGGTCCTGGCGGCGGGCGAAAGCCAGCATGCGCTGGGTGAGCGTGGCGCCGCGCTTGGCGCCCAGGATGGCATTGTCCAGGAGCCGCATCTGTTGCGGATCATCGGGCAGGCGCTTGCGCAGGAGTTCAAGACTGCCCAGCACCGCCATCAGCAGATTGTTGAAATCATGCGCCACCCCGCCGGTCAGCTGGCCCACCGCTTCCATCTTTTGCGACTGGAACAGCGCCTCGCGCGCCCGGTCCAGCGAATCCTGCGCAGCCTTGCGCTCGGTGATGTCGCGGGTGATCTTGGCGAAGCCCAGAAGCGTGCCGTCTGAGGCGCGGATGGGATCGATCACCACATGGGCCCAGAAGCGGCTGGCGTCCTTGCGCAAGCGCCAGCCTTCGCTTTCAAAGCGCCCTTCCCGCGCCGCGGTTTCCAGCGCGCGGCCGGGCAGGCCCCGGGCGCGGTCTTCCGCGGTGTAGAGTTGCGAGAAGTGCCGGCCGATGATCTCCTCGGGTGCATAACCCTTGATGCGCTGGCCGCCGATATTCCAGTTGGTGACGATGCCTTCGGGGCTGAGCATGTACAGGGCGTAATCGGTGACGCCCTGGACCAGAAGCCGGAATTGCTCCTGGCTGCGGCGAAGCGCTTCCTGGGCCTGCCGGCGTTCGGTCAGGTCGCGGGTGACCTTGGCGAAACCCAGAAGCGCGCCGTCTGAGGCGCGGATGGGATCGACCACCACATGGGCCCAGAAGCGGCTGCCGTCCTTGCGCAACCGCCAGCCCTCGCCTTCGAATTTGCCTTCGCGGGCCGAGATCGCCAGCACCCGCGCCGGCAGGCCCCGGGCGCGGTCCTCGTCGGTGTAGAAGCGGGCAAAGTTCTGGCCGATGATTTCTTCGGCGGTGTAATTCTTGATGCGCTGGGCGCCGGCGTTCCAGCTGGTCACCGCGCCCTCGGGACTGAGCATGTAAATGGCGTAGTCGGTGACGGCCTCGACCAGGATGCGGTAACGTGCGGCCTCATCCACCGCCGAGACTTTGCGGCCGGATTTGCCCGCTTCCGCTGTTGGCATTAGAAGAATTCCCTGCCCCGCCATGGTTTGACGGGTGGAAACGCCAGTTGTGACCAAAAGTTCCATGTCTCAAGCAAGCCCTTGAAATAATGATATAAAGGAACCAGATAAGGCGAATCCCGCCGCGAAAGCCAAGTCTCGAAAGATGGCATGAAAGACCCCTATGAAGTCCTCGGCGTCGCCAAGACGGCGAACGAGGCTGAAATCAAGAAAGCGTTCCGCGCCCTCGCCAAGAAGCATCACCCCGACAAGCATGCGGGCGATGCGGCGGCACAGAAGCGCTTCCAGGAAATTTCCGGGGCCTATGACATCCTGGGCGACAAGGAAAAGCGCGCCCAGTATGACGCCGGCGCCATCGGTGCGGACGGCAATCCGCGGGGCTTTGATCCGCGACAAGGCGGGGGGACAGGCGGCTTCCGCCAAGGCCATCCCTTCGGTTCGGGCTTTGGCGGCGGCGGACCCGGGGCGCGGGAATTCCATTTCAGTTTCGATGATGGCGCGGCCGGCGGCGGCGCAGCGGGCTTCGAGGACATTTTCGCCGACCTGATGGGCGGTGCGCGGCGCGGCGCGCGCCAGCCCCGCCAAACCAGGGGCGAGGACTTTTCCGCAGCCGTGACCATCAGCTTTGACGAAGCCGCCACGGGGGGAACCCGCCGGGTGGTGCTGCAGAATGGCGAGCAGATCGACGTCAAGATTCCGGTGGGCACGAAGGATGGTCAGACCATCCGGGTGAAAGGCCGCGGCGGCGCCGGCCAGGGCGGCGGCGCCAATGGCGACATCCTGCTCACCGTGTCGGTGGCGTCCCATCCCACCATGACCCGCGATGGCAGCGACATCCGCATGGACCTGCCCGTGACCCTGAAAGAGGCGATCCTGGGCGGCAAGGTGCCCGTGCCCACCCTGACCGGCACGGTGTCGCTGACCGTGCCGGCCAATTCCAACACCGGCACCACCCTGCGCCTGAAGGGCAAGGGCATCGCCGCCCATGGCGAGACCCCGGCCGGAGACCTTTATGTGCGGCTGGTGGTGGCCCTGCCCGATCACCCTGATGAGGCCCTGAAGAGCTTCGTGAGCGGCTGGGCGGGCGATTATGACCCCCGCGTCAAGATTCGCTAAACATATGGCAAGATTGGGGATTTCGCCCCCAGAAAATCCCGTTTGGCGGCTGGCCTATTCAGGGTAAATGACTAAGGTCACGCCAGCAAAAGCGGGGAAGTACGGCATGTCAGCTTCGAGCCTCATGAAGGGCAAACGTGGCCTGGTCATGGGGGTGGCCAACCAGTACTCCATCGCCTGGGGCATCGCCCAGGTTCTGCATGACGCGGGCGCGGAGCTGGCCTTTTCCTATCAGGGCGATCTGTTCAAGAAGCGCGTGGTGCCGCTGGTCGAGCCGCTCAAGCCCGCGGCGCTGCTGGATTGCGACGTCTCCAGGCCGGAATCCATCGATGCCGCCTTCGCCGAACTGCGCAAGGTGTGGGACAGCCTGGATTTTGTCGTCCATGCCATCGCCTTCTCCGACAAGGACCAGCTCAAGGGCCGCTATGTCGACACCACGGCGGAGAATTTCCGCATGACCATGGACATCAGCTGCTATTCCTTCACCGCGGTGGCGCAACGGGCGGAAAAGATGATGCCCAATGGCGGCAGCATGGTCACCCTGTCCTATTACGGCGCCGAGCGCGTAACCCCGCACTATAACGTGATGGGCGTGGCCAAGGCGGCGCTGGAAGCATCCGTGCGCTACATGGCCGAGGATCTGGGCAAGAAGAACATCCGCGTGAATGCGATCTCGGCGGGTCCGATCAAGACCCTGGCTTTCGCCGGCATCGCCGACAGCCGCTACATCCTCAAATGGAACGAGCTCAACTCGCCCCTGCGCCGCACCGTGACGCAGGGCGAAGTCGGCAATTCCGCCCTGTTCCTGCTGTCGGACCTGGGCAGCGCGGTCACCGGCGAGACCATGCATGTCGATGCCGGCTATCATATTGTCGGCATGAAGGCCGAGGACGCCCCCGACATCACGGTGGTACAGAAGCCGGATGCCTCTTGAGCTTGCCGCCGGGCTGACGCTCTATTTTTCGCGCCACGGCCAGACCCGGGCCAACCTGGAAAAGCGCTTCTCGGGCGAGAGAGACACGCCGCTCACCGCCCTCGGCCGCGAGCAGGCGCATGAAATCGGCCAGGTGCTGAAACGCGAACTGGGGATCAGGCCCGCCATCGCCTGCATCGCCTCTCCGCTGCAGCGCGCCCGCACCACCATGGAGATCGCGCGCGGAGTGCTGGAGCTTCCGCTTCAGGGCTACGCCACCGATCCCCGCATCCAGGAGATAGATCTGGGCCGCTGGGACCAGCTGACCGATGATGAAGCCCGCGCGCTCGATCCCGCCTATTACGACCGCCGCGCCAACGACAAATGGAATGTGCCGGCGCTGGGCGGCGAAGACTATGAGGACGTCGCCAGCCGCCTGACGGCCTTTGTCGGCGATCTCAAGGCCGACACCTTCGCCGTCAGCCATGGCGCGGCCACCCGCATCCTCCGGGGCCTGTTCCTGGGGCTCGACGCCGCCCATATGTCGGCGCTGGACGAGCCGCAGGGCGTGGTCTTCCGGGTCCGGGGCCCGGAGATCATGCAGTTGCCGCCTGCGGGGGGCGCGGTTTCCAATCCTTCGTCCATGGGCTAAACAGCCGGAGCGGCCGGGAACGCGAGCGAAAGCCACGTGCCTCGCGGGCCGCAACCATAGAAGAATCACATGTCGCACAACACGTTCGGCCACCTGTTTCGCGTTACCACCTTTGGCGAAAGCCATGGGCCCGCGATCGGCTGCGTGGTGGATGGTTGTCCGCCCGGCATCGCCCTGACCGAAGCCGACATTCAACCCTTTCTGGATAAGCGCCGTCCAGGCCAGTCCAAATTCGTCACCCAGCGCCAGGAGCCGGATGCGGTGAAAATCCTGTCCGGCGTCTTCCAGGACGAGCGGATGGCCGCGCAGCTCACCACCGGCACGCCGATCGGCCTGCTGATCGAGAATGTGGACCAGCGCTCCAGGGATTATGGCGAGATCCGCGACAAATACCGTCCCGGCCATGCCGACTATACCTATGACGCCAAATATGGTCTGCGCGACTATCGCGGCGGCGGAAGGCAGAGCGCGCGCGAGACCGCGATGCGGGTGGCCGCTGGCGCCATCGCGCGCAAGGTGCTGGACCAGCTTTATGGCAAGGTGACGGTTCGCGGCGCCCTGGTGCAGATGGGCAGACTGAAGATCGACCGGGCCAACTGGTCGTGGCACGAGGTCGACAACAATCCTTTCTTCTGCCCGGACGCCAAGGCCGTCGCGGCCTGGGAGACCTATCTGGAAGGCATCCGCAAGAACGGCTCGTCCGTCGGCGCCGTCATTGAGGTTGTGGCGGAAGGCATTCCTGCGGGGCTGGGCGCGCCGGTCTATGCCAAGCTGGACAATGAACTGGCCAGCGCGTTGATGAGCATCAATGCGGTCAAGGGCGTGGAGATCGGCGACGGCTTCGCCTCAGCCAGCCTGACCGGCGAAGAGAATGCCGACGAGATGCGCCATGGCCAAAATGATGAAACAAAAATCGGCAAGCCGGTGTTCCTGTCCAACCATGCCGGCGGCATCCTGGGCGGCATCTCGACCGGACAGGCGATCGTGGCGCGCTTTGTCGTCAAGCCGACATCTTCGATTCTTTCGCCACGTCGCACCATCGACAAATCCGGCGCCGAGGCCGAGATCGCCACCAAGGGCCGCCATGATCCTTGCGTGGGCATCCGCGCCGTGCCGGTGGGCGAAGCCATGATGGCATGCGTGCTGGCCGACCAGGCGCTGCGCCATCGCGGCCAAAACGGTTGATCCCCAACCCTTTGCTAACGTTTGCATGGTCTGATCCCGCGCCAACGGAGAAACCATGTCGCCCGCGGTCATCGCCATAGTTTTCGGACTGCTGGCCGCTGCAGCGGCCTTCGGCAAGGCTTGATGACGGGCGTTGCGGGCGACGACCTTTACCGCTTTCGCCGGGACGAAAACCCGCTGGGGTTTGCGGCGGTGATGGCGGGAAAGCTGTTCGTCCTGGGATTTGGCATTGCCGAAATCCTGCATGCACTGAAGCTCTGCGGCGATCCGATGGCGCCGCTGCGCACCCTATTTGGCTAATCGTCAGTCATCGCGGGCCGATTGGCTGATCCTCGTTTTGCGGCACACCCGCCGGCATATCCCGCCACCGCAGGGTGAAAATCACGCCCGGGCCCACGCTCACCTGCGGCTCCGAGGGCGGCGTGGCCTTCATCTGCTGCTCGCGGAAGGCCACGCATTGCTGGACCAATCCGGCCAGGCCGGGGAAATCGCCGGCCATGGGCAGCGCGCGCAGGAAGCAATCGTCGAAGAAAGTGTAGTGATCCATCTCGCCGCAGCCGAAGCTGGTGCGGTCGGGCCGGGCCGCGGTCATGACCAGGCGGTTGTCGCTGGCCAGCGCGGGCACGAACTGGCCCGAATAGCAGGACGACATCACGATCACGCTGGGCCGGTTGCCGCAGGCGGTGTTCACCATGTCGTGCATCTGGGCCGGGGTCAGCACGGCATCGCCGACAATGATGCCCGTGGGCGTGCCGTGGGAGGTGAAATAGATCAGGCAGCCGTCATGGGCGCGCGCCGCCATCGTCTGCATGGCGGTTGCGATCTCCGGCACGCCGGTATGCTGGGTGCCGTCGTCATAATCCGCTGAGAATTGCGCCATGTTGGCCTTGTCGAAGCCGATCCTGGCAAAGGCGGTGACGAGATCATGGCGAGCATTGTCGAACACCTTGGACGGGGCGCCGGAATGGGCCCGATAGTCGCCCGCCACCAGCACCACCGCCCAATGGCTGAAATCCGTGACGGTGCTTTCGGGCACTGCGTCCTTGGCCGGCGCCGGACCGGCGAGCAGCCACAGGACAGCGCCAGCCAGCGCAATCCCCAGAACCACCCCCAGTGCGATCAGCCTTTTGCTCAAGCCCGTCCCCCGGCCCTTCGCTCGTGCTCAGGGCGTTCGTCCGCTTTCGCAGGCCCACCGGGCCTGCTCACGCGCTTCGCGCTCCGCGAACGAACCCCGCTGCAAGCTCAATATGCGACGACCAGAGGAATTGGTCTATCGGGATGACCGGCCCGATTTTATAGCCGCCGGTTCCCAGGACGGCGGCGTCGCGGGCGAAGCTGGTGGCATCACAGGACACATAGGCGATGACGGGAATCCTGGATTTGGCCAGCATCCGGGCCTGCGCCTCCGCCCCGGCGCGCGGCGGGTCCAGCACCACCGCGTCATAGGGCGCCAGTTCGACCGCCGTCAGCGGCTGCTTGAACAGGTCCCGGGCCTCGGTGGCGACGGGTTTGAGGTCGACGCTTTTGGCGGCCTGGGCCAGCGCCTTGAGCGCCTCCCGGTCCTGCTCCACGGCATGGACACGCGCCTTGCGCGCCAAGGGCAGGCTGAAAGTGCCACAGCCTGAAAACAGGTCGGCCACCATCTTCGCCTTGCCCACAATCCCCAGCACATGGTCCTGCAGCGCCGCTTCGCCTTCCCGCGTGGGCTGGAGAAACGGATTGGGGGGCAGCACCACCGGCACGCCGCCCAGGGTCACCCGGGGCGCCCTGGTCTCGAACACCATGTCGCGGCCCATGGTCAGCCGGGCGATGCCCAGGCCTGAAAGCGCCGAGGACAGCGCGGCCGTCAGCGCCGGGGTCAGGCCGGCGCGCCAGCGCAAGGCGCAATCAAAGCCGGTCTCGGTTTCGGTGACATGCAGTTCGGCGGCCTCGCCCACGCCGAACAGCGGCTCGAGCCTCTCGCGCAGGCCCGCCACCAGGGCAAAGAGACCCGGCGTCAGCACATCGCACTGATGCATGTCGATGACGGTGTGGCTTCTGGCGGCGTGGAAACCAATATGCAGGCCTTCCGGCAGGCTCTTGATCTTGAACACGGCGCGGCGGCGCGAGCGCGGCGGCACGATGACGGGCGCCAGCACTTCGGCGGTGACGCCCGCCTTGATCAGCGCATTCTGCACCAGGGCGCGCTTGCCCGCGGCATAGTCGGCGGGCGGCAGGTGCTGCAGCGAACAGCCACCGCAGGTGCCGAAATGGGGGCAGAGGGTCAACGCATAACCCGATCTTTTAACCACGGGCTGCACATCAAGGGTTTGCTGCGAACTTCATAGCCCTTGGCACGTAGCGCAGACGCAAGCTCCGAGGAAAAGTCCTTTGCTGCACGCTCGGTCCCGAAAGGAAGAACGCGAAAAACCATCAGGATATATTGACCGGGATCGGCTTGTATCTGAGAGCGGGGACCACACCCTTCCGTCGGCGCGTCGGCATCAAGAGGCATATTCTGGCTCCAAAGATACAGCCACTTGCCGTAACTTGTCAGAACATGGAACGGCGCTCCATTTGCGGGGGTATGGTCAACATAAGCCGTCATTCCGAAACGGCCGACCATGCCCGCCAACTCGTCTGTGAAGCCTTGGGCTTTTTGTTCAGGCGCGATGACATACATCTCGACCTTGCCGTCGTTAGTGACAAAAAGCTCTGGTCCCGCATAATAGAGGAATCCACCGACAGCGGCGATCGCGCAGGCGAGCAGCGCGAAGAATGAAGCCCCGTATTGCCCTTACGTTTCGCCCTCAACCATTTCGCAATAGCCAGGATCGGCAGAATCACAGCCGCCAAAAACAGCAAAGCAAAAAAAGGATCAAACATCCGGCCCTCTCCGCAGCATGACAGAGAAGTTGGATGGCCGGGTCAAGCCCGGCCATGGTGAGTTAAAGGTGCAGCATTAGCGAGGAATTTTGGTCATCCGAGCAGGAGCGCGCGCGGAGCGTGCTTAACGCACGTGAGCACGCGCGACGCACTCGGGGACCAAAAGAACCGCGCTAGGCGAGTTTACCCGCTGCCAGATGAATGGCCTCAGAGCCACGCCCCAGCGCCTGCAGCGCCGTCCTCAGAATGCCGTCGGCGTCCAGACCCGCCTGGGCATACATCTTCTCGGGACTGTCCTGGTCCTGGAACACATCCGGCAAGGTCATGGGACGGATCTTGAGCCCCCTGTCCAGCAGCCCGTCATGCGCCAGGAAATGCATCACATGGGCGCCGAAGCCGCCTGCCGCGCCCTCTTCAATCGTAATCAGCACTTCATGCTCACGCGCCAGGCGCCGGATCAGACCGGTGTCCAGGGGCTTGGCAAAGCGCGCGTCGGCGATGGTGGGCGAAAGCCCGTAACCGCCCATGCGCTCGGCCGCCAGCAAAACCTGGGTCATGCGCGCGCCGAAATTCAGGATGGCGATGCCGGAGCCTTCCTTGACGATGCGGCCCTTGCCGATTTCCAGCGGCAGGCCTTCGGCGGGCCTGGCCACGCCCGTACCCTCGCCGCGCGGATAGCGGATGGCACTGGGACGGTCGTCGATATGGGCGGCCGTGGCGACCATATGGGTCAGCTCCGCCTCGTCCGACGGCGCCATGATCACGAAGTTGGGCAGGGCCGCCAGATAGGCGATGTCGAAGGAGCCCGCATGGGTGGCGCCGTCCGCGCCCACCAGGCCGGCGCGGTCCATGGCGAAGCGCACCGGCAGCGACTGGATCGCCACGTCATGCACCACCTGGTCATAGGCGCGCTGCAGGAAGGTGGAATAGATGGCGCAGAAGGGCTTCATGCCTTCGGTCGCCATGCCGGCGGCGAAGGTCACGCCATGCTGTTCGGCGATGCCCACATCGAAGGTGCGTTCGGGGAAGGCCTTCTCGAACAGGTCCACACCGGTGCCCGACGGCATGGCGGCGGTAATGGCGACGATGCGGCTGTCCTTTTTGGCCTCCGCGATCAGGCTTTCGCCGAAAACTTTCTGATAGGCGGGCGACTTGGGCGTGGACTTGGACTGTTCGCCGGTCAGCACGGTGAATTTCGACACGGCGTGATACTTGTCGGCCGCGGCTTCCGCCGGGGCATAGCCGTGACCTTTCTTGGTCACCACATGGACCAGCACCGGGCCCTTCATGGTGTCGCGCACATTCTCCAGGACCGGGATCAGGTGATCGAGATTGTGGCCGTCGATGGGGCCGAGATAGAAGAAGCCCATCTCCTCGAACAGCGTGCCGCCCATCGCCATGCCGCGGGCATATTCCTCGGTGCGCTGCGCCACCTTGAACAAAGCGCGCGGCAGGATCTTGCGGGCCCAGCGCTTGGCGACATTGCGGATGCCGGTATAGGGGCGCGAGGACACCAGCCGCGCCAGATAGGCGCTCATCGCGCCGACCGGCGGGGCGATGGACATGTCGTTGTCGTTGAGGATGACGATCAGCCGGTTCTTGTTGGCGCCGGCATTGTTCATCGCCTCATAGGCCATGCCCGCGCTCATCGAGCCGTCGCCGATCACCGCGATCACATGATTGGCGCCGCCCTTGAGGTCGCGCGCCACCGCCATGCCGAGGCCGGCGGAGATGGAGGTCGAGGAATGCGCCGCGCCGAACGGGTCATATTCGCTCTCGCTGCGCTTGGTGAAACCCGACAGGCCGCCACCCTGGCGCAGGGTGCGCATGCGCGAGCGCCGGCCGGTGAGGATCTTGTGGGGATAGGCCTGATGGCCGACGTCCCAGATCACCCGGTCGCGCGGGGTGTCGAAAACATAGTGGAGCGCGGTGGTCAGCTCGACCACGCCCAGGCCGGCGCCGAAATGACCGCCGGTGACCGAAACGATGTCGATCAGGTCGGTGCGCAGCTCATCGGCGAACTGGCGCAACTGGTGCTTCTCCAGCCTGCGCAGGTCTTCGGGCAGATCGACCTGATCCAGCAAGGGGGTCTTGGTATTGGGGATATTCATGCGTGGAAAATCTCTTTTTTGCGACAGCAAAGCAAGCTCATGCCGTCTCCAGTCTTTGATTGGACTCGGGGGCGCCGATTTCGGGGCCGCCCGCGCCCAGCACGATTTTTTCCAGCCGCCCCTCCGCGGATTTCAGTTTTTTTTCGCAGTGTGACTTCAATGCCTGGCCGCGTTCATAGAGCGCGATGGAGTCCTCAAGGTCGACCTCGCCTTGCTCCAGCCGGGAAACAATGGCTTCAAGCTCCCTGAGCGCGCCCTCAAAGCTCAATTCTTCGATGGATGTATGGGCAGGAATGGTGGGACTCCAACTCTTCGTCTCGTTTCGGACGCCCCTCGAAACGGCAAGACCCCATAATCGCAGTTATGGATGTTCCAAGCCAGCCTCGTGCCCCCGCACAGAATGAAATTATAGTTCAAGGCTGTGGGTGGACAAGCAGTTTCCTTGCAATGATCTGTCACGCGCGGTTACGGGCGCGGCAGATTGCCGGCCTTGAGCTGGATCACCTCGCCAGGACCGCCCGCAGGCAGGCTGGAAGCCTGGCTCAGGATGGCCCTGAACGGCGGCAAATCGAGGAGCGATTCGACCTGCCCCAGCACGCCCAGGCTGGCGTCCAGGCCGCCCGACATCTCCTCCAGCCGGCCCAAAATGCCGGTGGGGCGCGGATAGATGCGGAAGTTCATGTCATCGACCGGGAGCCCTGAGAGGCTGGCTGCCTGCCCTGCCGCCGTCCAGAACCCGCCCAAGGCGTCCACCAGCCCTCTTGTCCTGGCGTCCGCGCCGGACCAGACCCGGCCCTTGGCGACATCGCGCACCTTGTCGAGCGGCATTTTGCGGCCCGCCGCCACCTTGGCGGTGAAATCGTCATAGATCACGTCGGCCTGGTGGTTGAGATTGGCCCATTGCTCGTCGGTGAAAGGCTCGAGCCCGGAATCCATCAGCGTGTTCTTGCCCACCGCCACATCGTCGGCATGCGCGCCGACCAGGCCCAGCGTCTTGCCGAAAGAGACCTTGCCGGTCAGCACACCGATCGAACCGGTGATGGTGCCGGGCTCCGCCACGATGCGGTTGGCACTGAGCGAGATATAATAGCCGCCCGAGGCCGCCACCGAACCCATGCTGACCACCACCGGCTTGCCGGCCTTTTGCGCCACCTTCACCGCATGCAGGATCTGGTCGGACGCCGTCACCGAACCGCCGGGCGAATCCACCCGCAGCACGATGGCCTTGATGTTCTTGTCGCGCGCGGCCTGCGCGATCGCCGCCGACAGGTCGTCGCTGGCGATGCCGGCGGCGGTGTTGAGCAGGGAATTGTGCGCCGTGCCGTCGCGGATTTCGCCGGCCGCCTCGACCACGGCGATATTGGCCGTGCCGATATGGGTCACATTCTTCACATAGTCGGTGAATTTGGTGAGCTTGGCACCCTCGCCGGCGCGGGCTTGCGCGGCGGCGCGGGCCTCGTCGTCATAGCCGATGCGGTCGACCAGATGGCGCGAGCGCGCATCCTCGGCGAATTGCGGGCTCGCCTCCAGCGCCGCGATCACTTCGGGCCGCGTGATATGGCGGTTGGCCGCCATCTGGGTGACGGCGGAATCATAGACCGAATTCATCAGCGCCGTGAGCTGCTCATGGTCGGCCGGCGTCATCTGCTTTTCCATGAACATGTCGGCGGCGCTTTTGTATTCGGCGCGCTTGGCCATCTGGGGCACTGCATTGATCTTGTCGAGCGTGCCGCGCAGGAACAGTTCGCTGCCGCCCGCGCCGGCGGGCGAGAACGGCGCCTTGGGCTGGATCCAGATTTCGTTGGCGGCGCTGGCGGCAAGATAATCGCCCAGACCGGCGCCAAAGAAGGCGCTGGTCTGGGCAAGCACGAACTTGCCATGGCTGCGGAAGCGCTGGACGGCGGCGCCGATCTCCTCGGCCTGGGCGGTGGAAAGCGCGCCATTGCCCAGCTTCATCACCATGCCCTTGACCCTTGCGTCACGCGACGCCGCATCCAGCCCCAGCACCACATCCATCACCGTGGCGCGTTTGGGTGTGAAGATGCTGGCGGCGGCGGCGCCGGAATCATCGATCGGTTCGCGCAGGTCCAGCGCCAGCACCATGTTGCCCGGCAGCCCGTCGCCATGGGCGAGCCCGAACACCAGGAGCGCCACGATGACCAGCACCACGAAGACCGCCATCTTGGCGATGGTGTTGAGCACGGAAAGCAGGAGGGAACGGAGCCAGGTCAGAAAACGGATCATGAAAATTCCTTTGGACGGCAGAGTATAGCCTGCCCCAAACAGGCGCAGCAAAAGACATTCCCATGAAAAGGCCCGGCCCCCAAATTGGAGACCGGGCCTTTTTCGAAGATTTACCTGCAAGTCTTAGTGTTTGCTGGCGTCCCGCAACGCATCCTTGGCGCCGCCCACGGCATTCTGCACCTTGCCCTTGGCCTTGTCGGCCGCGCCTTCGGCCTGGAGCTTGGCGTCGCCGGTCACCTTGCCGGCCGCCTGCTTGATGGCGCCCTTGGCCTGATTGGCCGAACCTTCAATCCTGTCCTTGTCCATAATTCTGTACTCCTGATGGGGTTTTTGCTGCCTGTGGCACGCTTTTGAGATAACGGGCTATTTTCCCTTGGGTTCCCGGCCATCTTGTTCGGTAACTTTTCGGACAATCCAGCGAACTGATCCTTGCGTATACTGGCAGCGATGGAGGCGAATATGCAGCGACGCCGTTTTCTTGCCGCCCTGATGGGCGGCGCCGTGCTGGGTGCAGGCTCCGCCCAGGCCTATGAGGTGACCAAAAGCGATGCGGAGTGGAAGAATACCCTGTCGCCCGAGGCCTATGACGTGCTGCGCCATGAAGGCACCGAGGCGCCCTTCACCTCGCCGCTGAACAATGAGCATCACAAGGGCCTCTTCGCCTGCGCCGGCTGCGCCAATGATCTTTATTCCTCGGACACCAAGTTCGACAGCGGCACTGGTTGGCCCAGTTTCTGGAAGCCGCTGGACAATGCCGTGCTGACCAAGACCGACAGCAGCTTGTTCATGACCCGCACCGAGGTGCATTGCCGCCGTTGCGGCGGCCATCTGGGTCACGTCTTTGACGATGGACCAAGGCCGACGGGATTGCGGTACTGCATGAACGGCGTGGCAATGACGTTCAAGCCAACCATGGTCTGAAAAAGAAAAAGGCCGGTCTTTCGACCGGCCTTTTCATCAATGCGCGCCAGACTACTGCTTGGGCGCCGCTGGCGCGGCCGGCGCAGCGCCGCCCGCCTGGGGGGACACCGACTTCGCCTTGGCCCGCGCTTCGCTCACCATGTCGTCATGGGCGGCGGCAAAGCCCTTGAGGTAAAAGGTGATGCCGACGGCCTTGCCGCTATCGGCGCTGATATTGACCTTGGCCTTGCCGTCCGGGCTGGACTTGGCGATCCCTTCGATGAGGTTCTTGTCCACACCCGTCTCGACATAGCAACCGTCACGGTCGCAGCGGCGATAACGCATCACCGGCGAGGTGTAGCTGTCGGTCTGCAGGCTCAGCCCCTTGGGGAGCGCGACACCCGGCGGCACCGCGACCTGCAGGGCATAGCGGTCCATGCTGGGGACATAGGCGATCGATATCGACAGGATGCGCTGGCTGCGCTGCTGGTTCCCCACTTCCTGGAACATGTCGCAGGGACTTGGGCTCTGCACCGGGAAACAGCGCACCTGCCAGTCATCGAACTGCTTCTGCTCGGGCTTGGCGGCGGGGGCCTGCGCGGCCGGGGCCTGCGCCAGCGCCGGACCACAGATCAGGGCGGCGCCGAACGCCGCAGCCGCAACAAGAGAGGCCGATTTTCCTTCAAACGCTTTCATAACCTTCGTCTCCACAACATTTGGACGGCGGATTCCCGGCGGCCGCCTTTACGGTTTGGCGGGGGCCGGGGCCGGCTTGGCCCGGGCCTTGGCGTCGCTCACCATCTCGTCATGGGCTCCGGAAAAGCCCTTGAGCGACAGAGGCAGGCTGACGACCTTGCCATCGTCGCCGGCGACATTGAGCTTGGCGTCGGGGCCGGACTTGGCCAGCGCTTCCACCAGGCTATTGTCCGCCATTTGCACAAAACAGCCTTCGCGCGAGCACATGCGATAGTGCATCAGCGGCGAGGTGTAGCTGTCGGTCTGGACGGTCAGGCCTTTGGGGATCGAAACGCCCAGCGGCACGATGATCACGACCAGATGACGGTCCAAATTGGGCGCATAGGCGATCGAGACCGCGGCCATCCGCTGGCCCGTGCGCGGATCAACCTGCTGCCAGAACTGGTCGCAGGGGTTCTGGTTCTGCACGCCGAAACAGCGCACCTGCCAGTCTCCCACCGTCTTGACGACATCCGCCTTGGGCCCCTGATCGGACGGGGCCTGCTGCGCCGGCGCCGCGCCTGCGGCCAGCACCAGAGCAGCTGCGATGCCCGTCAGGGCCAGCTTCATGACCACAGTCTCCAGAACCAGGAATGACGCTTGGCTTCGGCGCCTTTCAAGGCGGACAGACCCTTCTGATAGCCATGGAAGGAGAAGGGCACCGAAACCGGCTTGCCATCCAGGCCGGCGAACAGAACCGCCGCGTCATCCGTGCCCTTCAGGGAATTGGAGAGCGTGTCGTCGAAGGGAACCGTGGCGATGCAGCCCACCGAATTGCAGGTGCGGTATTGGATGACCTTCACCGGATCCTTGCCGATCCGCATTCCCATGCCCGCTTCCAGCGCCACGCCGAACGGCAGGGTGAAACCCAGGATCTGCTTGCCATCCTTGTCGGTGGTGATGGTGGCGCGCGCCAGCACCGCGCCATTGGGCTGGCTCTTGTCGACCAGGTCACTGGAAAGCTCGCAGGCCGCATCCTTGTTGTCGGCCGAGGGACAGGCCACGCGCCAGTCTTCATAGGTCACGACTTGGGCCGCATGGACATTGTAGGTCGCCACGCCACGCACCATCCAGCCCAACAGCAGGCCGACCAGGAGCGCAACAACGCCCACAATCACACGTTCAATTTTCATGGTTCGGTTTCGCTTTAATTTCTTCGGATTTGCCCACAAAAACCGCCCTTTGGCGGAAATCGCGGCCCAAGCCGGGGCGTGACCTACCAGATCAGAACGGCAAAGGAAACGCCCAAGCCGGGGGCGGCAAGCGCTTTTGGTGAAGGTAACGGGGGCGTAATGGCTTATTTTTCGGCCAGAAGCACAGGCCGCGCTCGGTAAAAATCCGGCCAGACCTGCTTCAGGGCCTCGATCTTGGGCAAATCGTTGATACGTATGTATGAGGAATCGGGATTTTGGACCAGATAGTCCTGATGATAGTCCTCCGCCGGATAAAAGCCCTTCAGCGGCTCCACCCGGGTGGCGATGGGGGCGGCAAAAACATGCGCCGTATCGAGCTGGGCGATATAGGCCTTGGCGGTTGCTTCCTGTTCAGGGCTGGCGGCGAAAATTTCGGAGCGATACTGGGTGCCTTCATCGGGACCCTGACGGTTCACTTCGGTGGGATCATGCGCCACCGAGAAATAGATCCGCAAAATCTGACCAAATGTCACCTGATGCGGATCGAACGTGATCTGCACCGATTCGGCATGGCCGGTGGTGCTTGTGCTGACCAGACCGTAACGCGCGGTCGCCCGCTCGCCGCCCGAATAGCCGGCAACCACCCTGGTGACGCCTTTGACATGTTCGAACAGGCCCTGCTGGCCCCAGAAACAGCCCCCCGCCAGCACCGCCACTTCGCTGGACGCCGGATTGGCCGGGTCGGCCGCGGCAGCGGGGATTTCCTTGTCCAGATCGCCCGCGGAGGCGCGCATGGTCAAAAATGGTGCCAGCACGGCCGCCGCGGCGGCTGCCATCACCAGATAAAGCGGCTTGAGGTTCATGACCGGCCTCCGGAACTTTTACGCCTGTTACTTCGCCAGGGATCACACGCCGGTTACGCGAATTTTCCGGCCGCCTGCGCAATCGCATCATAGACCAGGTCCATCTCCGCCGCCGTGACGCAGTAAGGCGGCATGACATAGATGGTGTTGCCCAAGGGGCGCAGCAACACACCGCGGGCATGGAAAAAAGCCGTCAGTTCCGGACCGATCCCCGCCAGGTAGCCGGGGTCAGGCACTTTCAGTTCCATTGCGGCAATGGTGCCCAGGCGGCGGACATTTTCGAACCGCTGGTCATTGGTGAACCGCGCCAGCCGTTCTTCCTGCAAGCCGCCCAGCGCGGCGATGCGCTCCCGCACCGGTTCCGTCTTCCAGATCTCCAGATTGGCGCATCCCGCCGCACAGGCCACCGGATTGGCGGTGAAGGAGCTGGAGTGAAAGAAAGTGCGGCTGCGGTCGGTGGAACAATGGGCGTCAAAAATCTCGGCCGTGCAGAGCGTGGCGGCAAGCGGCAGGCTGCCTCCCGACAGGCCTTTGGCCAGACAGAGAATATCCGGCGTGATGTCCGCCTGGTTGCAGGCGAACAGGCTGCCGGTGCGGCCAAAGCCGGTCATCACTTCATCGGCAATGAACAATGCACCATGGCGGCGGCAGATATCCGCTATCGCACGCAGCAGACCAGGCGGATAGGTCAGCATTCCGCCCGAGCCCAGGATCAGGGGCTCGACGATCAGGGCGGCGGCGCCTTTCGCCGCCTGCTCCAGCGCATCCAGTGTTTCCTGTTCACGGCCCAGTGCGGGAAACGGCAGCCGCGCCACATCGAACAGCAGCGGTTCATAAGCCGCATTGAACACCCCGCGCGCGCCCGCTGACATGGTGCCCACGGTGTCGCCATGATAGGCGTGCTCCAGCGCCACGATGCGGCTGCGCCGCTCGCCGCGATTTTTCCAGAAGCCCAGCGCCATCTTCAGCGCCACCTCCACAGCGGTCGAACCGCTGTCGGAATAGAAGACATGGGCGAGCCCTTTGGGTGCGATGTCGATCAGGCCGCGCGCCAGATCTTCCGCCGGCTGATGGGTGAACCCCGCGAAGATCACCTGATCCAGCCTGTCGATCTGCTGCTTGATGGCGTCCACGATCCTGGGATGGCGGTGGCCATGGGTGATCACCCACCAGGAGGAGATCGCGTCCAGCAACCTCGTCGGTTTCCCCTCCCCCGAGGGCGCATCAGCGCCCCCGACGAGGGAGGCGGCGTAGCTGTCCCCGGGCACGGAGCGCCCCTTAAATGTTTCGCGCGCATCGCGCGCGGGGACAGCGAAGCCGGAGGGGGCAACGTCAAGCCAGGCGCCTTCGCCGCCAATGACCAGGGGTGCCTCACCGGAAAGCGCATGCTGGGTAAAGGGGTGCCAGACAATGGGACGATGGGCGGGGGAACTCACGCGAAATCCTGGCGTTCGAAGGTTTTGGCAAACACGCCGGCCAGCCGGCCCGCGGTCAGGGGCTCGATCACCGGCAGCCGTCCCAGCCGTTTGACCTGCGCGTGTTCGATGATGACCTGTTCGCTTTCATTGTTGGCGTCGCCGATAAAAGCCACCCCCAACAGCGGAATGTCGCGGGCCCGGATCGCTTCAATCGAAAGCAGGGTGTGGTTGATGGTGCCCAGCCGGGTGCGGGCGCAAAGGATCAGGGGAATGCACCAGCGGGCGAAAACATCGATGAACAGGGTCTGGTGGGTAAGCGGCACCATCAGCCCGCCCGCGCCTTCAATCACCAGCGGACCATCGGGGAGGACAAGTGCGTCCGGGTCGATCGTGATCTCCTCTTCCGCCGCCGCCTGATGCGGCGAGGCGGCAAGCTTGAGGCGATAGGCTTCCGGCACGACCTCGACGCCGGCAAATTCGGCGACCAGGTCACTGTCGGTCGGACCGTCCAGCCCGGCCTGAACCGGCTTCCAGTAACGCGCGCCCAAAAGCCCGCAGAGACCGGCGCAGAATATGGTCTTGCCGATATTGGTGTCGGTGCCGGTAACCACGAACCTCATGGGACGACAAATCTCATGACAGCGCCATCTCGGCGGCCAGATCGGCGAACAGGGCGTCCAGGTCAGCCGCGCAGGCATGAAGCGTGAGCGCAAGACGCAGCCGCGCGGTGCCCTCCGGCACGGTGGGCGGACGAATGGCGCGGATATCGTGGCCCCGCGCCTGCAAGGCGGCGGCAAGCGCCACGGCGCGGCGGTCTTCGCCGATGATGATGGGCTGGATCTGCGAGCCGGAAACGCCCAGCCCCAATTTTGCGAGACCCGCCTCGGCATGGCGCACCAGGGCGGCAAGCTGGGTGCGCTCCTGCCCGGCGCCGGCGATGATCTTCAGGCTGGCGCGCACCACCGCCGCCATCAACGGCGACGGCGCCGTGGAATAGATAAAGGCGCGGCCGCGATTGACCATGAAATCGCGGTGCAGCCTGGGCAGGCAGACCAGCGCCCCGGCCGCGCCCAATGCCTTGCCGCAGGTGTGCAGCGAGATGATGTTGGGGGCGCCTTCATAGGCCGCGCCCATTGTTTGATTCAAAAGCCCCCTGCCCTCATCGCCATGCACGCCGGTGGCATGGGCTTCATCCAGCACCAGCATGGCGTCGTGCCGCGCCGCCAGCCGCACCAGGTCCGGCAAGGGCGCGCGGTCGCCATCCATGGAATAAAGCGTCTCGA
Source organism: Rhizomicrobium sp. (assembly GCA_036267165.1). GTDB lineage: Bacteria > Pseudomonadota > Alphaproteobacteria > Micropepsales > Micropepsaceae > Rhizomicrobium. Next base: position 30,495 of record DATAWO010000095.1, on the reverse strand, counting down.
CCGCGATCCACACCTGGCCGTCGCCGCCGCTTGCGCGCCAGCCGCGGATGATGTCGTCCATCGCGCCGACATTGTTGTGCGGGGCCTCTACGGCCGCGATGCGCGCCGGTTCGAGCCCGTCGCGGAAGCTGGCATGGATCAGCGCGTCATGGACGATCAGGTCGCCGCGCCGCGGCAAAGTGGCGGCGATCGCCGCATTGGCGGCAAAGCCGGTGGGGAAATAGAGCGCGGTCTCGCTGCCGAAGAAGCTGGCGGCTTCCTCTTCCAACGCTTCATGTTCGGGATGATTGCCGCGGAGCAGCCGCGAACCGCCCGCGCCCAGCGGCACGCCGCGTGCCAGCGCTTGCGCCGCCGCATCGCGCAAGACCGCCGATTCCGCCAGCGCCAGGTAATCGTTGGAGGTAAAATCGCGCCCGCGCGTGACGGTGAGCGCCCGCAGCCGGTCCCTGGCCGAACGCCGCGCTAGTATCGCGGCATGGGACAAGGAATTATGGGGGCCTGTGGTCATCCGGACGATGGATTCCACAGGCCCCCATAAAGGGCAAGCTTGGGACTGGCCTTGCGCCGGTCAGATGAACATGCGCAGCAGGAAATAAAGGCCGCCCGCCAGCATCATCGCCGCCGGCAGGGTGATGACCCAGGCCAGGGCGATCGAGCGCACCGTGCTCCATTGCAGGCCCGAACCGTTGGCCGCCATGGTGCCCGCCACGCCGCTGGACAGGATGTGGGTGGTGGAGACCGGCAGGCCGATGAACTCCGCGCCCAGAATGGTGCCGGCCGCGACCAGCTCGGCGGCGGCGCCCTGTCCATAGGTCAGATGCGTCTTGCCGATGCGTTCGCCCACCGTCACCACAATGCGCTTCCAGCCCACCATGGTGCCGAGGCCCAGCGCGATGGCGACGCAGACTTTCACCCACAGCGGAATGAAGCGGGTGCCTTTCAGCAGGCCATCGGAATAGGTCTTCAGCGTTGCGGTCTCCGGCGCGCTGAACTTCGCTCCCTGCTTGGGCAGGAGGCGAATGGCGTCGCCGGTCAGATACATGTCATTGCGCAGGTTGGGCGTCTGGGCCGCCGGAACATGGCTGATCGAACCATAGCTCTTGACGTTGGCGGCGATGTCGCCCGACAGCATCGACAGGGCGGCAAAGACCTGCGGCTGGTTGAGCTTCTTGTCACGCAGCGCGTCACCCACCGTCTTGCGTGCAGCGGCCGCGGACGGCAGGGCTTGGCCACCGTCATGGGCGGCGAAGACCTGGCCGGCCGACTGGGCCGCGCTGATGAAGGCAGGCGTGGCGCTCTCCGGCATGGTGCGGTTGAGCGCATAGGCCGTGGGCGCCGCGCCGATCAGGATCAGCATGATCAGGCCCATGCCCTTCTGGCCGTCATTGCCGCCATGGGCGAAGGACACGGCGGTGCAGGTCAGGATCAGCAGGCCGCGGATCCACAGCGGCGGCGGCTGCTGGCTCTTGGGCGCGGTATAAAGCTCCGGCTTGCGGATCAGGGACTTCATGACCAGCAGCAGCGCCGCGGAGGCGACAAAGCCCATCAGCGGGCTCCAGAACAGGGCGCTGAACACGGTGCCCGCCTGGCCCCAGTCCACGCCGGAGGTCGCCTGTCCGGCCGGCGCCATCAGCTGGTTGGCAAGGCCCACGCCCATTACCGAACCGATCAGCGCATGGCTGGAAGAGTTGGGAATGCCCAACGCCCAGGTGGCGAGGTTCCACATGATGGCTGCTATCAGCAGTGCGAATATCATCGCATAGCCCGCGCCGGACCCGACCTGAAGGATCAGCTCGACCGGCAACAGGGTGATGATCGAATAGGCGACCGCGCCGGTGGAAACCAGCACGCCGAAGAGGTTCCAGCAGCCCGACCAGATCACGGCCACCATCGGCTGCATCGAGTGGGTGTAGATCACCGTCGCCACCGCATTGGCGGTGTCATGGAAGCCGTTGACGAATTCAAAACCCAGCGCGATCAGGAGCGCCAGGCCCAGCAAAGCGAACACGCCGAACTCCAGGGGCTCATGCACGCTGGCGGTGTCGTCCAGGAGGCCTTTCACGCCGTAACCGATGCCGGCGGCGAGCAGGCAGAAAAAGACAATGGCGCCGATCGGACTTGGCTTCTGGTCCAGATGCGGCGCACCCCGGCCGTGATAGGCCTCCGTTTTCACGTCTACGGCAATGTCGGTCATTCTTTTCGTCCCCTATTACCCGAGCCGCATAGAAGGCTGGCCGCGCGACGCTTTGATGACAATGGTTCTGCAACGCAGTTGCTGCAGTGCAAAAGAACGGGAGATGAACTTTGCGAAATCGGGGGTATCCGGCTCATGGGCGTCGCGAATCCGCGCCTAGGCTGATGTTGCGCCGCGTCATCCGGCACGGCGAATTTCAGGGAGATACCCCATGTTGCACAAACATCCCGCCAGCAAGCATCACCAGGACGCCGCCGAGCATCACGAAAAGGCCGCCCATCACCACCGCGAAGCCGCCAAGCATTATGAAGATGATGACGCTGATGCCGCGGCGCATCACGCTCATACCGCCTCGGGCCATGGCCACCATGCCCATCATCATGCCGCCGAAGCCAGCAAGGCGCATGCGGAGCATCACGGCCATCACTGAAACAAAAGAAGCCGGCGGCGCACAGCCGCCGGTTCTTCTTATAGCGCGTTCTCCCCGGTTTCGCCGGTGCGCACCCGCAAGGCGGCGTTGAGATCCAGGGTGAATATCTTGCCGTCGCCGATGCGTCCCGTCCGCGCCGCCCGGGTCATGGCGGCGATGGCGTCATCCACGCGCTCGTCGGGCAGCGCCACCTCGATCTTGAGCTTGGGCAGGAAGGAAATGGTGTACTCCGCGCCGCGATAGATTTCGGTATGGCCTTTCTGGCGGCCATAGCCGCGCACCTCGCTCACCGTCATGCCATTGATGCCGATTTCGGTAAGCGCCAGGCGCACTGCGTCCAGGCGGTGGGGCTGGATAATGGCGATGACCAGTTTCATGGGGCCTGCTCCTCGTGTCGTGGTTTCGAAGTTCGTAATATGATCGATATCAGGCTCAGAGCGAACTTCGCAATCGGGACACTAGCGGTTGATATGATAGCCGGCCGCCTAACGCTGGGAGGGCAGGCCAATCAGAGCCTTGCCGGACTCATAGTCGGCCACCGGTGCCTTGATCTGGGCGCCCAGCATGGCCTGGGCGGAAGCATGCCACGCGTCCACCACCATGTTACGCAGCATAGTGACGCCCGCGGCCAGACGTTCGACCGCGAAGGCCTTGGATTCCGGCGTGGGCGTGTCAAAAGCGCCCTGCTTTTCCAGTTGATAGACCTTGACCGTCCGGCGGGCGGTGGCGGCGAGATATTGCTGGGTGCAGTCCTGGATCGCGCCATCGCAGGGCCGAAAGGGCTCGATCGCGGCATCTATGTCGGCTTCCCGGACATTGGCGGCGACGAAATCGCTCTCGAACTTGGCATGCAGGCCGGGGCCGGTGACAAAGCCTTCCGGATTGGGGCCGTCGCCCCAGCCGTTATAATGGACGGTGACGTGCATGGGCTGGCTGGCGTCTTCGACAAAATGCGCCCAGTACCCTAGATCGCGCAGAGTAATCAGTTCGCGCAGGGAAATGAGCTGGGCATAGGCGCGGCGGTCCGCGGTGCTCAGGTGGAAATTCTTCGCATGGGCGAGCGCCGCGTTGTAGGCACGCAGCAGGGCGAAGTCGTGCACCAGCTGTTCCCAGCCATCCATGATGTTGTAGGGCAGAAAGCCAGCCTTGTATTCGTCGCTGCCGATGGCGCGCAGCGCGGTGTCATAGTCCTCGCGGGTGGGCGGCAGGGCCGAAAGCTTTGGCCCGCCCAGCACGCTGCCGTCATCCGACAGATCCAGGAAATGCCCGGGATCGAGATCGGCATCATGCGGCTGGCCGGAACCGCGCGACGTGTCGGGTTCCTGCGACAGGGTGCCGATCTGGGTCGCAGCAAGCCCGGTGCGCAGGAACTGGGGCAGTTCGGCGGGGAAATGGCGCACCGCCGCCTCTCCCATCATCTGATGACCGGCATAGCCCCAGGCGAAAGCCTGTCCCGGCGCCAGCACCAGCAGGCCGGCGAAAAACAGATTGCGCATCAAACCCTCCCGCAAAGCACGAAGGCCGGCGCTGCGGCCGGCCTTCGGTGTCCTATCCCATGGCGATCACCACGGGCCAAGAACCGGGCCCATGAGATCGAAACAAACTAGAATGTGGTCTTGAGCGAAACCTGGATCGTCGTCGGCGCCCCCTGATAGCCATAGGCCTGGCTGTAATAGGGCAACGCCGCGTTGTTGGTGGAGGTGGTGTTCAGCGACCCCAGATACTTCTCGTTGAAAATGTTCAGAATATTGAACTGCAGATAGGTCCCCTCATGGATCCATGGGCTCGGGAAGGCGGAGGCCAAGTCCAGGCGAATATCGGCGTCGAATGTCGTATAGGCCGGAACCACCAGGTCATCGACCAGCGTCACATAGCGCTTGTCGACATACTTCCACTGGACGCCAAACAGCAGATTGCCTTCCTGATAAGTGACGCGCTGCGAAACCATCCACAACGGGGTATCGGCCGCTATCTTGCCGTGGGTCGGAATGACGGTCGTCGCGCTATAGGGGATGTTGCTCATATATTCGCTGTGGTTGTAGGCGAATGACTGGATCAGGGTGAGATTGTCGAGCGGGTTCCAGGCCAGGATGCCCTCCACGCCATAATAGTCCACCGCGCCGACATTCTGGTCGATGCTGTCATTGGTCTGCTGGTTGAAGGACTGCACAATGTGGTTGTCGTCCTCCTCATAATAGATGTCGCCCGTCGCGTTGAGCGTGGCGGTCTGGTAGCGATAGCCCCCCTCATATGTCTTGGTGGTTTCAGGCTTCACAGTGTCCTGGCCGACAGCGGTGGCGGACGTGCCGAAGCCCACCACGGCGATCGAGTAGAGGTCGTCATTGACGGGGGCATTCAGCGCGCTGGTGTAGTCGAAAAATACGGAACTGATGTCGTCGATGTTCCAGGTCACCCCGGCATTCGGCAAAAACTTGTTGTAGTTGGTGTGGATATGGAACGGAGAAACGGGATAGGCCGGATTGGCGAGCGACGCAGAGGCCGTGCAATAGACATTGGACGGGGGCTGGGTATAGCAAAGCTGACTGAGGTCGCGGGAGAAGAACGGATCGCGCACCCCGATATCAACCCGTACGGTATTGTCGAAATAATGGCCGATATATTCCACGGCGCCCTGATCGAGTTCCGCCACGGTCTTGCGATTGCGCTTCTGGAAGATGCTGCCGTCGGCCGCCAGGATCGGCGTGCCATAGCCAGGCAGTCCGCCGAAAATGCTATCGGGATAACCATCCGTCTGAAGCTGGCCATACTCGCCGGTCTGCTTCACATTGGCGTGGTCCCAGGCATAGGAGAACTGCACCAGATCGCTGGGCGTGATGTTCCAGATCAATGACGTGTCGAGCGTCAGGCGGCTGGTTTGGGTATTGCTGGGGCTGAGCAGCCGCACGGAGTCGCTGCAAACCGGGTTGCCGCCACTCATGGCGCCGTCGAGATCGATGCCGGTGATGACGCCGGCGGCATTGTGGCAGGCCTGATAATTGGAAAGGTTGGTGGTCAGGCCGGTGCCGGCCAGCCTGGGATCGGTTCCGGCGATATTGGTCGAGCCTTCGCCATTGGCGAGAACCCACTGATAGCTTGGGTCAATCGTCAGATGGAGGGTGTCGAAGATCGTGAACCGCGACGCTCCCCGGATATTGCCGGTCCAGGTGGGGTTTTCTTCCACACCCTGGAACATCGAATTGGCCGACGTGCTGCTGGGCAGCACATAGGTATTTGAATAATCGGAATTCCACGGAACAGCGAGCGTTCTGTTGTAGTTGAATCCGCCGGTATAGAGCGGATGCGGATTGGCCGTCGTGGTGGACGTCGTGTAGGACGCGAAATCGTCACCGAAATAGAAATCGGCGAGCTGCCGGTCGTAGAAACCTGCGATGGCGATAAAGTCGTCGTAATGATGCAGGTCCTGATAGATCTTGAAATTGACCTGCCATTTCTTGTCGCGTCCGACGCCGGTGAATTTTTCGTTCATCTGCTGGGACGCCTCGACCCACATCTTGGTGCCCCAGGGACCGATTTCCCCCGTGTTCACCAGGCCGGCAACACGCCAGTAGTTGAAGGAGCCGGCGGAGCTGGTCAGAAAACCGCCCATCGTGTCCGTCGGGGTGAGTGTGTTGATGTTGACAGAACCGCCAAGGGACGAGGAGGTGGGGCTGTCCACGTCCGTGGAGCCGGTAATGACGTTGACGTTGGAAATGACCTCGGGATCGACGAGTTCGCCGGCATAGATCGCGTAATTGCCGGCGTCATTGAGAGGCACGCCGTCGACCATTTCGGCGATATTGGCGCCCTTGATGCCGCGGATGCTCAGATGGCCGCCGCTTCCCGACATGCCATAGGGATCATCATTGGTGAAATTGACGCTCGGAACAAGATTGAGGTCCGACAGGGCGTTGGCGCCCGTCGGCTGCTGGGAAATATATTGCTGGGTGATGATTTCGCGCGTCTTGGGCGATTCCTGCTGTGAAACAACCCCCTCGAAGGAATTGTCCTGAGAGGCGGAAATTTCCACCTGTTCCACCGTCAGCGTGCCGGTTGCCTGGGCATGGGCCTGTTGCGCATGGATGAAAAAACATCCCAAGCCAGTAAACGCCGTCACTTTCAACGCAGATTTCAGCCGTGCAGAACGCCCCACGATGTACCCCTAATTGTGCTTGTTGTTTCCCGCAGGCGCGAGAAGAGGGGCAAGTCATTACAACGCGCTAAAATTCCGATGACATATTTTTAAAATCATCGCGGTTGGGAATGAAGCGTACGCGACTGACCGCAAAATTCATGACGAGAAAGAGTCGGTTCCATGATGGATTGAGACCGGATTTGCGAAAGCACAAAAGACGGGCACAGAATTGCGCAAAATCTTTCCAACAATCCGCCGCGTGTCGACGAAACAACCGCAGCGCGCCGACACCGGCGGCAATTCGAATCGCATGTGAGCGCACGTGTGGCGAAACAGCCTGCAGGGATTGGCGCGAGAACCCGGATTTTCACCTGAATCCACGACGCGCCCGGTCCATGCTAAGGATGGGGCCATGAAAACAATCAGCCACATTATTTCAGGCCGGTCCGTCGCCGGAAGCAGCCATTTGCCGGTGTTCAACCCCGCCACCGGCGAACAGACCGGTGACGTCGCCTCCGGCGGCGCGGCCGAGATCGAAGCCGCGGTACAGGCGGCGCATTCCGCGTTGCCGGCCTGGGCCGCGGCCACGCCTGTTCGCCGCGCCAGGGTAATGTATGAGATGCGGCGCCTTTTGGACGCGCGCAAGGAGGAACTCGCCCGCGCCATCAGCGCCGAGCATGGCAAGACCCATGCCGACGCGCTGGGCGAAGTGGCCCGCGGCCAGGAGGTGGTGGAGTTCGCCTGCGGCATTCCCCATCTGCTCAAGGGCAGCTACAGCGCCGGCGTGTCGTCGGAGATGGATTGCCATGACATGCGCCAGCCGCTTGGCGTGGTCGCGGGCATCACGCCCTTCAATTTTCCCGTCATGGTTCCGTTATGGATGATCCCCATGGCGCTCGCCTGTGGCAACGCCTTCATCCTGAAACCATCGGAGCGCGATCCGTCGGCGCCCAATCTTTTGCATGAGCTGTGGCGCGAAGCGGGCCTGCCGGATGGCGTTCTCAACGTCGTGCATGGCGGCAAGTCCGCGGTGGACGCGATCCTGGATCATCCCGGCATCGCCGCGGTGAGTTTCGTGGGCTCAACACCCATCGCCCAATATGTCTATGGCCGCGGTTGTGCGGCTGGAAAACGCGTGCAGGCGCTGGGCGGCGCCAAGAACCATCTGGTGGTGATGCCCGACGCCGATCTCGACCAGGCGGCGGATGCCTTGATGGGCGCGGGCTATGGTTCGGCGGGCGAACGCTGCATGGCGGTGTCGGTCGGGATGCCGGTGGGCGCCAAAACCGCCGACGCGCTGGTGGCTCGTCTCAAGCCCCGGGTCCAGGCGCTGAAGATCGGTCCGTCCACCGACGCGGCCGCGGAGATGGGGCCTCTGGTGACGGAGGCGCACCGCGACAAGGTCGCCTCTTATATCGATGCCGGCCAGACCGAAGGCGCCGAACTGGTGGTGGATGGCCGGGGCCTGAAGCTGCAGCAGGGCTATGAGAAGGGCTTCTGGCTGGGTGGCACCTTGCTCGACCGTGTCACACCCAAGATGCGCGTCTACCGGGACGAAATCTTCGGGCCCGTGTTGTCAGTGGTGCGCAGCCAGAGCTACGAAGAGGCGGTGGGACTGATCAACGCCAATCCTTTCGCCAACGGCACCGCGATCTTCACCCGCGACGGCGATGCGGCCCGCGACTTCACCAACCGCATCCAGGTCGGCATGGTGGGAATCAATGTCCCCATCCCGGTTCCGGTCGGTTACCACTCTTTTGGTGGCTGGAAATCCTCGATCTTCGGATCCCATGGCGTCTATGGCCCGGAAGGCATACACTTCTATACAAGGCTGAAGACGGTGACATCGCGCTGGCCTACCGGCATACGCTCCGGCGCGCAGTTCCACTTCGGCGAGCACTGAACAAGTTCGGCCATGGGACGTTTCGACAATATGAGATCGACGCTTGCTCTCGCTTTCCTGCTGGCTGCCGCGGTTCCCGCCATGGCACAGGTACAGCCTGCCTGCGGCGTGGGACAAAACTGTCCGAACGGTAATCAAGTGCCCTTCCCGGTGGTCAATCCCATGCAGGGCCTGGCCAATGTGTTGAACCTGCCCCGGAACAACAACCAGCCGCCGCAGCAGCCCATGTCGGCAAACGGCTTGGCCCCCATCGCCACGCCGCCGCCGGTCCTGCCGCCCGGCATCAATCGGTAGGCGGACAACCTGCCGCAAGCCGCGGCGCTTGGTGAAGCCTTGCGCGTTGCGTAGTGTCCGGCCGCTCCTTCAAGCGAAACAGAACGCCTACCCGGAGCGGGAAACCCTCCAGGACAAGGCCATGCGCGCGCTTAACCGTCGACTGATGCTTTCCACCACGGCCGCGGGCCTTGCCTTCGCCGCTTCGCCCTTGCGCGCCGAGCCGGCGCCGGCCCCACCGCAATCCAACGCGGGCGACACCGACTGGCCGGTCTATGGCGGCAATCTGGCCTATTGGCGCTACAAGGCGCTGGACCAGATCAATGCCGCCAACTTCAACCAGCTGCAGGTGGCCTGGCAGTTCAAGACCGACAATCTCGGCACCCATCCGGAATTCGTCCTGCAATGCACGCCGCTTTTGATCGGCGGCCGGCTTTACGCCACCGCCGGTTCGCGCCGCGACGTGGTCTGCCTGGATGCGGCGAGCGGCGAAGTGCTGTGGCTGCACAAGGGCCCCGATGAAGGCGCCCGCGCCGGGAATTCGCCGCGGCAATATTCCGGGCGCGGCGTGGGCTATTGGCGCGACGGCGATGACGAACGCATTCTTTATGTGACCATCGGCTATCAACTGATGTCGCTGGACGCCAAAACCGGCCTTGCCGATCCCAATTTCGGCGCCGGCGGGATGGTGGACCTGAAGCTCAATGACGATCAGGACCTGGATCTCGACACCGCCGATATCGGGCTTCATTCCGCGCCCACCATCGCCAAGGGGGTGGTGATCATCGGCGCCGCCCATACCGCCGGCAACACGCCGCAGGTGAAGGACAATGCCAAGGGCTATGTGCGCGGCTTCGACGTCAGGACCGGCAAGCGGCTCTGGATCTTCCACAACATCCCCAAAAGGGGCGAGTTCGGTTACGACACCTGGCTCCATGCGGGCGACGCGGAAGCCGCGGGCAATGCCGGCGACTGGGCCCAGATTTCCGCCGACGAGGAGCTGGGGCTGCCCTATCTGGGCGTCGAGCTGCCCACCGGCGACCAGATGGGCATCTATCGCGCCGGCTCCGACCTGTTCAGCGACAGCATCGTCGCGGTCGACATCCTCACCGGCCAGCGCAAGTGGCACTACCAGCTGATCCATCACGGGCTGTGGGACTATGACGTCTGCGCCGCCGCGATCCTGTGCGACATCCCCCACAATGGAAAGATCGTCAAGGCGCTGTGTCAGCCCACCAAGCAGAGCTTCCTGTATGTGCTGAACCGCGAGACCGGCGAGCCGATCTGGCCGATCCGCGAGAAGAAGGTGACCCCGGGCGATGTGCCGGGCGAATGGTATTCGCCCACCCAGCCTTTCCCCACCAAACCGCCGGCGGTGGACCGCCAGGGGGTGACGTCCGACGACCTGATCGACTGGACGCCGGAACTGCACCAGAAGGCGCTTGCCCTGGCCAGCCATTACAAGCTCGGCCCGCTCTATACCGCGCCAATCATCGAGAAGAAGGAAGGTCCTTTCGGCGTCATCAACCTGCCGGGCTATATCGGCGGCATCAACTGGCCGGGCGGGTCTTATGATCCGGAAACCTGCACCGTCTACACCTATTCCCAGACCAATCCGCTGAATATCGGCGGCATCATCCCCAATCCCGAGCACAGGCTGGGCCAGTTCGATTTCGTCCATGCCAACCTGCCCTCGCCGCCCGGCATCCGCATAAACGACCTGACGGTGGACGGGCTGCCGCTGATCAAGCCGCCTTACGGCCGCATCACCGCCACCGATCTCAAGACCGGCACCCAGGCCTGGCAGGTCGCCCATGGCGAGACGCCGGACTTCATCCGCAACAATCCGGCGCTGAAAGGCATCAAGATCCCGCGCACCGGCATGATCGGCAAGATCGCGCCGCTGACCACCAAATCGCTGGTGATCTGCGGCGATCCCCAGACCTATACCGACGAGACCGGGCGCAAGGGCGCTCGCCTGCGCGCCTATGACAAGGCGACCGGCGAGGAAAAGGGCGCGGTATTCATGCCGGCGGAACAGTCGGGCTCGCCCATGACCTATATGCTCAAGGGGAGGCAGTATATCGTGCTGGCGATCGGCGGGCGCGGCTTCTCGTCCGAATTTGTCGCTTTCAAACTACCTGGCGGTGAAGAGCCGGCGCCGCGGCGGCGCATCGACAACCAGTAAAGGCGCGTCATCACCCCGCCGGCGTGATCTTCAACAGCTGGCCGACAGGCTTGGTGTCATCGCTGATCGCGGCGCCGCCGGCATCGGTCAGCACATAGACCGCCCCGTCGCTGCCCATCCGCACATCGCGGAAGCGCTGCTTCATGTCGTTGAGCATGGCCTCTTCCTCGATCACCTTGCCATTGACCAGCTTGATGCGGTCGAGCAGCCGGCCATTGAGCATGCCCACGAACACGCTGCCTTCCCAGGCTTTCGACTTGCCCTTGTAGAAGGCAAGACCGGATGGCGCGGTGGACGGCGACCAGTAATAGACCGGCTGCTCCATGCCGGGCGCGGCAACAATGCCGTCGCCGACCGGCTTGCCGCCATAATCGATGCCGTGTGTGATAAGGGGCCAGCCATAATTGACGCCCTTCTTGATCAGGTTGAATTCGTCGCCACCACGCGGGCCGTGTTCGACTTCATAGAGGCCGCCATCGGGCGCGAAAGCCAGGCCCTCCGGGCTTCTGATACCATAGGCCCAGATCTCCGGCAGGGCGCCGGGCTTGCCCGTGAAAGGATTACCGGGCGCAGGCGCGCCATCCTTGGTGATGCGGATCACCTTGCCCAGATCGGTGTCGAGATACTGGGCCACGGTCCAGGGCCGCGGGCCGGCATTGTCGCGGTCGCCGACCGTGACATAGAGATAGCCGTCGCGGCCGATGGCGATGCGCCCGCCGGTCTTGGTGCCCGCCGCCAGGGTCTGGTCATTGGGCGCGAAGGGACGGGTCTTGAGCAACACCTTCACGTCGCGAATGGCGCCCGCGCCTTCGTCCAGCACTGCCCGCGCGATCGAGGTGTTATAGACCGTCTTGTCGAAATATTCGAAGTAAGTGAAGTAGAGGATGTGATTGCTGGCAAAGCCGGGGTCCAGCACCACGTCCAGCAGGCCGGTCATGGGCTGGGACACATGCAGTCCCTCAAGCCCCGATAGCGGCGCCGACAGGCTGCCGTCCTGGCCCACAATGCGGAAAGCCCCCGGCAGACGCTCGGTCACCAGCAGCTTGCCGTCGGGCAAGAGCGCGCTGGCCCAGGCGGCATGCAGCTGGCTGGTCAGCACCGTCACCTTGAAATCGGTGGCATGGTGATAGGGCGCGCGGGTCTGTTCCGGGAATTGGCGGGTATCAGCCTTCTTTTCCGGTGTGCGGCTGTCGATGGGCTGGCCCTCGACTGCGGAATAGGTCGGGGTTCGGGGCAGACCACCGGCATTGTAAGCCGGCGGCGTGGCCATAGCCGGCGCGGGCGGCTGGGGCTGGGCGGCCAGAGCCGTGGGCAACGCTGTCAGTGTCAGCGCCAAAGCCAAGCGTTTCATGAAATCCCCCTCAACATTATGGACTTTTGCCGGCATTAAAGACGTGCGCATGGGGTACACAAGGGTAGCCGGAACCTGGATTGCCATGCCATGCTCCGGTTCCTGGGAACAGCGGATGGAATCAAGGCATGAGATTTGAGATCGGCGCCGCCCTGGTGGCGGCTTTGGCCCTTGCGGGATGCATGGGACCGGACGGCAATCCCAACGGCCAGCCCTATGCCACCGACACCGGCGGCCTGATCGCGACCGCGCCGCAGGCCCTGGGCACCGTGAGCTACGATCCCTACGCCAAGCCACCCAGCTTTGCCGATATGGACATTGGCAGCGTGGCGACCATGCCTCCGCCCAATCTGCCGATGAATGTCATGCCGATGAGCCCAGCCCCGCGGCCGCGCTGAGAATTTCGAAAGACCTGAGCCGCGCGGCGTGATCGAAGATCTGCGCCGTCACGATCACCTCGTCCGGGCGGTAGCGGGCGATGAAATCGGCCAGGCCTTTTGCGATCGTTTCGGGCCCGCCCACAACCGAATGGCGGAAGGCACCGCGGATCAGCGCCAGGCGTTGTGGATCAAGCGTCTTTTCATAATCGGCGATGGGCGGCGGCAGCGGCGCATCACTGGCCTGCTGGGCGCTGGAGAACAGCAGCCGCGCCTCCTCATCCGTATCGGCGGCGACAACCGTGAGCGAAAGCATGACCTGCGGCCTGTCGAGCCAGGCCGAGGGCGCGAACCGCCCGCGATAGGTGGCAAGCGCCACGTCCAGCTGGTCCGGGGCGAAATGCGCGGCGAAGGCGAAGGGCAGTCCCAGGCTGGCGGCAAGCTGGGCGCCGCCCAGGCTTGAGCCCAGCAGCCATACCGGCACGCCGGCGGCTTCGCCGGGTATGGCGCGCACCCTTTGACCTGGCGCCGCGGGCTTGAGGAAAAACAGCAGCTCCTGCACATCGCGGGGAAATTCGCCCGCATCATTGGGTGTGCGCCTGAGCGCCTGAAGCGTGGCCGGATCGCAGGGCACGCCGCGGCCCAGCCCCAAGTCGATGCGTCCGGGGTAAAGCGCGGCCAGGGTGCCGAACTGTTCCGCCACCATCAGCGGCGCGTGATTGGGCAACATGATCCCGCCCGCGCCGACGCGGATGGTCTTGGTGTGAGCGGCGACATGGGCCATCAGCACCGCGGTCGCCGCGCCCGCCACGCTGCGGGTATTGTGATGCTCCACCAGCCAGTAGCGCTTATAGCCCAGGGCTTCCGCGCGCCGCGCCAGTTCCAGGGTTTCGCGGAAGGTCGCGGCCACACTGCCGCCCTGCTTGATGGGCGTGAGGTCGAGAATGGAAAGCGGCGTCATGGCATGGATTTGGGAAGAAGGTGAAGATCGGGCCGCGGCGGCCCGTTCCAGGAACGGTATCCCATATCCTCCGGCGCGCTGATACCGGTCGGCAGTTCGCGCGGGCCATAGTCCGGCGGGGGCTGGCCGAGTTCATAAGCGCCCAGGTCGGGTGCCTTTCCGGCAAAGCCGTCATTGATGGTGGCAAGCACCATGCCGGCATCGATGGCGGGGGAATGCGCGCGCAAATGGAAGTCCATATCCTCCGGATTGTAGAGGCGCTGCGGGTCCGACCGGTCGGGCCGCGGCACATTGACGAAGACTTTATAATCCAGCATGACGCTGTGGCGGTCCTGCCCGGTCGCCTCCGCATAATCCTTGAGCGTGTGGAAGCGGCGCACCGTCAGCTTGTGGGTATAGTCATAATCCGCGGCCGTACCGTCAGGCGGTGAATTCCAGGCGAAGTTGTTGGCGCCGCTGTTGACGCCAAAACCGTTGTAATCCGAAGTCGAATAGTTCGTCGTGGTGTCCAGCTGGAACACCGGCCGCTCGGAGCCTGTGCCCAGGAACAGATTGTTCCGCAGATGGGTGTTGGCGACGGGGCCGCCAGGCGAGGTGTCGCCGGCCACAAAAGTGTTCTGGTAGACATAGACACCGGCCGGGGTGTCGGCGAATTTCAGCGGCCCGCCGCTGGGCGCGTTGTAGACAAGATTGCGGTAGAAATAGATCGGGCCGCCGAAGATAGGCTGGGCGCTCAAACTCGCCGCCGCGGTGTTGAAGCAGCGATTCTCGAATATCCGGATATTGTGGGCGCCGCCATCGCCCTCCATGCAATTGTCGCCCATATTGTAGATGTCGTTGCGATAGAAATCGATCGAGGAGGCCATATGGTCATCCAGCTCACTGGGCCCCGACACCGCGGTACCGGCGATGTCGGGCGTGCCGTCGGGCTCGCCATAAGTTGAAACATCGATGGCGTCGTGGAAATTGGCGACATAATTGTGGGTCACCACATGGCCCTGGCCATAGACTTTGATGCCATATTCCGACTGCAGCGATTCCGGAAAACCCGGCAAATTCGCCCATAGCGCGCCGCTCCAACTCATCATCTTGGTGGGCTCATGCCGGCCGATGATCACATTGTCGGCGATGAAAAAGTCGCGCGAGCCCGACCATTCCGCCTGCACCGCGCGGGCCACGTCATAGACGCGGCTGCGCTTCAGGGTGAAGCCGCTGGAGCCGGCGATATCCTTCCAGCCCAGCAGGAAGGCGACAGTGGTGTTGCGCACCGTGACGCCTTCGAAATAATTGTAGTTGGCGTGCAGCAGGTTGAAGAGATTTTCCGTGCCCGCGCCATCGAAGATCGCTTCGCCGTCGCCGGCGCCCTTGATCACGATGGGCTTGTCGGGCGTTCCGCTCTGGGTGAGGTAGTAGGTGCCGTCGGTCACCGAGGCGAGCGCATTATAGCCCAGATGCGGCAGTCCATTCATGTAGTGGAAGCGGTCGCTGATATAGAGACCGGCATGCACCAGGATGGTGTCGCCCGGCTGCACCCGCGGCGGAAACGAGTGGTCATGGTCGGACGCGGAAGAGCCCATATTGTAGGCCCGCATCAGGCCGATGAAGGCCGGCTGCTGCTTCGGCCCTTTCCAGCCGATGGGATAGACGTGATAGATGTGGCCACCCGCCGCCGGTTGCGGCTCCTTGCGGGTGTGCACGGTGATGATCTTTTCCTTCTCGCCGCTGACACCGTCCGGATCCGACAGGACAAACCGGCACTCATAATCGGTGTCCGGCGCCAGATTGAGCACGCTGCCGGCGAACATGTTGCCCGTGTCATAGTGCCAGGGATTTTCCCGCGAGCCGTTGGGATTGGCGGCGCTGGGCTCTTCCGGCTGGAACGGCGGCTCGGCGCTGTTGATCACTTCGTGATGGATGCGCAGCAAGGACAGCGCCTTGCGCCAGGCCTGCTCGCCCTTGCGGCGATAGCTGACCTCCACAGCGGCGTTGCGATTGTCATCGCCGCTGATCTTCCATTCCACACCAATGGCGGTCAGCGTGGGCGCATCGACCACCAGTCTGCCGGAGGTCGTCGCGGTTTCGGCCCGGGCCGGCGCCGCACACAACACGGCCAGCAGCATGGCCGCCGGGAAAAACCTGAGAGACATGCCACTCCCCCTTGATGTCAGCGCGGTCCGCTCGCCGGCCCCTCGTCCCACGGAAAACCATAGGTCGGCAGTTTTTCCGGCAATTTGAATTTCGCATATTCGATGCGGCTGTTGACGCTCACCAGCTGCAGAATCTCCCGGCCATCGCCCAGGGGCAGCATGGTCTGGCTGTAGCCATCCATGTTGATATCATAGTCGATCGGGGTTTCGACCAGCGACCACATTCCCTCGCCGCCATGCTGGTTGACGAACATGCCCTGGCCGACGCGGCCGATCTCATCGCGCACCACCGAGCGGCCCGTCACCAGCAAGGTGCCGTCAGGACCGCCCCAGGGCGACCAGACGATAGTGGGCGTGCCGTTGGGAAACTGGCGCCAACGGTCCTGCACCAGAGTGCCAGGGCTTTTGGGATCACCCCAGTTCAAACCATCCACCGAGGTGCGGAAATGGGTGGAATTGGTGCGCGGCTCCAGCGCATAGCCGGGCGCGCTCACCAGCTCATAGCTCATATAGAATTTGCCCTTGCCATCGCGGGCGATGATGGCCATGCCCGGCCGCGACAGGCCGTCGGGAATGGCCACGTCATAGACCGGCGGTCCCCAGCTTTTGCCGCCGTCGGTGGAGACTTCATGATCCAGAAGCTGGCTGTAGCCGCTTTTCTTGTCGCGCTCATCGGAGAAATAGGCGACCAGGCGGTTCTGGGAGTCGGCAAAGAGATAGGGCTCGAAGACGGGGCGCTGGTCACGCAGCAGGCCGGCGCGGTCCATCGGGTCGTAGCGGCCAAGGCCGCCGGTGGCGATGGTGCCGAGATACGACCAGCTCTTGCCGCCGTCCTTGCTCACAGCCACATCCAGCGAACGCTGGCCCGGCGTCTTGCCGGCGAGGCTGCCACCGCAGGCCATGACGGTGCCGGCGGGAAACTCGCCCATCTTCACCGGCAGTTCATAGAGGCAGGGCTCGCCCTCCAACTGCGGCACTTCGGAGAATTGCTGCCAGCTGTCGCCATTGTCGGTGCTGCGGAAGATCATCAGCGGACCGCGGCGGGCGAAAGTGGCAAGCAATGTCCCCTTCTGCGGACCGACGGTGAGCTGGATCACGCGGGGATAGCTGGCGCCTTCGATCCGTTCGGGCGTGAAGAAGCCGATTTTTGAGGTGAAGACCGAGGGCGCAGGCCCGCCGAATTGCGGCACTGACAATGGGGGTTGTGGCGCCGGCTGCGCCACGACCGGTCCGGCGGCCAGAAACGCGACAGCAGCCAGACCAGCTGCGATGGAAAGCTTCATATTTCCCCCATTGTTGTTCTCGCCCGGCAGAGCCCTGTCCTGTGTAGCGCCCGTCCCGCGGGACGTGCAAACCGGACTTTCGTGTGCAGTGCAAAATATCGCCAGGTTGTGCATTGCCGGCCGGTGCCGTTTAAATTCCCCCGGGCGCGGCAGACCGGGGCTGGCATGAAAAACAGTGGAATGTTTCTTGCGACGCTGGGCCTTGGCCTGGCGCTGAATTGCACGGCCGCGGCCGCCCGTTCCGGCGGGCTGAAATACGCCGCCGACTATTCCGACATTCGCGGCTTCAACTACAACACCGCCTCCAGCCTCAACACCCAGGATGAATGGCAGAGCTACAGGCATGCCGAGGTCGACCGCGATTTCGGCTATGCCGAGCGGCTGAAGCTCAACAGCGTGCGCGTCTTCCTGTCCTACAAGGCGTGGCTGGCCGACAGGGCCCGGTTCCGCGCCAACCTGCGCGACTTTGTGCGCACGGCCGCCGCCCATCACATCGGCGCGATGATCGAGGTGGTGGACGGCCCCGCCGGCATGATGCCGGACCTGTTCGAGGAAAGCGCCAAGCCCAAGCTGCGGGAATACGCCAAGGACCTGGTCGATGCGATCGGCGACGAACCCGGCCTGTCCTTCTGGGACGCGGCCAATGAGCCCGACTGGGTGCGCCCGCCGGAAGCCATGCCCAATACCAACCAGCCCCAGCGCATCGCGGTGGCCAAGTTCATGGCGACCGTGCTTCACGAATTCGATCACCATACGCCGGTGACCATCGGCTGCCTGTTCCTCACCTGCACCATGGAGACGGCAAGCTTCGTAGATGTGCTGTCCTATCACGACTATTCCCAGACCCGCGCCCAGATCGTGGCTGACATCGTGCGGGGCCAGAAATTCGCGGCGTCCGTCGGCAAGCCGCTGATCAATACCGAGATGGCCTGTGTGGGCCGCGCCAACCCCTACGACATCGAAATCGAGGAACACAACAAGGCCCATATGGGCTGGTTCATCTGGGAGCTGATGATCGCCCATTACTGGGGCAATGTGCATGGCATCTTCTATCCCGACGGCACCATCCGCGATCCCTCGATCGTGGCCGCGGTGCTGGGCTTCTACCGCAATCGCGGCCCCGATGTGGTGATGGAGGAAACCGACCGCGAAGGCATCACTTCGGGTCTTCTGGATGATGCGCGCAAATGGCTGGCCGATCCGCATCCCGACTATTTCGCCGGCATGGTGCTGGTCGAAACGGAAGCCAACACCCTGGAGGCCGGCCAGCTGGTGGGGATACGCGACCTGCCGACGCGCAAGGTGGAGATGCTGCGCGCGGGCCCGCAGAATTTCGCGGCGCTGCGCCTCCTGATCCAGCAATTCTCCGGCGAACTGGCGCCCAATGCGATTGCCGGCCAGACACCGCGCCACCGGTTCTATACGCCGGCGGTGGCGCACTGAACCCGGTGCCTGTTGCGGCCGGCGCACCCCCGGTTTGCGAAACGCCCGGAAGGTTCAGGCGTTTATGGCACATGCCCATGCGCCGCCGCCCTCTTCGCCTGACAGTGGCAACTTCGGTGCTTCTTGCCGTGATCGTGACCCTGGCGATCATCGTCGCACGGGGTCCCGTGAAATTCTTTGAAGCCACCGCCGTGCAGTCCGGCGCCTCCTGCGCTGTGCGGCATTGTCCCGATACGATCGAGACGCCGGACGGCCACATCCGGTCGGATATGGGGAGATAATGCCACGCGATATCTCAGGTCATGGTGCAAAGAGCAGCGGGCGAAAAGAAAAAGGCCCGGCGCGAGGGTAATCGAACCGGGCCCCGAAGCTTGGGCAGTATGGAGATACTGAACGCCCCCAGCCTCGGCCTGCAATGTGACCGGCCGGCGGTTGTCTTTCAATCAGAAGAAGAACCTATGGCTAACGCGCGGCCGGCCGACAACGCGCGGGGGGATGATTAGAATTTGCCCGGTCCGGCTTTGTGGCGCGCACATGCGGCATGTCGGAAAACCACGCGGGCTGCTAGCATGGGCCGAAAGGGCGACATGCAGGAACTCACGCATCTGATCGAAGTCTACGGGCTGCTGCTGATCTTTGCGGTCGTCCTGCTTGACGAGATCGGCCTGCCGGTCCCCTCCCTGCCGGCGCTGGTCGTGGCCGGCGCGGTGGCGCGCAACGGCCATTTTTCCGTATCCGCCGTCATCGGCGCGGCTCTGGCGGGAACCCTGCTCGCCGACCTCGCCTGGTATTGGGCAGGCCGACGCTATGGCCGCCGCATCCTGTCGCTCCTCTGCCGGATTTCGCTGGCGCCGGATTCCTGCGTGCGCCAGACGGAAAATCTGTTCAGCCGGGTCGGATCCTGGTCCCTGGTCTTTGCCCGCTATGTGCCCGCATTCAACAACCTCGCCGTCGCCATGGCGGCAATCCTGCGGCTGCCGCTGGCGTTTTTCCTGCTGCTCAATCTCCTGGGTGGTTTTCTGTATTACGGCCTGGTGGTGCTTCTGGGCGCGTTTTTCCATCGCGCCGTGGCGGACGTGCTGCACACCATGGCGGCTTTCGGCATGATCAGCATCGCGGCGGTGGCCGTGGTTTTCGCCCTTTACCTCCTGTTGCGCTGGTGGGAGCGGGCCACCTTCATCCGCCAGCTGCGGATGGACCGGATCACGGTGGCGGAGCTTGTCGACCTGATCGAATCCGGCAATGCGCCCGTCATCCTGGATGTCAGGTCCGCCGATGCGCGCAGCCGCGACGGCATCATCCCCGGCGCACTGGCGGCGCATCCCGAAGACATCCATCCCTTGCTGGAGGAAATTTCGCCCGAGACGGAAATCGTGGTCTATTGCGCCTGCCCCAACGAAGCCTCCGCCGCCGTCGCGGCGCGCCACCTCAAGCGCGCCGGCTTCAAGAAAATCCGCCCGCTTCTGGGCGGCGTTGAGGCCTGGGTCGGCGCCGGCCACCAACTGGCGGACATATAAGCAACCAGCCGCGCTGCGGCGTGCATCTGGCTTCGGGTGCCGAGGGGCGACCGTCCGGCGAGAATTTGCGGGGCCTCAATTCATAAGATATTTCGATTGAAACAACACAAATAATCTGTTTGATTGATTGATAGGGCAGCCTC
This sequence comes from Rhizomicrobium sp., assembly GCA_036267165.1. Classification (GTDB taxonomy): domain Bacteria; phylum Pseudomonadota; class Alphaproteobacteria; order Micropepsales; family Micropepsaceae; genus Rhizomicrobium. Next base: position 10,153 of record DATAWO010000095.1, on the reverse strand, counting down.
ACTCTCCCGGCGCCGCCATACCGGAGCTGCCAGATGACGATAATCGCCCATGATCATGCCCACACCCCTCACCTTGAGAACCACGCTCTCCTTCCAGGCGTTGCGCTGGCGGCGATGCCGGCCGCCGTCGCTTTCGGGCTGCACGCGCTGCCGGGCATCGGCGTGTTAAGCCCGATGATCCTCTCGATCCTGCTGGGGATCGCGTTTCACAACCTGCTGGGCACGCCGGCGCGGGCCAAGGCTGGCGTCACATTTGCGCTGCGCCGCATCCTGCGTTTCGCCATCATCCTGCTGGGCCTGCAACTCACGGCACAGCAGGTCGCGGCGGTAGGCGGAACAGGCGTGGCGATCATCGCGGCCGCGCTGACCGCCACCTTTCTGGTCACCAAACTGCTGGGCCGCCTGCTGGGCGTGGAGCGCGGCCTTGCCGAGCTGATCGCCGCCGGCACATCCATCTGCGGCGCCTCGGCGGTGATCGCCGTCAATACCGTGACCGACGCCAAGGACGAGGATGTCGCCTATGCCATTGCCTGCGTCACCGTGTTCGGCAGCATCGCCATGTTCCTTTACCCCCTGCTGCCCGCGCTGCTGCACCTGTCGCCGCGCACTTTCGGACTGTGGAGCGGCGCCTCGATCCATGAGATCGCGCAGGTTGTGGCGGCCGCCTTCCAGGATGGCTCCAGCGCCGGGAAATTCGGCACCATCGCCAAGCTGACCCGCGTCTCGATGCTAGCGCCGGTCGTGCTGGTGCTGGGCTTTGCCGCGGCACGCCAGCCTGGCCGCGGCCGCGCCAAAACGCCGATGCCCTGGTTCGTGCTGGGCTTTGTGGCGCTGGTGGCCGTCAACAGCCTGATCGTGATCCCGGCCGCGCCCAAAGCGGCCATTGCCGCAGTGACGACCTTCCTTCTTTCCGTGGCGCTCGCGGCCATGGGCCTGGAAACCGATCTCAACAAGCTCGCGGCGCGGGGGATGCGCCCTGCCGCGCTGGGCGCGCTCTCCTCGCTGTTTATTTCGGGTTTCAGTCTCGGCCTTATCAAGCTTTTCGCGTGAGATCATGACGCTGGAGCAACTCCGCATTTTCATCGCCGTGGCGGAACGCCAGCATGTGACCAAAGCGGCAAAGACGCTCGGGCTCACCCAGTCCGCCGCCAGCGCCGCCATCGCCGCTCTTGAGGAACGCTACGATACAAAGCTGTTTCACCGGATCGGACGCGGCATCGCCTTGACGGACGAAGGCCGCCATTTTCTCGGCGAGGCCCGGGCCGTGCTGGCCCGCGCCGAGGCGGCGGAGCAAGTCCTGCTGGAAATGACGGGGTTGAAACAGGGCGTGCTGCACGTCCGGGCGAGCCAGACCGTCGGCGGTTATTGGTTGCCCCGCCACCTGATGGATTTCCGTGCGGCCCATCCCGGCATCCGGCTGGAAGTCGCGCTTTGCAATACCGAACAGGTCGCCGACGCCGTGCGCGACGGCACCGCCGATCTCGGCTTCGTGGAAGGCAAAATCAGCGATCCCCGGCTGGTGAGCCGGGAGATTGGGCGCGACCGGCTGATGCTGGTCGTGGGTGCGCGCCATCCCTGGGCCAAGCGCCGGCGCGTAACACCTGCTGATCTGGCAGCCACGCCCTGGATCCTGCGCGAAAAGGGCTCTGGAACGCGGGCGATGTTTGAGCGGGCGCTTGCGGATTTCGCAATCGATCCGGCACAGCTGAATATCCTGCTGGAGCTTCCTTCGAACGAGGCCGTGCGCAGCGCCGTGATCGCCAGCGAAGCGGCCACGGTCCTTTCGGCCTCGGTGCTGATGGCGGGACTGGAAGCGGAATTGCTGTTTGCCCCGTCACTTACGCTTCCCGAACGCGCCTTCTACGTACTGACGCACAGGGAGCGGCATCTGAGCCGCGCGGCCGCCGCGCTGCTCGAAATCATCCGGCCGTCAGGGTGAGCGGTCCTGCCGGCGACAGACAAACCTGTGGCGCCGCGCATGCCACAGTGGCTATTGCGCGGCCGCCATGCTATGGAGCGGCGGTGACTGACTGAGCGTCGTCCCCTTTTTCGCGTCCCATTCCCGTCGTTGCGTAACGACAGTCACGGCGCGAAATCCAGCCTTCCAGGCATATTTCCAGATCATTCTTTTCAATATTCAAGGGAGACTCATATGAAAATCAACGCGATTGCGTTCGCCATTTGCGCATCCGCATTTCTGGCCTCGCCGGCCCTGGCCCAGATGGCCGCCGACGCGCCGATGATCAAGACCCTGGCCGAAAACAACAAGCTGAGCGTCACCGAGAACTGGCTGAAGCCGGGCGAGTCGGCGGCGATGGCGTCACGCCTGGGCGCCGCGATCTATTACATCCAGGGCGGCACCTTCGAGATCGACTACAAGGATGGCACCAAGACAACCGTGACCCGCGCATCGGGCACCGTCCGCATCGCCACCGATGCCAAGCCCTATGCCCCCAAGAATATCGGCAAGACCACCATCCATGTGATCGTGTTTCAGCCGAAATAGAACGATAAAGGCTTGGCGCGCGAGCCATCCGGAAACGGTTGGCGTGGACTGCCGTTCAAATAAGCTGCTGGCGCGACTGAGCTATTTGAACGCTTGTCATATGCATTTGGGCCGAAATACAGCGTTGCGCAACCGTAGATTGACTGATTGTCCGCAGGCAGCGTGATTGCAATCCGGGTCGTACCCGCTAGGGTGCTTCACGGCACAGGCGCGCCCAAGGGGCAAATGGGCAAGATCAACGACGGCGGGAGGGCCATGACTGGAATCGTGACCCTGGAATTCGAGCTGCTACGGTGACGCCGCCTTCAATTACGGTGGCGCCCACATTCTTTATCTCTGGCGCCGATCAACCGCATCCCAAACGGTCGCTCGCGATCTCCAGCACGCGTCCGGAGGTTCGCCTGCTGTTCGGGCGCAATCCCTGGACCGCGCTGATCGCGCTTGGCGTGGTGGGAATACAGGTTGTGCTGGCCTGGACCATGGGGCGTCTCGGTCCGTCCCATTGGTGGGCCGCGCTTTTGCTCGCCTATGGTGTTGGCGCCTTCGCCAACCATTGTCTCTATGTCGTGATTCACGACGCCACCCACCGCCTGGTTTTCGTCAGCCGCGCCGCGAACATGCTGGTGGCGATCTTCAGCGATCTGCCCAACGTCGTGCCCAGCGCGATCGGTTTCGGCATATGCCATCTCAAGCACCACGCGCATCAGGGCGACTATCGCCGCGACGCCGACATCGCCAGCCACTGGGAAGCACGGGTTATCGGGAGATGCTGGTATGGAAAGGCGATCTGGCTGCTGTTGCTGCCGCTATTCCAGATCACCCGTCCGGCGCGGCTGAAGAACATTCTGGTGGTGAATCGCTGGAGCCTGGTCAACGCCTGCACGGCCATGGCGTTCGATTGCGCTATCGTTGCGGCCTTCGGCTGGAACGCGCTTCTCTATCTTGCCGCCTCCTGGATATTCTCCATCGGATTTCATCCGCTCGCGGGACGCTGGATCCAGGAGCATTTCACGCTGGATCCGGCGCAGGAAACCGCCAGCTATTATGGTTCGCTCAACCGGCTGGCGCTGAATGTCGGCTATCACAATGAACACCATGATTTCCCCGCGGTACCATGGAATCGATTGCCTCGCATCCACGACCTGGTGCCCGAAATCTATGACGAGCTGAAGAGCCCGCCATCCTGGACAATGCTTTGGCTGGCATTCCTTTTCGACGCGCGTTATTCGCTCTATTCGCGGGTCCTGCGCCCCATGTCCAACGAGTGACCACCTCCGCCGCGCTCCGGCGGGTTCGGCACGGGCGTCACTCTGCCAACTGGAGCGCATCTCACCTTTGACCGACCTTGCGGATTTCTGGTGCAAATCCACAACCGCGTACCAATAGCCGTCGAGACGGATCGAAACGTTACACTGAAATCGAATGGGAGAATCCTGGTGCTCCTGGCTCACGCGCCCAGACGCCTCGGCCCATAAATTGGCTGGCTATCGGTGGTTTTCCCGAACACGGCGCGACCTGGAACGCGGGTGCCGGCCCGGGCTGTCTCCTTGCCGCTTTCAATCGTCTCCGGACAAACCTGGACAGGCGGCGACCAGCGCCCGCCAAACAGGGACTACCGGCTGAAAGCTGTGGCAATCGCGCCAGGCCGGGCGCCCATGGCGATCGTAGCCCCTTGGTCCTGTTCCAGCGTCGTGCCGTTGAACTTGAAGACTTCGATTTCGCGTTCCGCAGCGCATTGCAACAGGATGGTCTTGTTGTCCCGGCTGAAAGTCGCGCCTTGACACCAATGCCCGGTGTCGGCCTGTGCAACAGCTGTCAGTGTTCCCTGGCCGACCGCGAACACCTTCAGCAGTCCCAGGACTTTGTTGAAGTTGGGATCTGACCTGACGGAAGCAGTGCCATTGGCCACGACGACGGCGATATAGCGGCCGTCCGCCGACAACGCCACATGCTCCGGCGTCGGCCCGACCACGACAGACGCCGTGACATTGCCCGTCGCGATATCCGTCATGGCGACGGTGCCTTGGCGCGACATGCCGCCGCCGCCCCGTCCGGGCCGACGCGGCGCGGCCGCCGGCGCATCATTGGCGCCGCCCAGATTTGTGTTGATCACATATTTTCCGTCATGGGTCACGACGGCGCCATAGGGCATGCGCCCCGACGAGAAGGACCGGCCGGTGTCTTTCACCTCCGTGCCATGCACGGAAAGAACCACCAGGCTGGAAGTGCGCTGGGCAACCGCGATGGCGGTTTTGCCGTCAGGCGTGAAGACCACGTCGGTGGGACGAGCCCCGGCCGCCAGCTGCACCTGGCCCACCTTGGCGATATGCTCGCCGCCCACCGAGAAAATGGAGATCGTGGCGTCTTCGGTATTGGCAACCAGAGCGAGCTTGCCATTGGGACTGATGGATACACCGCTCGCCCCCGGCCCTGCATGTGCGGTCTGCACGATGCGCGGATTGCCCGGGATCGAAAGATCGACAACCGAAACGATGTCGCTCGGTACCAGATTTGCGCCCTCCAGCTGCTGGCAGGCGGTGACAAGGGCGAACCTGCTGTTTTTGGATACCGCAACCGAAGCGGGCGGTCCGATCATGGCGGCTGGAGCCGCCACCGAACCAAGCAGCTTGGCCTTGCCATTGGAAATCTCGAGCACAGAGATGCTGTCGGGCTCCGGCCGGGTGACGGTGTCGCCCGGCCGCATCTGTTTTCCATCATTGGCCGAAACGGCGATCTCCGCGCTGGCGGCTACAGACATGGCCAGCAGCGTGGCCAGCGCGGCGCTTCCAGTTTTCCAATCCCATCTCCGCAATGGTTTCTCCATTGTTGTTGTTTGCGATCAGGCGAAGCGGCCGCAAAGACGGCCGCTGAACATCCGGATATGCGCGGTATGGGGGCGGCCAGACCTGGGGTCCCGACAGTGAGCCAAGCCAGGAGCGCCGCAACCCGATATTCGTGTATCCTCCCAGTCCCGGCCCGCACGATAGGGCGCGGGAAGGTTTTCTTTTTTTGAGAGGATAGGCAAACCCGCCGCAAGATTGGGTAAAGCGGTTGAAAACCCGGCGTAAAAGAATCGAAAGTCCGGCCCGCCATCCTGGCCGTGCCGGCCGAAATGTCCCGCGCTCACAATCCGGTGCAGGTGCGAAATGATCGACGCACCCTTGGAACAAATCGAAAAGAAAACGTAAAGTCCATGACAGCCTGACGGGGCCCGCTAAACTGCAAAATTCACAACTGGGGACCAGGGTTGGACCACGTTCTGCTGATTGACGATGACCATGGCCTGAGCGCGATGCTCAGCGAATATCTGTCGAGCGAGGGTTTCAGGATAACGGCGGCCTATAACGGGCATGAGGGGGAAGCCGCCATTTCCCAGGGTGGAATTGACGCCGTCATCCTTGACATCATGCTTCCCGACATCAGCGGGATAGAGGTTCTGCGCCGGGTGCGGGGGTTCAGTTCCGTTCCCATCATCATGCTCACCGCCAAAGGCGACGATGTCGACCGGGTGATCGGGCTGGAGATGGGCGCCGACGATTACCTGGCGAAGCCCTATTTTCCGCGGGAACTCCTGGCCCGGTTGCGGGCCGTCCTGCGCCGCAACTTCCGGAACGACCAGAGCGCGTCCGACCACTTCAAGATCGGCGACCTCGAGCTCAGCCCGTCCAGGCGGGAGGTCGCCTGGAATGGCGCCCTGATCGAGCTGACCTCCACCGAGTTCAACATGCTGTCGATCATGATGCGCACCAACAAGGCGGTGACGACCAAGGAAGCGCTTTCGACCAATGTTCTGGGCGAAGGCATGAACAATATGACCGCAGCGTCGACGTCCATGTCGGCAACCTGCGCAGGAAACTGGCGTCGGCTCCCCGGAACCAGTGCGAAATAGAGACCATTCGCGGAATCGGATACAGGCTCAGGGTGTCCGAATGAAGCCGATGCTGTTCTGGAAGATCTTCGCGGGCTTCTGGCTGATATTTTTCCTCATTGTCGAGAGCAACTGGCTTTCCTTCAACTTCGTCCACCCGCTGCCAAGCGACACCACCAGAGCCTTGTCGAAAATCACGCTCGCCGCGGCCGAGGCTGCGCTTCACCGCGGCGGCCTGCCCGAACTTCATGCCCAGATGGCGATCTGGCCCAAGGACGATCGCGGCAAGCTTCTCGTTCAACCATGGAACAAGGACAGCACTGCCGAAACCAATATCGACAGTGGCGCGGTTTCGGTTCGCGCCATGAATCCAGGCGGCATCCCCTATCAATTGACCTACAAGGTCACGCGGCATCTCGGCTATGGCCGCGGGCCCTTCGATATTCCGCATGAAATCGTCATGTTGTCGCTGGTCGGGGGGCTGGTCTTCAGCGCCGGCCTGACCTGGTATCTGACGGACCTGATCAAGCACATCTCCCGGGGATTTGGACAGCTGGCCAACGGCAATTTCTCGACGCGGCTTGGCCCCCTCATCGGACGCCGCAAGGATGAAATCGCCGACCTCGCCCGGGACTTCGACCTGATGGCCGAACATCTGGAAGAGCTTGTCGCGGCCAGGGACAAGCTTCTTGCCGATGTATCCCATGAGCTGCGCACGCCGCTGACCCGCCTTCAGCTGGCCATAGAACTGGTGCGCCGGGATCCGGCCAAGCTGGAAACGTCCCTGGTCCGGATCAGCCGGGAGGCGTCCCAACTCAACGCCATGGTCGATGAACTGCTGACACTATCCAAGATGGAAAGCGGGCCGCCCGGGGTCAGCGAGTTCTTCGACCTGGCGGACATCCTGCGCGAGGTCGTGGAAGACGCGAAGTTCGAGGCCTTTCCAAACGGCGTGCAAATCGTCTCGACGATCGATCCGCATGGCCGCGGGGTCGACTGGCTGGTCGCCGGAAGCGGCAAGCTGGTGCGCCGGGCGGTGGAGAATGTCCTGCGCAATGCCGTGCGGGTCTCGCGCCGGGGCCAGCAGGTCCAGGTCACGCTGGGCCGTAGCGGCAACATCTTTCATCTGAACGTGCTCGATAATGGCCCAGGCGTGCGGGAGGAATTCCTGCCCGCTTTCTTCGAACCCTTTGTCCGCAGGTCGCTGGCGCATGAGCAGGGGGTCGGGCTGGGCCTGTCGATAGCCAAGCGCGCCATCGTGGCGAATTATGGCTCCATTTCCGCCCGGAACCGCGCGGCGGGCGGCCTGATGATATCGATCACCCTGCCCGCCGAAAGCGCCGGCATGACGCCGCGCACATCCTCAGAGGCAGAGATGAATGCCGCGGTTGAGCCAAGCCATTCCGCCGCCTGACGAAGCGGGCTTCTAGAGCTGCGGCTGTCCGGGCCTGGGATGGCGCATGCGATCCAGCGCGGCATCGTACAACTTGTCGAACTCCGCCCGCGACATCTTCAGCTTGTCGGGATGCTGACCGACATACTCCTTGAAGCCGGCGAACTACTTTTCGTCCCAGCCGCCTTCCACCGAGCCGCCATTCTTGTTGGCCAGGTTGAGCTGGAAATTATAGTCGTCGGTGAGGCCGGTGAATTCGGCATTGCTGATGGCGTCTTCGGCCAACTGAGCCGGGATCACCAGCACGCCGTCTTCCTTGGCCAGGATCAGGTCACCCGGCAGCACCGTGGCGCGGCCGATGCGGATCGGGACATTGATGCCCGTCATCTCCATATTGCGGATCGCGGACGGATCGATGCTGCGATAGAAGCCGTTGAAGCCCTTGATCTCCTTGTTTTCCTCTTGGTCGCGGATGGCGGCGTCGAAGACGAAGCCGTTATGGGACTTGCCATAGATGCCGTTGCCCAGGTTGGAGCCGATCAGGGTGCCTTCCACGCTCTTGCCATAGCCGTCGGCGATATAGACATCGCCTTCGGTCAGTTCGGCGATCGGCCAGCTATTGTGTCCGCTGACGCGGTTTTCCGTCTTGCCTTCGGCGTTGATCGCCGCAGTCATGTCCGGCCGCGAGGGCATGTACTGGACGGTCAGCGCCCGGCCCGCGAACGGCCGGTCGTAGTGCAACATCATCCAGCCGCCTTCATACTGGTTGACATAGCCATGCTGGCGCAGATAGCCCCAGACGTCCTCGATGGTGCAGTCCACCGCCCGCTTGAGGAGATCGTCCGCCACTTTCGGCCGCCCGTCGGGGAAGCGGTCACCCTTCCATTGCGAGGTGTAGAACAGGATCTGTTCCCGGGTCTGCTTCACCTGGGCCATGGCGGATGGTCCGGCCAGAACGCTGCAGGCAATCAAGGCTGATATGAATGTTTTCGTCATGGGTTTCTCCCCGTGCTTTCCGTTCCAACCGCCTTCCGGCGGACAACAAATCCGACCGTCTAAACCGGCATTTTCCGCTTGGTGTATTCGCGGCCCATCTGGGCGACCTTTTCGCCCTCGCGGCCGCAGGAAATCACCATCGATCCATCCTTGATCTGCTGGACGACATTGTTATGGCCGGGCTCGGTCTCGGCCGCGTTCAGGAACATGATCTTATTCTTCTTGCAGGCGTCCAGCACCTTCTGGCGCATCGCCACCATATTGGGCAGCGCGGAAACGTCGCTGGTGACATTGCCGCCGGCATCGCGCAGCACCGGATGGCCGGATTCGCCATTGTCCTCGACGCTGTTATAGCCGTTCATCGAGAGATTGTTGTCGCCCGGCCCCCACTCCGCGAAGGCGATACCGGGGATGGCCAGCGTCTTCTCATAGGTCTTGTCGGCATAGACGTCCTCGATCTTGACGCCGAAGATCATTTCGCCGCGTGGGTTCATCGGCCACAGATCGGCAATATGCTGGTAGGTGCCGCCCGCGACGCCCCAGATTTGCGCTGCATAGTCGGCGCTGTTGCCGCGCAGGCCGCGCATTTCCGTCTTCACCGTGTTGGGCCAGTCGGGGAAAGGATAGCGGCAGCCCATATGCGCATAAGTCTCGATCGCTTTGGGATCGCGTGCGTGGCAGATATGGACGCCCATTACGCCGGTGCAAAGGACCTGTTCCAGGACCCAAGTGTTTGCCCGCGCGTAAGCTTCATCCAGCCCGATCACCGGCGGGGTGACGAACACGACGGGCAATTTGTGTCCCGAGGCGGTGGGGCCGCCGTCGCGCAGGCCCCGCATGAACTCGCGCAGATCCTTCAGGTCGAAAAGGCCGTGCTCCATCTCATAATTGATGGCGTCCGCCCATGTATGCGCCATCTTGATTCCCTGCTGGTAGGGATCAATGCCCGAACCGACGCCGGCGCCCGTGTAATAGATGGGCTGGCCATCTTCCCAAAGCTCGACGCACTTGTTCAGCCGTCGCGGCTTGTAACTCATGTCCACTGACGAGGGCTGCCTGTTGCGGGCCGGTTGCGCCATCGCGCCGGAAGAAGCCGCGGCAGCGCCCAGCACCGCGCCGGCCAGCAGGAAGTCACGCTTCTTGATATCCATTCAAAACCCAACCCGTTGTTGCCTGTCAGACCAGACCGATGCTTCAGGAACACAAACGGCGGCGCCGGCCGCGCCGCCGTCCGTCCCGTGATCAGACCGGCATTTTCCGCTTGGTGTATTCGCGGCCGATGATCGCCGAGTCTTCGCCGCATTCCAGCACCATGGCGCCGTCCGTGAGCTGCTTGATGATATAGTCCGACGAGTTCTTGTCGGTGTTGGCGGCATTGAGAAAGCGGACA
>DATAWO010000094.1:0-5244 GCA_036267165.1 Rhizomicrobium sp. | reverse complement strand
GGCGGGGCGCTTAAGCGCGCTGGGTTCTAGCGGCCGGCACTGCCGTTATTGGCGGCAGTGTCGGTCTCGGCCTGGATCACCGAGGCGCGGGACTGGGCGCTGAGCTGGCCCAGCGCCTGGGCCAGCGTGTTCTGCTGCAGGATCTGCTGGGCCTGGGTTGCCGCGCGCAGATCCGAAAAGCGTTTGGCCACCAGGGCAGCGTCATAATGGGGCGCGGCGATGGCGTGGCGCACGTCCTGGCGCAATTGCCTGAGCTTGAGGCGGCCGGTGCGCAGCGCCGGTCCCTGCGCGGCCATGATCACATTGAAGCGCAGCCGCTCCTCTTCCGGCAATTCGCGGATGGCGTTGCGCCGCATCACCGCACCGGCCTGCGCCTGGGCAGGCGGGCGCGGCAAGAACAGGAAGCGCCCGGTCAGCATCCCGGCCAGGAACAGGTTGACCAGCAGCGAGGCGACAAGGCCGCCCACCAGCCACCGGCGGTCACTGGACATCGTTGCCGCCTCCGTTCAGCGCCATCTGCACCGAACCGATAATGGCGGTGTCGCCGGGCGGGGTCATGCCGACCAGGATGCCGGCGGCCAGCGCCAGCGCGCCCAGGGCGGCGAACGACACTTTGCGCAGCGCCGGGCTCATGATCGGGCGGCCTGCCTGGCCGTGGCGCGTGGCGCGGGCGGCGATGGCGGCGCTGTCAAAAGCCGGGGCAGGAGCTGAACGCGCCAAAAGCCTTTCCACATCCTGCATCGCCTTCAGGCCCGCGCGCGCCCTGGCCGAATGTTCGAGCAGCGGCATCGCATCCAGGCGCAGATGCACCGGCCAGCGGGCGGGATCGCCGCCCCACTCGTCCAGCAGCGAGATGAATTCTTCGTCGGTCACGCCTCGTCCTCCGTCATGGCGACCCGGAGCGCGCGGCGCGCGCGCACCAGGAGAAGTTCAAATGCGCCCACGCTGGTTTCAAGCGCCGCCGCACCCTCGATATTCGACAGGCCCTGGTCATAGGTTAGCGCGATCGCCGCGCGCTGGCGCGGGGGCAATCCGGCCAGCGCCACCCTCAGCCGGGCGAGTTTCTCGCCGGCGATCAGGGCGTCCACCGCGTCCGTGGCCGGGTCCACCGGCTCGGGCGCATCCTCGATCGGCAGGTTTCGCGGTTTGCGCACCTGGTCGATGGCGAGGTTGGTCGCCACCCGCGACAGCCACGCCGCAAAAGCCCGCGCCGTCTCGCCCTTGTGCTGCCAGTTGGGGGCCGCGACCCAGGCCCGGGTGAATGTTTCCTGCACGATCTCTTCCGCCACCGCCCGGTTTCCCACAATGCGGACCGCCAGCGCCGTCAACCGGGCGCCGTGCCGTTCCACCAGACGCGCAAAGGCCAGCCTGTCGCCACGCGCGACCTGCAGCACCAAGGCATCGTCCGTGTCCCCCACCAAGAGTTTCGCCTGCCGTCACGCCTCGATAACGTCGTAACCCCGGCAATCCTACGCACAAGGCTAATTTTCTTTCAGGAAGGCCGGCTTTCGGGGGCAGCGGCGTAGGGTTGATGGACGCACCCCGTTCTGGAGGCGGACGCTTTAACCCTGGAGCGTCCGCTTGACCAACCCCCCGCCATCCCCCATCGGCGGGGGGTAAGGCGCGAGCGGCCGGATCAGCCAATGCCACGCGATGAACAATAGTGGGTTTGTGCCTTATGGCTGGGTCGAAGTCGTTGCTATGGCCGAGCCGGGGAGCTGATAGGGGTGGGTGGAAATCGCATAGCCCGCGATTGCGATCAGCGCCAGCGCGCCCACGCCGATCGCGCCATAAGTGGCTTTCTGCGCGTGTCTGACGCCGGCGGGTTTTCCGGACGGCAATGGCTGGCAGGCCAGCGCGGCGGAAAGCGAAAATATCAGGGAGACGATGACACCAATGGCTTTGCGCGACATGGCGCGAAGCTATTAAGCGCATGCGCGCGCGCCTAATGAATGCGGCGCAATCAACTTACGCGAAACTTACGCTTCTACCTGGCGCTTCTATCTGGCGCTGCTATCTGGATTCAACGCAGCGGAAGCTTTCCATCTTTGCCCTGTCGCCTTTGCCGTCCCATTCGGCGTGTGCGGGAAAGACGCAAAGCGGACGGGTGCGCTCCACGCCGCCGGTGGCGTCACTGTTTTTGTATTTGGTGGCCACGATCATCTCGGGCGCCTTGTTCTGTTCGACCCACCCCGCGATCGCGGGCAATGTCGCCAGCACATTGGGGCCGGGGCCGCCGCCACAATGCAGCATGCCGGGCGCCATGAAGAGGCGGTAGAAATTGCCGGTCGGCCCCATCGTCTTCTGCACCAGGCGCCAATAGTCCACGGAATCCAGCGCCGGGATCGCGGGATCGGCCCAGCCATGATACTGGATCAACTTGCCGCCGCGGGCGCGGAAGGCCGACAGGTCGGGATTATAGCTGTTGAAGATGAGGGCGAAGCGCGCGTCCGCATCGGCGGTGTCGCTGTCGAAACGCAAGCGCTTGAGGTCGTAGGCCGGATCGGCCTTGGCGACAGTGCCGAAGAAATTGCTGCCGAACTGGTAGATCAGCGCGTTCCTGCCGTCGGGTGTCGGTCCGGTGATCCAGCGGCTCCAGCCATTGTCCTCGCCTTCGCCGCCGGGCGAGAAGCCGGCGATCAGTTTTTCGCGGGTGCGCGGATCGATGGGGCCGTCATAGATTTTGCGTAGCGCCGCGATCTGGGCGCCGGTCAGGCAGGTGGGCGCGTCGCCCGTGGTGCAGCGGATTTGCTCGGGGCGGAAATGGCAGGTGAGCGGATCCTCGATCACCCCGTCCTTGCCGCCGCACTGCCTCAGCGCCTCCGCTTCGGTAAGCTTGAGCTTGTCGAGCGGAAGAAAGCTTCCCGGCGTCGCGGTCAGCGCCTGATAGTCCCAGGCCGCGCCCGCCAGAAGATGGGTCCAGTGATTGGCGGGATCGCCCGCGACGATGCCGTTGAAGTCGTTGGGATAGCGCTGGGCTTCCATCAGCGCCTCGCGCCCGCCGTCCGAACAACCCTGGAAATAGGAATAGCGGGGCGCGACACCCTTGTTGGCGGTGATGATCGCGCGTGCCGCGTCGGTGGTTTCCTTCAGCGCGCGATAGCCGAAATCGATCACCTTTTCGGGATGGTTCAGCGCCCAGCTGGCGTCGGTATTGACCGTGTCCTGGTGGCCGTCATCGGTCCCGGCCACGGCATAGCCCAGGGCCAAGGGCGCCAGCATCCCGCGTTCGGGGATGACCCCGGCAAAGCCGCCGTTGCCGACCTGAAGATAACGGCCGTTCCATTGTTCGGGGATCACCACTTCAAAGCGGATGTCGGAGTCGGGTGTGGGATGGGCCGAACCCAGCACCCGGCAATAGCCGGTCGGCCCGCCCGTGGACATCACCGCTTCGGCAATGATGACATGCGGCAGCTTGAGCGCGGTGAGTTCGGAGCAGGGTGTCGCTATGGGCTGGGCATGGACGCTCAGCACGGCGGCCAGCGCGGCGAGTGCGCCCCAGGCGAGCATCTTCACGGTTTCAGCCCCAGCACGATGGCCGGATTGGTCTTGGCCATCAGGTTGATGTCGGCGACCGAGATGCCGAGCTTGTGCAGCCCGGTCATGTATTCCAGCATCCCCGCCGTGGGCATCGGTCGCGGGTAGGGGCGGGCGCCGCCCAGGTCACTGGACAGGATGACATGCGCCGGTCCCACCGCCTTTATCCAGCCGGCATATTGCTGCAGCGTGGTCTTGCCTTTGCTGTCCAGCACGGCGCCATAGACCATTTCGATATAGGCGCCCATGCGCGCGGCTTCCTGCGCCTGGAGAACGGACAGATTGGTGGGGCCCGTCATGCCGTGGGTCGCCACCACATGCGCGATGCCGCGGGCACGCGCCTCTTTGATGACCATCAGCGCCTCTTGCGCCGAGATATGGCCGGTCTCCAGCGCCAGCTGCTTGCGCGTGGCGATATAGTCCAGCAGCTTCAGCACAGACGGCAGCAGCTTGCCGTTCTCCGACACTTTCACTTCGGGGCCTTTGTCCTTGACCTGGTTCTGGGCGTCGAAGGTGGGCAGCCAGACGATGCGGCCATAGCCGCCCTTCATGTCGGCCATATGCTTGACGGCTTCGGGATTGATGCCGCCCACCGCCAGGTCCTGGGTGATGCCGCCATAGGCTTCAAAGCCCGGTACGATCTTGCGCACCATATAGGCCAGTGAGGCGGTGTCCTCCCAATGGTTCTTGAACACCACCGCACGCATGCCGGCGGCCTTGGCCTGCCGCGCCACATCATCGGCATCGATGACGCGCGGGGCGCTGTCGGGATCCTGATGGACATGGATGTCGATCGCGCCCTTGAGGGAGACGGTGTCTTGCGCAAAGACGGGCGTGGCCAGCAGCGCAAGCGTGGCAAGGATCGCAAATGTCCTCATTCCCATCCCCACCATGTCATGGCCGGGCTTGACCCGGCCATCCATTATCATGCCTGCCGCTCGCCCAAGCTCGCGGCGTTCGCTGCTTTCGCAGGTCCACCGGACCTGCTCACCCGCTGTGCGGGCCGCAGCTCACTACTGCGGATACCAATCCAGCAACCTGACTTCGACGCCCGAACCTTCCAGATCCTTCTTGAAGACGTTTATGTCCTGGCCCTTGTAGTGATAGGGGATCGCCACCTTGGGATGGAACGCCTTGACCGCATCGGCGGCCTCGTCCGGTGTCATGGTGTAGGGCAGGTTCATGGGAATGAAGGCGACGTCGATATTCTTCAAGGCGCGCATCTCCGGCGTGCCTTCGGTGTCGCCCGCGAAATAGAAATTCTTGCCGCCATAACGCAGCACATAGCCGTTGCCGCGGCCCTTGTCGTGGAAGGGCTGGCCGTTGGGCTGGTTGTGGTTGATGTTGTACATCGGCACCGCGGTGATCTTCCATCTGTGCCAGGTCGTGCTGTCGCCATTGCCGATCACCTTGGCCTGGGTGATGGTCTTGGCGACCGCGGCCGGCGCGATCACCACCGTGTCGGTTTTGGACAGCGCCTTCACGTCATCGGCGTTCATATGGTCGCCATGAATGTCGGTGATCAGGATCAGGTCGGCCGGGCCCACGCCATCAATCTTGGCGGGCGGTGCGGGATCGATCACGATCACGTCGGAACCGGCGGTGATCTTTGCGGCCGCATGATAGATGGGCGTGATCTTCACCAAACCGGCGGAGGTGTGGAACATCTGGGTCTGGTCGGCGGCGAAGGCACCCGTTGTGAGCGCG
>DATAWO010000093.1:0-13831 GCA_036267165.1 Rhizomicrobium sp. | reverse complement strand
CCCGGGAATACGAGCCCCACATTGCGCCTGTCCAAACAAGTTCAAGTCTCAGACGCCCTGGTACGACCTAGCGCGCGCGTGTCTAGGGTTGCCGACCTGCTGGACTGCGACGAGAGCGAAGTGCGGCGGCTAATAGATGGCGGCGAATTGCAGGCCCATGGGCTCGGAAAACGCGGCGTCCGAGTGTTCCTAGATAGTGTGGCCGCCTATCAGGCCGTAAAACACCGGATCACAAAGAGTCCGGTGGATAACATCCAAAAATCACGCAAGGCGAACCGCGCCGCCCAGATTTCCGCCGAGAACGAATTGCGGAAGTCCGGCATACTCCAATAGCTTTCATTCGGTGAGGAATCCGTGACCGTTAGTTTCAACAAAGATCGCCAGCGCTGGATGTTTGACTTCCAGCACAAGGGCAAGCGGCATCAGGGCTATTGCCTTGACGCGAACCGCGAGCCCGTCGCCAGCAAGAGCGCAGCGAAACAGGCAGAGGGTGTAGAGAAGCGCAAGGCGGCGATAGGGCCAAAGGTTGCCGACCCGCGCGAGGTGACGCTTGGCCAAGTTGTCGCCGTCATGCAGACGCGATGGCAGCGTGAGGCGACATGGGAGGACAAGAAGCGCCAAGCGCGCGAGATAATCCGCTACTTCGGTTCCGCCACTGCCATGCGCGAGATAACAGCCGACAGGATTCGCGCCTATACGGATTTCGGTTTGGCCCAGACCTTGAAAGTTTGGACAGGCGGCCCTGGCCACGACCGCGACCGCGACGAGGAGGAATTGCACACACTTTGGAAAGACACGGGGCGAACCAGATCGCCGGCCACCGTGAACCGATACCTTTCACTTCTGCGCCAGATCATTGGCCAAGCCGCAGCAATGCGCGACACCGACGGTCGGACTGTTTTGGACTTCGTACCCCAGATTAAAGAGTTGCCCGAGCTGAAGCGGCGCGCTCGACCAACGCCTGAGCCGGTTTTGGAAACTGTGATCGGGAAGTTGCCCCCGCATGCCGGCGAGGCCGTGATTCTGACGCTGTTCTTCGGCTTTCGCGCCAGCGAAGTGTTCACCCTTGAAATACCCCAGGTAGATTTCACAGCGAACGGTGTCTGGTTGGCGGCCGAGGACGTCAAGGACCGGGAGGACGCCTTCCTGCCCGGCTCGTCCGAGGCGATGGCGTTCCTTCGCCAACTGGTGGAACAAGCCAAAGAGCGCGGCGTCCGGCGCCCCATCACCTATCGGCGGCATCCGAACAGCAAGAAGTCCGGCGAGTGGAGGCCCATCGCCGGGGCGCGTTCAGCTTGGAAGCGGGTCATGGACGACGTGGAGAAGGAAACTGGGCGCCGCTATCGCTGGCACGATCTGCGCGCGGCATTCATCACCCACATCGCCCTGACAAGCGGGCCGGTCGCCGCCCAGCGCATGGCGCGCCACAGCAACTATGAGACGACGCAGGCTTACGTCGAAGTAGCAGATAAGATCAGGCGCGGCGCGGCGACCGATGCGGCAGCGCGCCCCGCGCTAAAGCTGATCGGCGCGAAGAAGAGTCCCTAACGCGAGTCCCTAACAGGGCGACGAACGCCACGGGAAAAACCACTAAGTATTTGAAAAATTGGTACAGTTGGGTGGGCTCGAACCACCGACCTCCGGATCCACAATCCGGCGCTCTAACCAACTGAGCTACAACTGCACACACGGCCTTAACGGCCAACTCCTGAGCCCTTGCCCGGCGCTCTCCCGGGGGCGTGCTTGGCTGCACGCCCGTCCTCGGCTTCGCCTCGGACCCAACTGAGCTACAACTGCACACACGGCCTTACGGCCAACTCTCGAGCCCTTGTCCGGCGCTCTCCCCGGGGCGTCCATACGCTGTCGCTCATGGACGGCTGCACGCCCGTCCTCGGCTTCGCCCTCGGACCCAACTGAGCTACAACTGCACAGACCCCTGCAGGGACCGGCGTTCTATGGGCGGGCCATAGCAAAAGCAAGGCTTTAGACGCGCCCGACCGCCCCAGGGCCGGCCATTTGTGCCTCCGTCCGGAACCCCGGAACGGCAGATGGTTACCGCCGGCCCGGCAACCATAACGCGCAAGTTCTTGATCGGTGGCCCTTTCATGGACGCAGGGCGGCATCCCGGGGCCCGCTTGGGCGCGGGCCCGTCCTCGCTTGCGCTCGGACCCCTGTAACTTTGGCGAAGCTTCGCTAGTCTCGGAGGATGAATCTGCGGCGTCGCGTTCTTCTCGCCCTGGCTGTCCTGCTGATTGCGGCGGTGGCAAGCCTGTTCTTCTTCACCCGCCCTCCCCCCATCCTGACCGTGATGACCTGGCCGGGGCCTTACGGCCGCGCCCAGACCAACGCCCAGATGCACACTTACGGCGCGGACAGGAATGTGGATGTGCGCCCCGCCTTCTGGGACGGCGACCTGTCCGATGTGCAGGCGATGGTGGAGAAGCGCCAGTACAAGGCCGATGTGATCGACTTCGAATTGCCCAAGGCGGTTCAGGCCTGCAAGGACGGCCTGCTGGAAAAGATCAATCCGGCCATCCTGCCCGCCGGCGCGGGTGGCGTGCCCGCAAGCCGCGATTTCGTGCCCGGCGCCATCGGTCCCTGCTGGGTGGGCAGCCAGGTTTACTCCCAGGTGATCGTCTTCTCACCCGAACTGAAAAGGACGCCGGCCACCCTGGCCGATTTCTTTGACGCCAAAAAATTTCGCGGGCGGCGGGCGCTGAGCCGCGCCTCGGCCAAGTTCAATCTGGAGATGGCGCTGCTGGCTGATGGCGTGGCGCCAGGCGATGTCTACAAGACGCTGGAGACACCGGAAGGCCTGGATCGCGCCTTCGCCAAACTCAAGACGCTCCGCCCGATCTGGGCCCATGACAGCGTGGGCGCGCTGGAATGGCTGAAGGATGGCCAGGCGGTGATGGTGACGGCGCTGAACGGCGACGTCGCCAACCTGAAAGACTTCACGCCCGGCGGCGTGATCTGGGACCACCAGCTTTATGAGATGGACGTATTCGGCATTCCCGCCGGCGATCCCAAAAAGGACCGGGCGCTGGATTATATCGCCTATGCCACCGCCAGCGCACCGCTGGCGGGCGTGGCGGGCTGGGTGCCCTTTGGGCCGGCGCGGCATTCATCGCTGCCGCTGGTCAAACCCAATCCCGAGACCGGCCAGGCGATGGCTGCACAGCTGCCGACTGCGCCTGGGAATTTCAGGAACGCCTTTGCCGTGGATGATGGCTGGTGGCTGGCGCACGGAGCGGCGATCGCCCCGCGCTGGCAGGAGTTCGTCTCGCAATGATGGGTTATGCCCTGCGCCGTCTTCTGGGCGCCATTCCTACCCTGTTCGTGATCGTCACCCTGGCCTTCTTCATGATGCGCGCCGCCCCCGGCGGGCCATTCGACAGCCAGCGCCGGCTGACGCCGGAAGTGGAGCGCAATATCAAGGCGGCCTATGACCTCGACAAGCCGCTCTTCCAGCAATACCTGATCTATCTGGGCAAGGTCGCGCATGGCGACCTGGGACCATCCTACAAGAACAAGGATTTCACCGTGGTGCAGCTGATCGCCACCGGCCTGCCGGTGAGCGCGCGGCTGGGCCTTTCCGCCATGGCCCTGGCGCTGCTGCTGGGCACCGCCCTGGGGGCGAGCGCGGCGCTGAAGCAGAACCAGTGGGAGGACTGGTCGGTGATGACGGTGGCGATGCTGGGCATCACCATACCCACCTTCGTCACCGCGCCCATCCTCACCCTGCTGCTGGGCATCTATGCCGGATGGCTGCCGGTGGGCGGCTGGAATGGCGGCGCGCTGGCCAACATGATCCTGCCGGTGACGGTGCTGGCCTTGCCGCAGATCGCCATCGTCGCCCGGCTGATACGCGGCTCGATGGTGGAAGTGCTGCACACCAACTATATCCGCACCGCCCGCGCCAAGGGCCTGCCCGCGCACCGCATCGTGCTGGATCACGCCTTGCGCGCGGCGGCGCTGCCGCTGGTGAGTTATCTGGGACCGGCGCTGGCCGCCATCCTCACCGGCTCGCTGGTGGTGGAGGAGATTTTCGGCCTTCCCGGCATCGGCCGCTATTTCGTGCAAGGCGCGCTCAACCGCGACTACACCCTCGTGCTGGGTGTGGTGATCTGCTACGCGGCGCTGATCATCCTGCTGAATTTCCTCACCGACATCGCTTACGGACTTCTCGATCCGCGGGTGCGGCTTACATGAGCGTCCCCCTCCGCCCTTCGCATCGCAAGCGTTGCTACGGGCACCTCCCCCTTCAATGCGCTGCGCGCAAAGGGGGAGGGCCATGATCGCGACCGGCCAGACGCTCAAATCGACCGAAGAGATCATGGGCCGCAGCCTGTGGATGGATGCGCGCCGCAGGATGCTCAGCAACCGCGCCGCCTTGGCCAGCATGGCCATCCTGGCCCTGATCGCCCTTCTGGCGTTGCTGGCGCCGCTGCTCTCGCCCTTCGCCTATGACGAGGTCAATTACGACATCATCGCCTGCGCACCCAACTGGTGGCCGCTGGAGGCCGCCTGCCGCGCGCCCGGCCACATCTTCGGCACCGATGCGGTGGGCCGCGACCTGTTCGTGCGCGTGCTGTTCGGGGCGCGGGTGTCGCTGGCGGTGGGCCTGGTGGCGACGTTGGTGTCGCTGGTGATCGGGGTTCTCTATGGCGCGGTCGCGGGCTACGCCGGCGGGCGTCTCGACGGACTGATGATGCGCGTCGTGGACGTGCTTTATTCCCTGCCCTTCATCTTCTTCGTCATCATCCTGATGGTGATGTTCGACCGCAACTTCATCCTCCTGTTCGTGGCGATCGGGGCGGTGGAATGGCTGACCATGGCGCGCATCGTGCGCGGCCAGACCCTCTCCATCAAGCAGAAGGAATTCATCGAGGCGGCGCGCGCCGCCGGGGTCGGCCCCTTCGGTATCATCATCCGCCATGTCATCCCCAATGTGGTGGGCCCGGTGATGGTCTATGTCACCCTGACGGTGCCGGGCGTGATCCTGACCGAGAGCTTTCTCTCCTTCCTGGGCCTGGGCATCCAGGAGCCCCTCACCAGCTGGGGCGTGTTGATCTCCGACGGCGCCGACCAGATGGAGACCGCGCCCTGGATGCTGCTGTTCCCGGCCTTGTTCATGGCGGTGACCCTGTTCTGCTTCAACTTCATCGGCGACGGCCTGCGCGACGCTTTGGATCCCAAGGATCGATGACCCCGCTGCTTCAGATCACCAGCCTGAATGTGCGTTTCGCCACTGCCGATGGCGAAGTCCAAGCGGTGAAGAACGCCAGCCTCGCCATTCAGGAAGGCGAATGCCTGGGCGTGGTGGGGGAATCGGGCTCAGGCAAGAGCCAGCTTTTCCTCGCGGCCTTTGGACTTCTCGCTTCCAATGGCCGTGTCAGCGGCAGCGTCAAATACCGCGGCGAGGAGATTCTGGGCGCGGCGCCGAAACGGTTGAATGCCCTGCGCGGCGGGGCGGTCACCATGATCTTCCAGGACCCGCTCACCTCGCTCACCCCGCACATGCGTGTCGGCGACCAGATCACCGAGGCGCTGACATTGCACCGGAAAGTCTCGCGTGCGGAGGCGCGGGAGCGGGCGCGCGAGATGCTGGATTATGTCCGCATTCCGGAAAGCGCCCGGCGGCTGCGGCAATATCCCCATGAACTGTCCGGCGGCATGCGCCAGCGGGTGACGATCGCCATGGCGACCATCACCGGGCCGGACTTGATTATCGCCGATGAGCCCACCACCGCGCTGGACGTGACGGTGCAGGCGCAGATCCTGGAAATCCTGCGCGCGCTCAAGACCGACAAGAAGACCGCCATCGCCATGATCAGCCATGACATGGGCGTGATCGCCGGCCTGGCCGACCGGGTGCAGGTGATGCGCCATGGCGAGATCGTGGAAAGCGGCACCGCGGACGAAATCTTTTATGCGCCCACGAACGGCTATACCCGCATGTTGCTGGCGGCTATCCCGGCGGCCAATGAAACACCGCCGCCGGCGACCGCGGTCGGCGCGCCGCTTCTGACCGTGGATGACTTGAAGGTGACGTTTCCCGTCAAAAGCGGACTGTTCGGCAAGACACAAATCCTGCGCGCGGTGGACGGGATCAGTTTCACGCTGCATCAGGGCGAGACCCTGGGCGTGGTGGGCGAATCCGGTTGCGGCAAGTCCACCCTGGCGCGGGCGGTGCTCAAGCTTCTGCCCAAGACGGCGGGACGCGTGGTGTGGCTGGGCCGTGATCTGGACGCCGCGACCCAATCCGACATCCGCGCATTGCGGAAAGATTTCCAGATCGTGTTCCAGGATCCGCTGGCGAGCCTGGATCCGCGCATGCCCATCGGCCAGTCCATTGCCGAACCTTTGAAGGCGCTGGAGCCGGGCCTTTCACGCGAAAGCACACGCGGCAAGGTGCGCGCCATGATGGCCCGGGTCGGTCTGGATCCCGGCTGGATCAACCGATATCCGCACGAATTTTCCGGCGGCCAGAATCAGCGCGTCGGCCTGGCCCGCGCCATGATCCTGGGACCGAAAATGCTGGTGTGTGACGAGGCGGTCAGCGCGCTCGATGTCACCATCCAGGCCCAGATCGTGGAACTGATCCGCGGCCTGCAGGCGGAAACCGGACTTTCCCTGATCTTCATCAGCCATGACCTGTCGGTGGTGCGCCGCCTGTCACATCGGGTGATGGTTCTCTATCTGGGACGGGTGGTGGAACTTGCGCCGGCCGCCGTGCTTTATGGCGATCCCCGGCATCCCTATACCCGCGCCCTGCTGTCGGCGGTGCTGTCGCCCGATCCGCGGGCCGAGCGGGCCAGGAAGCGCGAGCTTCTGACCGGCGACCTGCCCTCGCCGCTGGACCCCAGGGCCCAGCTGACATTCCTCAAATCCCGGCTGAATACCCCGGATTACCGCCCCCTGCTGGAGGAAATCACACCCAGCCATTTTGTCGCCGAACACGACGAGCGGTCTTAACCGCGGGGCCCGAACCGTGCTATAAAGCCTTTGCGCGCCGTCACTTAATGAACGGTGCATGAAAATTGTTCAGGAACGGAGACGCCATAAAACATTCTGGGAGGTAACAGTGACCAATCTGCAGGAATTCCACCATGCCGAAGACGCGCCGGACAAAAAGTCCCGCACCACGGTGGCGATTATCATAGCGCTCGTGATGGCCGGTTTCGCTGTTTATGTCTACGAATCGGGAATGTGGAATCCACAGCCCAACCAGCCCGTCCAGGACAGCCAGCTTCCCGCGCACTGAATGAGAGCCGCCCCTGACCGGGGGCGGTTTTTTTATCGGACGCGCGTCACCTTGTGATGCCGGGATTCATCCCCCATCACCAGGTTGAAGGAATGAAGGGCGCCCTGGGTGATGCTGACCCGCATGCTGGATGCGGGCTCGTTCCAGTCTACCGGAAATTTGGCGGCGTCCTCATCGGTCTGCCTCCACACCTGGCCATCAGGCAACGTGATGGTGAAGCCCTTGGCCGTCACCTGATAGGACTGGATGGGGGCGTTGTTGACCACGTCCGAACCTCCGAACACGTCGAAGATGCCGGACCGCTTGGGCGGCGGCGGCGGACCCGTGCGCACGGCGGCGCGCGTAACGGTGGCGGGCAACGGTACCGCCGTGGCCGGCGCGGTAGGCTGGGAGGTCTGCTGCAACAGTTTGAGCTGCGACTGCGGCGCCAGCGGCAGGCCCAGCCAGGCGCGCATCGGCTGGGCGGCGCCGTAATAGCAATCCAGCCATTGACGGTCATCGGTCAGTCCAGCGCAGCGGGTCATGCCGTTGACCACATCCTCGCGCGCATCCGCCAGAACCGGCACCGGCGCCAGGCCCGCGCCCGCGATCAGTGCCGCCAAAACCGCCTTGTGCATCACATCCCCCAAGAAACCATTGAACAGCCTGCCATAAACCCGGCAAATGTCTGCCGGATCATCGTAGAAGGTCTTGATGGCATCGGGCAAGGCATGGAACCGGCGCCTTGCGCTGGCCGGTGGCGTTGCGGTGGCGGCGGGTGCGAGCGCCCTGGCGCTGCGCCGGCCCGGCAATGCGATTCACCCCGTCGCGGATGCCCGCACCTTTCATCGCGGCAACGCCGTGGAGCCGGAGACCATGGACAGCTCCATGGCGACCGGCATTCAGGATGACGCCATCATCGGCGATCTCGCGGTCGGCCTGGTGACCGAAGACCCGATGACCAATCCGGTTCCCGGCATGGCGACAAGCTGGACGATGTCGGCCGACGGACTGACCTGGACCTTTTATCTGCGCCAGGCGCTCTGGTCGGACGGCACACAAGTGACGGCGCAGGATTTCGTCTTTTCCTGGCGGCGGCTTCTGGATCCCGCCACCGCCGCGCCCTATGCCTATTACCTTTACATCGTGAAAAACGCAGGCCCGGTCAACGCCGGCAAGCTGCCGGCGACGGCGCTGGGTGTCCGTGCGCTGGACGATCACAGCCTGGAGATCCAGCTGGAGCATCCCGCGCCTTACCTGCTTGAGATGATGACCCACACGGCGACCTATCCCGTGCCCCGCCATGTGGTGGAGGCCAAGGGCCGGGACTGGGCGCGGCCGGGAAATCATGTCGGCAATGGCGCTTTCACCCTCAAGGAATGGGTGCCAAACGGCCATGTGCAGCTGGTGAAGAATCCCCGTTTCTACGACGCCGACAATGTGGCGCTGGAGCGGGTGTTCTTTTATCCGACCGATGATTATGACGCGGCGCTCCAGCGCATGCGCGCCGGCGAGCTCGACATCCAGACGCGGTTGCCGGCGCAGCAGATCGACTGGATCAAGGCCAACATGCCCGAGACCCGCGATCCGGTGCCCTTGCTGGCGGTGGAATATCTCGAGGTCAATCACACCAGGAAGCCCTTTGATGACATAAGGGTGCGGCAAGCGATCAATCTGGCGCTCAACCGCGAAGCCATTGCCGGGCGCATCCGGCGGGTGGGCGACGTGCCCGCCTACAATCTGGTGCCGCCCGCGACCGCGAATTTTCCCGGCGGCAATGCCTTCGAATTCCGGCCGCTGCCCTATGGGCAGCGCATCGAAAAGGCCCGCGCCCTTATGCGCAACGCCGGTTTTGACGAACGCAACCGCATGAACACGACCTATATGATCCGCAGCACCGCACCGGGCAACCAGCGCGCCGTGGCGGCCGCCATCCAGCAGATGCTGGCGCAGGTCTATATCAACGCCGCCATTCTCCCCATCGATTTCCAGGTCTTCCTTGCCGAGACCCACGCCCACAATTTCGACATGGCGGAAGCGGCCTGGAATGCGGATTTCAATGATGCGGCGACCTTCCTGGAACTGCTCCTGACCGGCGGCGGCAATAATGACTGCCTTTACAGCAACCGGGCCTTCGACGCGATGGTGGCGGCGGCGCAGAACGACACCGATCTGGCCAGCCGCGGCCGCAAACTTGCGGCCGCCGAGGCCCTCATTCTCAAGGATCAGGCGATCATGCCGCTCTACTTCTGGGCCGATGAGAATCTGGTGTGGCCCTATGTCAAAGGCTGGAAGGCCAATGCCATGGACAAGCACCGCTCCCGCTGGATTGCGATCGACCAGCAGGCGCGCATGAAACAATTCGCATGACGCGGTTGGCGCTGGCGCTTCTGCTGTTGCTGGCGGCGACGGGGGCGCAGGGCCAGGCGGTTCTCAATCGCGGCAATGGCGCCGAACCGGATTCGCTTGATCCCGCTTTCGCCACCACCGCCATGGAAACCAATATCCTGGGCGATCTGATGGTGGGGCTGACCACGCTGGACGCGGCCGCCCGGCCCGTGCCCGGCATCGCCGACCATTGGGAGACTTCGCGCGACGGTCTGACCTGGACCTTCCATCTGCGCCCCGCCCGCTGGTCGGATGGCAGCAAAGTCACGGCGCAGGATTTCCTTGCCGCCTGGCGGCGCCTGCTGGAGCCAAAGACCGCGGCGCGCAACGCGCAAAATCTCTGGATCATCAGGAATGCGCAGGCCATTACCGCCGGCCATCTGCCGTCCACGGCCTTGGGTGCGACTGCGCCCGATCCGGCCACGGTCATCATCACCCTTGAGCATCCCGCGCCCTGGCTGCCGGAACTGCTCACCCAGCCCAGCGCCCTGCCCTTGCCGCCGGTCGCGCTCAAAAACGGGCCGCACCCCAACGCTTATGTTTCCGACGGCCCCTACCGGCTCGCAAGCTGGGTGCCCAACGACCATGTCACACTGGTTAAAAATCCCGGCTTTTATGACGCGGCCTCGGTGAAGATCGACACGGTCAACTATTTTCCCACCGCCGACACCGAAGCGGCCTTGCGCCGCTTTCGCGCCGGCGAGCTGGACATGCAGACACCGCTGCCCAGCGCCCAGATCACCTGGCTCAAAACCAACATGCCCGGCGCGTTGCACATCATGCCCTCCCTGGCGCTGGCTTATCTCGCGATCAACCTGCGCGATCCCGCGCTGGCCGACATCCGCGTGCGCCGCGCGCTCAATCTTGTCTATGACCGCGAGGCGGTGGCCGAGAAAGTCATGAAGCTGGGCGAGCGGCCGGCCTATGCCCTCGTGCCGCCCAATGTGGCGAATTATGCCGGCGGCCCGCAGCTGGATTTCACGCCGCTGCCATACCCCGCCCGGCTGGCGCTGGCGAAACGGCTGATGCAGGACGCGGGCTTTGGCCCCTTCAACAAGCTCACCCTGAGCCATGCCACAACCGGCAATCCCGACAGCAAAAGGCTGGCAGCGGTGTTCCAGGCCATGGCGCGGCAGATCTATATCGATGTCCGCATCAGCGTCTCGGACTATGCGCTGGAACTGCGCGCGCTGCGGCTCGGCCAGTACCAGCTGGGCTATGCCACCTGGCTCGCGGATTTCGACGATGCGTCCAATTTTCTCGACCTGCTCAAGTCGGACAGCCCCGGCAATTATGCCGGTTACAGAAACCCGAAATTCGATGCCGCCCTGGAAGCGGCCGAGCGCGAGCCGGACACGGGCAAACGCGCGCTGTTGTTGAAATCCGCCGAACGGATCGCGCTGGCGGACCTGCCCTGGCTGCCCATCCGCTTCCTGTCGCAGAGCGAAGTCGTGGCGCCGCGCGTCGGCGGCTATGTGCCCAATGCGCGGGATTACAATCGCAGCCGCTGGCTTTGGATCAAAAAATAACCGCCCGGTTGCATCGCCGGATTTGCGCGATATGGGAAAGTCCGGCACTCTCAACGACCCGCACCGAAAGGCCCGCCCGATGTCAGCAGAGGCCCGCATACCCTTCAACAACAAAATCTTTTTCTGCGATGTGATCGGCTTTTCCCGCCTCGATCCGGCGGGGCAGGCCGAATGCCAGATGGTGCTGAGCAACAGCATCAACTCCGCACTGGGCTCCCTCGATGCCAGGCTCGAGGAAGACGTCATCGCGCTCCCCACCGGTGACGGCATGATTTTGAACTTTCTCGCCGCCGCTCCCGACGTTCACCTTCGGGCCGCTCTTCTCACGCTCGAAGCCCTGGCCGGGAGCGACGCCAACCAGGCGTTCAAGCTGCGCATTGGCTTGAACACCGATGTCGACAGCTGGGTTCGAGACATCAACGGCAAGAAGAACGTCGTCGGACGGGGCATCAACATGGCGCAGCGCGTGATGGACCTGGCGGAGCACGCCCAGGTGCTGATGCACGAAAAGGTCAAGCAGGACCTGCAAAACTACGACACCCACCAGGGCAAGCTTGTCTCCGTCGGGTCTTTCGTCGTCAAGCATGGCGTCGAACTGCCGATTGCGCAGTATGTGGACGCCCAGATGCCATATCTTTCGGCGGAGCTCGCCAAACCAAGAATGCCTGCTTCCAAGAGCGCCATGGGGCTGTCCGACATCGTCAGAGCCCAGCGGATCGAAAACCTGTTGCAGATCCGCCTGGGCAAGCCGGCGGAAGACAGCATCCCGATCGTCGAAGACTATGTCCGGGACTTCCTGGAGCAGACCGGAGAGCTTCAATCGCTCAAGGTCGCCGCAAGCTGGATCGTGGGCGAAATGCTGACAAACGTGTTCGTCCATACCAGGCTGCAGGAAAGGGACGAATTGGAGTTGAGGGTTGATCGCATGCCGCACAGCCTGGCCATTTCGGTCGAGCAGCCCGACTGTCCATCCTTTGATCTCAAGGAGACCCTCGCCAGATCACATGACCAAATGTCGTTCATGGGCATGATGGATGGGGCGGGCCTGCGATGGTCGGCGCAACGGCACAATGGGCGGCTGGCATTGCGGCTTGATGTGCCTTTGGACTTCCGCCTGGAGGCGGGCCCGGTCGTCACGCTTTCGGACGATGTGCGCGCCGGGCGGGCGCTGATGGTGCCGCTGGTGGGTCGCATCGACCTGAACAATGCTGACCGCTTCAAGGAACTCATGCTGCGCCAGCTGCATTCGGCGGCCGCCCAGGAAAAATCCCTCATGATTGATCTCTCCGGGGCGCATTATGTGAGCTCGGCCGGATTGAGATCGCTCATGATCGTCCTAAAGGACGCGCGTTCAAAAAATATCGAAATGGCTCTCCTGGATCCAAAGCCAATTGTGGCCGAACAGCTTGCGATCTCGAAGTTTGATCAGGTTTTCAAAATCATCAGGAGCAAGTGATCTCATTGCCGTGACATGCTGAGAGAGCGTGGCACCATCCGGGCTGACGAGATCAGCGTCCAAGCGATGAAGGACAAAGGGCTGGACCCACAAGCCGGCCGGAGAACCCGAACGGATTTCAATCGGCGGATTCCAGCTTCCCTGCATGACCTGATGAAGGCCAATGTCATCGAGAAAGTTGGGCGCGGGGTGACGTGGCAGCTTAAAGGCGACGATGGGGAGCCTGTTCAGTAATCGCAGGCTTATCTGATGACGCATTTACGATCGCTGTATGACTGGGGATTGGCTTTGCCAGCAGATACGCGACAACTGCAATTACCACCGCACTCGCAATCAACATTAGTTCTTTGAGCGACATCGGAATCATACCGTCTTTATATGACGCTGACAGTATCCGGAAAAACCGATTGATGGTCCACGACGAAGCGCCAATTCTGCTACGCGGCGAACCCGGGCGCCATTATCTACGCGCCTCGCATCTTCCCGCCACGCGCTTTCCTGAACGTAACGAAGCAGATAAGAGCCGGAAACATGATGGTGGTGACCCATTTCTGCGCGGCGCAAGCGGCTGAAATAACTTTCCGCCATGTTCGTGCACGCATCGTTGTCGCCGTAAGCTTCCTGATGGTTAATGCGGCGCATTTCGTATTTGCTTTCCAGATCATCCCAGCCTGGCGCTTCATCGGCGTTGACCAGCGTGCCTTAGACAGGCGGGACTTGATCCAAGCCAGCGCAGCACTTTCAGACTTGAACACGGCAGGGGCGCTGTATGGCTCCAGACCGCCACAACAGGGGCAGACGGCTTCCCCTTCGGTTTCAGACCAGCGGATTTGCGGAAAGCGGTTTCGGCCTCCCCTCCGTCATGCGGAAGACCTGAGCTAGGCGCTACAGCCAGTGGGACCAGTGGCGTTTGCGCCAACAGACCGAAACATTGGTGACCCCAGGAAGACTCGAACTTCCGGCCTACGGTTTAGGAAACCGAAGGTCGGAGTCAAATGGCACCCTAGAACGTCAATAATGACAGCGATTCCGATCCACGCCCCGGTCCTGAAGGCCCCTTGGGGCACACTTGGGGCACAAAGTCTTCAGGTTGGGCTCGAAAAGCGCCGGACCAGGTCTTCTCCGTCCGCTGCGCACGGGTATTCAGCAACCACGTGCTCATCGGGATGGAGCGCAAGTTCCCTAAACTTGGGGCCGGAAATTTGTGTCTTT
>DATAWO010000092.1:0-58748 GCA_036267165.1 Rhizomicrobium sp. | reverse complement strand
GCCCAGCTCGGCCCGCTCCTGAGTCACGACGTGATCTATCTGGTGATCCTGCCGCCCTTGCTGTTCGAGGCCGCCATCAGCATCCATTGGAGCGAACTGCGCCGCGATCTGGTGCCTGTGCTTGTCCTGAGCACGGCCGGCGTCGTGATTTCCGCGATTGTCGCGGCCCTGGGGATGCACACCCTGCTGGGCTGGCCGGCGGCTTCCGCCCTGCTGTTCGGGGTTCTGATCGCGGCGACCGATCCTGTCGCGGTGATCGCTTTGTTCCAGGATCTGGGCTTGAAGGGCCGGCGCAGGCTTTTGGTGGAAAGCGAGAGCCTGTTCAACGACGGCGTTGCGGCGGTGCTGTTCGTCCTGGTGCTGGCATGGGCGCGCGCACCCGCCGCCCCGCCCGGCGTGCTGACAGTCATCCTGGCGATGGCCAGGATTTCCGGCGGCGGCATTGTGATCGGGCTTTTGGTCGGTGGCGCCGTCCTGCTGCTGGCGGGGCGCACCGTCGATCACCTTGTCAGCGCGGCTTTGACCACTGCGGCGGCTTATGGCTCGTTCCTGTTGGCCGAGTATTTCAAATTCTCCGGTGTGCTGGCGGCGGTGGCGGCTGGCCTTCTGATCGGCAATGTCGCGGTCTTGGGCCAGACAAGCACCAGGGTCTTTTCGTCCCATGAGCGGGAATTCGTCCTGGGCTTTTGGGAATTTGCCGCTTTCATCGCCAACTCTTTCATCTTCCTGCTGATCGGCGTGACGGTCGCGCGGGTGCCTTTGCTGAGTGTGGGACTCAAATCCCTGCCGGTCGCCATGGCGCTTGTTCTTCTGGGCCGGCTGTTGACGGTTTATCCGCTGTGCCTGGCCTTCGCGCGTTCCCGCTGGGCCATTTCGCTGAAGGACCAGCATGTGCTGTGGTGGGGTGGTTTGCGCGGCGCCCTGGCATTGGCGCTGGCGCTGTCCTTGCCGGCCTCGTTTCCTTTTTCCCAGGAGATTCGTATCGTGACATTCGGCGTGGTGATATTCTCGGTGCTGTTCCAGGGGCTCACCATGCCTTTGCTTTTGCGCAAACTGGGACCGGCTGCATGACCGTCGATGAAAAACTGATCGCATTTGCCGGCCGCCTGGCCGATGCTTCGGGGGCGGCGATCCGGCCCTTCTTCCGCCAGCGCATCGAGGTGGCGCACAAACCCGGTCTGCGCGCCTTCGATCCGGTCACCGAGGCCGACAAGGGCGGCGAGCGCGCCATTCGCGCCATCATCGAACGCGACCGGCCCGGCGACGGCATCATGGGTGAGGAATATGGCGAAAAGCCCGGCAAGAATGGTCTGCGCTGGGTGCTGGACCCGGTGGACGGCACCCGCGCCTTCATCACCGGCCGCCACGAATGGGGTTCGCTGATCGCGCTGGAAAACAACGAGGTGCCCGTGCTGGGCATCCTGGACCAGCCGGTGCTGGGCGAGCGCTATCTGGCGGCCAACGGTCGCAGCGTTCTGCTGGAAGGCGAGAAGCGTACGCCGCTGAGAGTGCGGGAATGCGCCGATATCAAGGATGCCATTCTTTGCGCCACCGATCCGTCGGCCTATTTCGCGCCTGACCAGCAGGCGGCCTTCGGCCGGGTGAAAGCGCGCACGCGCATGACGCGCTATGGCGGCGACTGCTATCTGTTCGCGGTGCTGGCGCTGGGCTTTGTCGATATCATCATCGAAGCCGGCTTCAACCGCTGGGATGTGGCGGCGCTGATCCCGCTGGTGCAAGGGGCTGGCGGCGTCATCACCAGCTGGAGCGGCGGCGACTGCCGGGATGGCAAAACCATCCTGGCCTGCGGCGACAGGCGTGTTCACGAAGAAGCCATAAAGCTCCTGAAAAGCTGATTATCCGGCTTTCCTGCTTCGGGATTTGGGCAGCCGGCGCGCAATCTCGCCGCAATTCGCCTTTGTTTCCGCCGCGCGAAACCGCCGCGTGCAACTCACGTTGTCTTACTGAAATCGAACACTCTTTTTGAGGAGGACTGCATGTCTCTGCGTGACTTCAACGAACCCCCTGAGCCCATGGCCCTGCACACCGATCCGGCTGGCAACAGCGCGGGCTTGGGTACTTTCCACACCACCAGCCCCGAAGACCGTGAGCCCAGCAACACACCCAAGATTGTCGGTGCGCTGGCGGTGGCGCTGATGGCGGGCGCGGCCGGCATCGGTCTCTATGCCTATTCGGGCTCGTCGCAGCCCAAGCCGGTGGTGGCCGACAACAATCTGCCGCAGCCTCCGGCTCCCGCCGCGGCGCCTGTGGCCCCCCCGGCCGCGCCGGATGCACAGCAGGCGGTAAACACGCCGGCCGACACCACCACGCCGGCGGCGACCGCCACGGCCAACAACAGCACGCCTGTTGCGGCGCCCGATAAGGAAGCCAAACCGGTCCGGACTAGGCACCATCTGGCTTCGAAGGACAGCGATTCCAGCTCGGCCGACGTAGCCAGGAGCACCGCCACCAGCCAGACGGCCAACAGCCAGACGGCTTCCAACGCCGCCTCGGCGCGGATGAGCGCGGACTCGAACCAGACCAGCCAGGCGCCGGCCCAGCAGGCCACGATTCAGGCGCCATCCCAGCAGGCCGCAACCACGCCGCTGCCGGCGGCGCCGCAGCCTTCGCCGTCTGATGTGGCGACCAACAACACCCAATCGGGTCAGGCTGTGCAGCAGGGCGCGGCCACGGCTTCCGACATGCCGGCGCAGCAGCAGCCCGTCCAGCAGGCTCCGGCTCAGCAGCCTAGCACGGCTCCGGCTGAACAGGCCGGCGCCGCTACTCCGGCCCCGGCTCAGTAATCCGGCGGTAAACGAAGGCCGCGCCATGGCGAAAGCCGTGGCGCGGTTTTCTTTTGTCTGTTTGGTCAGCCGGGCGGAAAAGGGGCGTGGCGCGCCATGAAGGCGTCGAAGGCGTTCCAGAATTCGGCGCGGATGGGATTGCGCTCCATCAGGATCTCGTGTTCCGCGTCCCTGATCTCGACATAGTCCGCATGCGGCGCGGCTTGCGCAAAGGCTTTGGCTTGCGGGGTGACGCAGATGCGGTCTTTGCCTGCGCCCACCACCAGAAGCGGCGTCGTTATCGACGCCGCCTGGCGGCGCAACCAGTCCATGGAACGCAATGCGGCGGCCAGCCATCCCCAGGTCGCGCCCGCAAGCCGGAGGTCGGGATGTTCGCGCAGCAACGTCTGGGTGCGCTCGAAACGCTGCGGATCGGATGTGACCAGCTGGGTGGCGAAACTCACTCTGTGAGGATCGCGGGCCTCCATGCCCCACACCCAATCCGCGCGCCGGCCGCGCCACATCTGCAAGGCGGTGACCGCCCGCACCAGAAATTCCCGCTGGCCGCGAAAGGAAATGGCGATCATCGGCGCGCTGAGCACGCAAGGCCCGAAACTTGCGGGCCGCTTGACCAGCGCGCGCAGCAGAATGTGCGCCCCCATGGAATGGGCCAGCGCCACGGGCTTTTCGCCCGGCCCCAGCATGGGCGTGACGATCCAGTCCATCAGCGTGTCCAGGTCCTGGTCGTATTCGCGGAAGTCGCCGACAAAACTCTTGCGGCTGTCTTTGGTCATGCGGCCGGAATCGCCCTGGCCGCGCCAGTCCATGGTAGCGACGGCGAAACCGCGGCCGCGCAATTCGTCGATCACTTCGAAATATTTCTCGATGAATTCGGTCTGGCCATTGAGCAGCACGCAGATGCCACGCGCGGGAACATCAGGGGCGGCCGCAAAGCGCGCGGCGCGCAAATCCGCGCCCACCGCCTTGATGGGGACAGGTTCAAACAGTGCGGCGGTGGGGATCATTGCTTGGCTGAATCAGGCGCTTCCGTGGGCACTTAAGCCGGATTTTCAAGTCCCCGGAAGGGGCTTGAAGGCAGGTTTTTCAACCCCAAATAGCAGTGGTCCAGCCGCCGCTCAGGGGCCGGGCACCGGTTCCCGCGCGAATGGTTCGGCGGGACGACTGCAACGCTTCCAGAAAGGTTGTTCCCATGCGTATCGACTATTCCCCCTTTTTCCGCTCCACCGTCGGCTTTGATCGTCTGATCGGCCTTCTGGAGTCCGCGTCCGAGCAGGGCTATCCGCCATACAATATCGAACGCAACGACGAGAATAATTACCGCGTCACTTTGGCGGTCGCCGGCTTTGCCGCAGGTGACCTGTCGGTGGACGTGAAGGACCGCGTGCTCACCGTCACCGGCAAGCGCGAGACCCAGGCGAACGACAAGCAGGCCTCGCTGCTTTACCAGGGCATCGCCGGCCGCACCTTTGAGCGCAGCTTCCAGCTTGCCGAGCATGTCGAGGTCAAGGCCGCGCGCCTTGAGAACGGCCTGCTCCATGTCGACCTGGAGCGCATCGTGCCGGAAGAGAAGAAGCCGCGCCGCATCGCGATCAATGCGCCCGCCCTTGCAACCCTTGAGGGTGCCAAGGCCGCATAAGCCTGTTCATGTTTAACCAGAACGGGGGCCTTTCCTTTTGGGGGCCCCCGTTTTTTTGTTAAAATTCCAGGGCAACGCTGCTTCGATTGCTGATGGCTTTTTGGCCGCAAAATCTGACCCAGGGCAAAAATCCTCCCGGCATCGAGGAGGTGCGCGCGCGTTATGCGGCGCTTTTTTCCCGCTTTGGCGCGGCCCCGGCGGCAATGGATTTCACCTCCGGCCAGCTCGGGCCTGTATCCGGCGAATGGGTGGGCGCCATCAGCAACGCGCCCGGCCGCACCTTGCTCTATTTCCATGGCGGCGGCTTTGTTGCGGGCTCGCCCGAAACCCATCGCCCGCTGGTGGGCCGGCTGGTGGAAGCGAGCGGCGTGGGCGCTTTCAGCGTCAAATACCGGCTGGCGCCGGAATGCTTCTTTCCCGCCGCGGTGCGCGACGGCATCGATGCCTATCGCGCCCTGCTGGCCAAGGGCGTGAGCGGTTCATCCATCATCCTGGCGGGCGATGAAGCCGGCGGCGGGCTTGGCTTCGCGGTGGCGCTGGCTGTCCGCAACGCCGGGCTGGAAATGCCCGGCGGCCTGGTGGCGCTTTCGCCCTGGGCCGATCTGTCGCTTTCCGGTCCCTCGGTTCTGGTCAACCGCAAAACCGATACGCAGCTCGACTGGGAAACGCTGTTTCTCTGCGCCCGGCATTACTTACGCAAATCCAACCCCGGCGATATCTATGCCTCGCCGGCCTATTCCGATCTTCACGATTTCCCGCCGCTGATGGTCCATGCGGGCGCCAATGAAATCCTCCGTGACGACGCCTCCAAACAGGGCGACCGCGCCGCCGAAGCCCGGGTGCCGATGAGCGTGGAGATCTATGACGGCATGGGCCATCTTTTCCAGGCTGATGCCGGCCGCAATGAAGCGCGGGTTTCGCTCTCGCGCCTGGCGCAGTTCATCCGCGTGAAAAGTTCGGCGCTGGCGGCTTAAGGCCGCCGCGGTTGCTCGAGCAAAGTGCAGGCTTTCTTCCCCCGTGCGCGTAAGCGCGTGCGGGGGAAGATGTCCGCTAGCGGGCTTGCCCGCGTGGCGGACAGATGGGGGTGGAAAAAACGAAGCTGACGGCGCTTATGCTGAGGCCGCTAAGGCGTCAGCAAAGCGCCCTGGAAGCTTCGCGCCCGAGAAATCCGCGCCCTGGACTTCGGTGTCGCGCAGGTCGGCATCGCCCAGATTGGCGTAGGACAGGTCGCAGCCCGACAGCCGCGCCCGGCGCAGATCGCTGCCGCGCAGATCGGCATAGCGCGCCTGGGCGTTGTCGAGACGGGCCGGCAGGAGCCGCCCTCCGGAGATCATCAGCGGCCCCAGCTTGGCGTCGCGCAGGTCGGCATGACTGAGCAGCGCGCCGGAAAGATTGACGCCACGCAGATCCGCGCCGCCCAGCTTGGCCGAACGCAGATCGCAGCCGGCAAGATTGGAGCCCTGCAGCGAGGCGCCTTCCAGGCTGACGCCATAGAACAGCGCTTCGGGCGCAATCAGGGCGGTGAGCCGGTATTGCGACAGGCGCGGGACATGGCGCAGGTCCTTGCCCTTGAGATCGGCGGGCTTGCCCTGGCGGCCGTCGGTCTCGGCCCAGAGCGAATGCTCTTCGAGCATTTTTTCCAGCGTCGCCACCGCCTCGGCGTTGGGCAGGTCCGCTTCCGTCAAGGTCTTGGTCATGTCGGCGCCGTGGGTGGTGGCGAAGTCCATCTTGGCGCCGATCAGGATGCAGCCGGCCAGATCCGCGCCGGTCAGGTTGCAGCCCGACAGGTCGGCATTTTCCAGATTGGCGCCGGTGAGGCGGGCCTGGCGCAGGTTGGCGCGGGTCAGCCGGCAGCCCTTCATCACCGCGTCGGTGAAATCGGCCTGCACCGCGATCGCGCCGGTCATCTTGGCGCGTTCCAGATTGGCGGAGTTCATCATCGCCGCCGGCAGTTCGGAGGGCCCCAGATCATGCTGCAGCACCCGGAGATTGCCGTATTTGTCCTTCTCCGCGATGGTGCCTTCGCGCAGGTCGGCTTCAAACAGGTCGGTGCCGATCATGTTGGCCCCGCGCATGGAGGCGCCGCGCATGTCGACGCGGCGCATCGAGGCGGCCGAGAGGTTGGAGCGGCGCAGGTCGGCGCCGAAGAAGCTCGCAGAGTCGAGCTTGGCGCCCTGAAAATTGGTTTCTTCCATGATGGCGCCGGTGAAATCGGCGTCCGCCAGGTTGCGGCCCGACAGATCCAGCCCCGACAGGTCGCAAAAGGCGAAAACCGCACGCGCTCCGCCCATGCGCCCGGAATAGAGCATCTCGTGGCGCGCGATTGCGGCGCTCACATCCTTCTGGGTGAGCCTGGCGAAGCCGGTGTGCCGGGCTTTGGTCATGCGCGCAAATTTTCGCTTGTTAAGGCTTTTTCACCTGGGGATTTTGCGCAGAAGGGCGCTAACGCCTGATTAAGACGGGGCGATTTGGCCCGGAACGGGCAAAGATGCCAAAAATTGCTGTTGAACCGGGACGATAGCCGGGTACAAAGGCGCGTGCCAGACCGCTCGGCCCCCTTCGGGGAGGCGGGGGAGCCTGGCGAAGGGTAAATGGGTGCACATTCCCGCGGGGACGCGGGATGGCCGAGGTCCGGGAACGGCCCTTGTGGAGAGATATGCCGAGACTGGCGGTGCCCCGCCCGGCGACATTTTAAAGAGGCTCGTGTTGATCAAGCACCGTTTGATGCTTTCCGCCGCTGCGGCTGCCCTGCTGGCGGCGGCCCTGGCTGCAGCCGCCCGCGCCGACACCGAAGTCTCCACCGCGACCTCCACGGCGCTTTCCACCTCCACCAGCGGCAATATCACCATCGACGCCACCGGCAGCGTGGGCATCCAGCAGAGCAGCACCCCCGCCATCACCATCAATTCCAACAATTCGCTGGCCAACAACGGCAACATTTCCAACGCCAATGTCGACAACGGCATCGGCATTTCGATCGACACCAGCGGCGGCAACATCAATCCGGGGACCGCCGGATTGAGCTCCACCGGCACCATCGACCTGGGCAGCAACGGCACCGGCAAATTCGGCATCATCATCCAGGGCGGCAATACCTTTTACGGCCCCATCACGCTGACCACGCTGACCGCGCTCAATACCCTCACCGGCACGACCAGCGCGGCCCAGACCTCCTCGATGATCATCCAGGGCGATTCCTCGGCCGCCTTCGAACTGGTCCAGGGCACCAAGATCACCAGCAACATCCTTTTGGGCGGCGGCGGCATCGTTCAGGATTCCAGCGTCAATTCCACGGCTTCCAACTCCGTCATCGTGGACCTGAACGGCACCCTGAACGGCGATTTCTTCGTCTCCTCCGCGCTTTCCGGCGTGGGCGCCGGCATGACCGGCATCCAGACCCTGGGCGGCATCCATTCCTGCGCCAGCGATACCGGGGCGCCTGCGGGCTTTACCTGCCCGACCTCCTCGGGCGGCTCCTTCGTCAATGCCGGCAGCATCTCGCTGATCGGCACCGCGACCCCCGACAGCCGCGGCGGCAACCCGGAAGCCGGCTCGGCGATCATCATCGGCGGCAATATCGACGGCGGTTTCGTCAACACCGGCCCCGGCACCTCCTCGACCGTCGGCGCGGCGCTGATTTCCTCCTCGGGCCTGGTCGTGTCCGGCTCGTCCGCGCCGGTCCTGATCATCGACCCGACCAAGTCCATCACCAGCACCACGACCACGCCGCGCGGTCCCATCATCATCGGCCCGGTGACGGCGGACGTTGATGCCGTCGATCCCGGCTATTCCTTGATCAACCGCGGCACCATCGTGGGCCACCCGATCGACGTCGACCTGAGTTCCGCCGCGGTGCTCATCCAGGGCGCCTCCTCGACCTATTTCACCTGTCTTGGCACCTCGGTGTCGGCGACCACCTGCGACACCACTCCGCACACCGTGTCGGAGAGCGTCACCACCACGGTCAACAGCGCCCCCACCACCAACACCGTCAACGTCAACAATGTGGGCGGCCTGCTCAACACCGGCACCATCGCGGCGCAGGCCGTGACCGGCTCGCAGACCGTCACCGCCAACGGCATCACCACCGCCACCGCGCTCTATATCGGCGCCTTCGCCACCGTGCCGCGCCTGGACGTCATGTCGGAGGCCGAAAATGCTTCCGCCAACACGCCGGGTTCGATCAGCGCCCAGGTGTCGGGCGTGGGCCAGGGCAGCGCCTTCGGCGTGATCCTTGGCATCAATTCCAATGTGCCGGTGATCAATGTGGGCAAGAATGCCAGCATCACCGCCAGCGTCAGCACCGACACGATTTCGCCCACCGCGACCATCGCCACCGCCACGGCGCCCTTCAGCCTGGTGGCGGAAGCCATCACGGACGAGGGCGGCAGCCTGAAGACCATCAACAATGCCGGCACCATTTCCGCCATCAACACCACCCTGACGCCCGACACCGGCGCGGTGGTCAGTTCCATCGAGACGGCGATCGACCTGTCGGCCAACACCACCGGCGGCCTGACGGTCAACAATAGCGGCCGTATCCTGGGCAACATCCTGTTCGGCAGTGCCGGCAATGGCGACACGCTCAATGTCGGCAACACCGCCGGCGGCGGCACCGGCGCCAATACCGCGACCGGCGTGGTCAACACCCCCTCGATCTACGCGATTGTCGCGCAGAACATCGTGTCCGACACGGTCGGCCTGGCGCCGCTCACCGAGTCCACGACCATCAGCTTCGGCTCCGGCACCGGCAATTTGCTGCATGTCGGCGGTTATGGCTATGTCAATGCGGTGATCACCTCCGCCGCAGGCGGCGTGGCGGTGCAGGTCGATCCCAATGGCCAGCTTTTCGTGGCCAATACCACCACCGCGCTCAATGCCTCGACCTTCAATGTCGCCAACAACGGCACCCTGGGCCTTGCGATATCCCAGACCAACCTCAACAGCCTGACCCCCGTGGTGCAGGCCAACAGCGCGACGCTGACCGGCGCCAACCTGTCGCTGCAGTTCGGCACTTATATTTCCTCGGGCTTCACCGCCGCCAGCACCGCCAGTCCCACCGCCCAGACCATCACCCTGATCCGGGCCCCGGTGATCACCGACAGCGCCGCATCGCTGGCCACCCAGAACTCGGCCCTGGGCCTGAACACGCCCTTCCTGTTCGAGACCCCGGCCGAAAGCGGCATCACGCCCCTGACACAGACCACCGACGTCTCCACCGGCGAGCAGGTCCTGCAATTGCACCTGCTGCCGCGTTCCACCGGCGCCCAGAATGCCGACGGCTCGCCCGGTTTGGACCTGTCCGGCCAGGCCAGGAACCAATTCCCCTTCACGGCCGCCGCCCTGGCGACCGACAACCAGCTCGGCTCGGCGGTCGCCACCAGCCTCACCGTCTACAACACGCCGGGGATCGCATCGAGCGGCATCAATGTGGCGGCTTCCCAACAGCAGGCCCAGCAGGTCTTCTCGCAATTCGCTCCCGACGTTTCCGGCGGCACGCGCGAGATCGCCATCATGCTCACCGACCAGGCGACGGGTCCGGTGGCCGCGCGTCAGCGGCTGCTGCGCAGCTTCTCCAACGAGCCCGGCGACACCACGCTGTGGGGCGAGGAATTCACCGGCCAGATCAACAACAAGGGCCGCGTCTCCGACGACGGCACGCTCACCGCCTACAAGGATAGCGGCTTCGGCTTCACGCTGGGTCTGGATGCCGGCAGCCCCCGCAATGGCTGGTATGGCGGCGCCTTCACCTTCTATACCGGCGATGTCACCCAGGACCAGCCGCGCGACACCCGCACCAACACCCAATGGTACATGCTTACCGGCTATACCGACTGGCACGGCAAGCATGCCTTCCTCGACACCCAGTTGAGCGCGGCTTACGGCGATTTCGACGAAACCCGCTTCATGGATGTTGGCGGTCTGGTGCGCGAGGCCACCAGCCAGAGGCCTGGCGCCATGCTGGCGCTGGGCGCCAATACCGGCGTGACGCTCCACTATTCCGGCATCGAAGTGGATCCGCATGTCAGCCTGGACGGGCTGACCCTGCGCGAGGAAGGCTATCAGGAAGCCAATGGCGGCCCTGGCCTGGATCTGGATGTGGCGCCCTACTTCGCCAACTCGCTGCGTGGCGCGCTGGGCGCCGACGTGAAGGGCGATATCAGCCTGTGGGGCTTTGACCTGACGCCGGAAGGCCGCTTCGGCTATCGCTACGATTTCGTCCAGGATGCGGTGAAGATCAAGGCGGCGTTCGAGGCGACCGGCGGCCGCTCGACCGCGGGCAACACCATGACCTTCATCGGGCCGGATCCGGATACGGGCAACGCGATTTTGGGCCTCAGCCTGGGCGCCCACACCGACACCTGGCAGTTGGGCGTGAATTACGACTGGGTCCGCGGCAACAACGGATCGACCACACAGGTCGGTATCCTGACGGTGTTGGGCAGAATCTAAGGGCAGGGCATTTCCAAAAAACGAAAAACCCCGCCGTCGCTGGCGGGGTTCTTTGTTTTCGGCGTTACCAGCTACCCGTATTGGGCATTGAGGCCCAGGGTTCTTTGGGCTCGAGACGGCCATCCTGCAGCAGCTCGATGGAAATGCCGTCCGGCGAACGGATGAAGGCCATGTGACCGTCGCGGGGCGGGCGGTTGATGGTGACGCCGGCCGCCATCAACTTCTCGCACAGGCCGTAGATATCGCTCACACGATAGGCGAGATGCCCAAAATTGCGCCCACCGCCATAACCCTTCTCGTCCCAGTTATAAGTGAGTTCGACGACCGGGCTTTCCACCGCGCCCCCGGCGACGTGCCGGGCGTCTTCCGGTGTTGCGAGGAAAACCAGCGTGAAACGGCCCTTTTCATTCTCCATACGCCGGATTTCCACCAGTCCGAGCTTGTTGCAGTAGAAATCCAGCGATG
Organism: Rhizomicrobium sp.; assembly: GCA_036267165.1. Classification (GTDB taxonomy): domain Bacteria; phylum Pseudomonadota; class Alphaproteobacteria; order Micropepsales; family Micropepsaceae; genus Rhizomicrobium. Next base: position 47,390 of record DATAWO010000092.1, on the reverse strand, counting down.
TGTCGAGGTCGGAGACGCGCACCATGGTGTGGAGATATCGCATTTTACCTGATCCTTATGTCCGGGCCGATGGTTGGCCAACATCTTCGCGGATTTTGCGGCCCACGAAAAAGCAAAGATGTCGCAATGGAACTCAAGCCAAGGGCCGGGCTGCGCGCCCGAGTCCAGGCCGCACTGTGCAATAGCTGTGTGTCACAGAATGGTGAAAGCGATTTCCATCGGCTGCACCAAGGCTTACGTGCTGAATAACGCAATGCTGCATGTGCGAAGTACGCGTCTGCAGCGCGCCCTCCGAACTCTATCCAATCGTGCCCGTCGGCGCGGATCAGCAGAGAAGCCGCTTTTCCCGCGCCACGGCGAACAGCGATACCTCTTGCCAAGAGGGTAAGCGATTGCTTTAAAAGCTCCCGGCTAAGACGTCAGTCATACGGCGTCGCGTTGGGTAGACTTTGGTCTCGAACAATCCGTTGGGCCGTGCGCGCAAGTGCCGGTTTGTCTGTTTTAAGTGAGAGCGCATGGAACGTCCGAATCATCTGAAGGTCCAAGAGAAGAGCACCGCCAGCAAGGCGACAAGCATCGCGATCGTTATCGCGATCCATATTGCCGGCATCGCCGGCCTAGTCGCTGCCCTGGCGCAAGGCGCGCTGATGAAGCAGCTGCAGGAGATCAAGGCGTCGGTCGATACGCAGAAGATCCCGCCCAAGGCGCCGCCGCCCCCGCCGCCGGATCTGGTCAAGCCGCCGCCGCCGGTCGCCATCGTTCCGGATTTCCAGGTCGCCACCGCGCCGCCGCCGCCGGTTCACACCGAAGCGCCCAAGCCGCCGGCGCCGCCGCCGCCGCCGCCATCGCACGCGATCTCCAACGACCCGCTGCGCCCCATCATGCGCACCCATACCCAGCCGCCTTATCCGCCGATCTCGGTGCGTCTGGGCGAGCAGGGCTCCACGCTGGTGGAAGTGGAAATCAACACCGAGGGCAATGTCACCGACTGCAAAGTTACGAAGGGCAGCGGCTCGGAGCGTCTCGACGGCGCCTCCTGTGACTGGATCAAGGGTCACTGGCGCTGGCAGCCGCCGACGTTGAATGGCCAGCCCTCCGCGGCCAAGACGCAGATCAATGTCACTTGGAATCTGAAGGACGCCAAGTAACCAGCCCCTTTTTCGTCCATTCATCCTTTTCTGTTTACCCACGGAGTAAAAAAATGAACTTCAAGAAACTGACGATCGCTGCTGCAATCGTCGCCATGACCAGCCTGGGCGCGGTTGCTCCGGCACTTGCCCAGGCCGCAGCTCCGGCTGCGCCTGCCGCGGCTCCGGCCGCGCCTGCGCCCGACGCCGCTGCCCCGGCGGCGCCCGACGCCGCCGCTCCGGCCGGCAGCGCCGCCGCCAAGGTGAACGCCGCCGATACGTCCACGCCCTATGGCCTGCAGCATATGTGGGAAACCGGCGGCTGGATCTCGCGCTCCATCCTGATCGTGCTGATCGTCATGTCGGCCGGCACCTGGTACATCTTCTTCACCAAGTGGATCGAACAGCAGCGCATCCTGGGCCAGGCGAGCCAGGTCGAGAAGAAGTTCTGGACCTCGGCCACCCTGAATGAGGGCGTTGACAAGCTGCCCAAGAATTCCGTGTTCCGCGGCATCGCCGAAGCCGGCCTCAAGGCCTCCACCGGCGGCACCACCCTGGTCGGCCTGTCCGACTGGATCGGCATGACCCTGACCCGTCAGCTGGAAGACGCCAATGCCCGTCTGCAGGGCGGCATCGCCTTCCTCGGCTCGGTCGGTTCGGTTGGTCCGTTCGTCGGTCTGCTCGGCACCGTCATCGGCATTCTGAACGCGCTGATCGGCATCGGTGTCGCCGGTCAGATGTCCATCGACAAGGTCGCCGGCCCGGTCGGTGAAGCGCTGCAGATGACCGCCATCGGTCTGTTCGTCGCGGTGCCCGCGGTGCTGCTCTACAACTATCTCGTCCGCCGCAACAAGGTGATCACCGAGAAGCTGCGCGCCTTTGCCGGCGACCTGCAGGCCTATCTCATCAGCAAGAAGTAAGAGACAGGCCCTTACGGAGTTAGTCTTATGTCAGTCGACGCCCAACACGCCGTCGAAGATGACGAACAAGAACTGAACGTCACGATCAATACCACCCCGCTGGTGGACGTGATGCTGGTGATGCTCATCATCTTCCTGGTCACCATTCCGGTGGTGCTCAAGACGGTAAACGTCCAGTTACCGACCTATCGCAATATTGTCACCCAGACCAAGCCTGAGAATATTGTGATCGCGGTGACCACCGACGAGCAGATGTATTACGACAACGTGCCGGTGGACCCGGTGACGATGGAACGCAAGTTCGTCGACGCCCTGAAACGGGCGGTGGCGTCGGGCAAGTCGCTCCCCGAAGTGCATATTCGCGGCGACAAGAATGTGCGGTTCGAGGCCATCGGCCGTGTCATCCTGGCCTGTCAGAAAGCCGGCATCCAGAAGGTAGGGTTCATCACCGAACCCCACTCCCTGGAAGCCGGTAGCTATTGAGGTAACCCGCCATGGCAATGAGTACTGGTACTGCTGAAGGCGAAGTCATGGTGGAAATGAACACCACGCCGCTGATCGACGTGATGCTCGTTCTCCTCGTGCTTCTGATCGTGACCCTGCCGATCCAGACGCACGCCGTGAAACTGGACATGCCCGCGCCCAACACGACCCCGCCGACGGTCGAACCCGAGACAGTGGATCTGGGCGTGGACTTTGACGGTACCGTCACCTGGAATGGAACCGCGGTGGACCGCGGAACCATGGACGCCTATTTCGAGGATGCGGCCCGCAAAAATCCGCAGCCCGAAATCCACGTCAATGCGAACCGGCTGGCCAAATATGACGCCGTCGCCAAGGTGCTGGCGGATGCCCAGCGCCTGGGTGCGACCCATATTGGTTTTTCCGGGATCGACCAGTATAATTAAGCTGTGAGGGTCACAGCCGTGGGTCAAAGCGTGCGGCATCCCCGCACGCTTTCCCTTTTTGTGATGAACGCGAAAGAGGTCTTGTTATGCCTGTCCGTAAACTGCGTGCCGCACTGACGGCGATCTTCCTGGCTACCGCCGCCGCCGGCGCCGCGGCCCTGGTCATGGCCGCTCCGGCCCAGGCCCTCACGGTCAGCGCCAAGGTCGGCCCGCTTGTCAAGGAAGCCCAATCCCTGGCCCAGGCCAAGAACTACAAGGGCGCGCTGGCCAAGCTGAGCGAGGCCGAAGCCGTGAAGTCGGCACCGGACGACACCACCGTCATCAACCAGCTCAAGCAGTATATCGCGGTGCAGTCGGCCGACGCCTCCACCCCGGCGGGCGCCAAGGCCAAGTTTGCCAATGACTACAATGCCAACCGCTTCAAGGACGTGATCGCGGACGGCGAGATCCTGCGCAAGTTCAACGAACTGGGCTCGCAGGATCAGCTGGTCATCGGCCAGGCCTATTACAAGGCGGGCGACTATGCCGGCTGCGTGCGCTACGCCAAGACGCTCGGCGGCAACGACACGGCACTGGAGCTGATGGCCCGCTGTGCTTATGAGATTCAGGACGATGCCACCCAGCGCCAGGCCCTAGAACAGCTGGTCGCCCATACCGGCAAGCCGGAATACTGGGTCGGCCTGCTCAAGCTGGGTGAGCGTGCCCGCGGCCTGTCCGACCGCAATACACTCGACATCAACCGTCTGCGCCTGCTGACCGGCGCCATGCAGACCAAGGACGACTATGTCGCCCTGGCCCAGTTTGCCCTGCAGTTCAAGCTCGCGGCCGAAGCCCAGTCCGTGCTGGAAAAGGGTGTCGCCGCCAAGCTTGTGACCGACGATCGTTCCATGCGCCTGCTGGCGACCGCCAAGCAGATGGCCGCCGCCAACCTCGCCAATGAGCCCAAGGCTCTGGCCGCCGCCAATGCCGCGCCCCAGGGCGATGACCTGGTCGCGGTGGGTGAGAACATGATCGGCGAAGGCAAGGCCAAGGACGCCATTGGCGTGATCCAGAACGGCATGAAGAAGCCGCTCAAGGATCCCGCCAATGCCCAGATCCGCCTGGGCCAGGCCTATCTTGCCGCCGGCCAGAAGGCGGATGCGGAAGCCGCCTTCAACAAGGTCAAGACGCCGGAGAAGGACGCCATGGTCGCCCATCTCTGGGCCCTGGCGGCGCACCATTGAGAGCGCCGGCACGCTGCGAGCTTGAGCGAGCGGCTGTGTTTACAAATGCAAAAGGCGCCGGCGTGACCGGCGCCTTTTGTTTTGGGGCGCCTGGCGCCGGCTGTGGGCGCCTAGACATAGATCATCTTCACCGTCATGCCGCCGTCCAGGATCAGGTTCTGCCCGGTCATGAAGCCGGCATCCTCGGCGATGAACTGACAGGCTTTGGCCACGTCTTCAGGCACCCCCACCCGGCCTGCCGGATGCTGGTCCCGGTCAGCCTTGGAATGGTGTGGGACTCTCGCCTTGCTGGCCTTCTGCCAGTCGCCGGTCTCGATCCAGCCGGGGCTGATGCAGTTCACGCGGATGCGATGCCTGGCCAGGCTGATGGCCATGCCATGGGTCAGCGCCACGATGCCGCCCTTGGAGGCGGTATAACCTTCCGTGCCGGGCTCCGACATGAAGGCGCGGGTGGAGGCGATGTTGATGATCACGCCATGTCCCATGGATTTGGGACCAGCGCGCCTGGCCATCATCTTCGCCGCGCCCTGCGAACAGAGGAAGGTGCCGCGCAGGTTGGTGGCGATGACCCGGTCGAATTCCGCGATGGAGAGCTTCAGCACATCCTTGCGAATCTCGGTGCCGGCATTATTGACCAGCACGTCGGGGCAGCCCAGCTTTGCCCTGGTCTGGGCCAGCCAGCGGTTGACATCGGCCGGTTTTGAAACATCGCCGGGCACGAAGACGGCGTTCGCGCCGGCTTCGCGCATCACCTGCAGCGATTCCTTGCCGGCCTGGCGGTCGGAATCGGTGATGGAGACGGCGTAACCGGCCCGCGCAAAATACCAGGCGATGCCCCGGCCGATGCCGGCGCCACCGCCGGTGATGGCGATGATCTTCAAGCCGTCCCCCGGAACACGAGTGTCTTTGACAGGGTGAAATTGAATATCAAGCCCACCAGCACGCCGATGGCCTGGGCGACGAACTTGTTGCTGAACGGGGCGCCGGCGTAATGCACCAGCGCCAGGGCGGCCAGATAGTTGACCAGCGCGCCCACGGAATTGGCGCCGGCGAATTTGAGGCCTTCCTGCAGGATGCCGGAAAATCCCCCGGCGCGGCGGTCGCGGAAGGTGAAATAACGGTTGCCTTGCCAGGTAAAGGTCATGGCGATGAAGATCGCCAGCGCATTGCCCGCTGCGAAATCCAGCTTGAGCGGCCAAGTGGCCAGCGCCAGCACGGTTGCGCCCACCACATAGCCGCAGGCGCCGATAATGCCGAAGCGGATGAAAGAGTGCCGCAGCAGATACCGCGCGATCGCGCTCAGCCGGGTCACTGGAGGGCTTGCGGCCCGGGAATGGCGAGATAGGCCATGCGTTTGGCCTCCCAGCGGCCGCGCGTCACCGTGTCCAGGATCAGGCCGCAGGTCAGCGACAGGAAGGCGATCACCATCAGCCCGGTGGCCAGCACCGCGGTCGGCAGGCGCGGCACCAGCCCGGTCCGGAAATATTCCGACACCACCGGCGCCCCGATCAGGATGGCGACGGCCACGAACAGCGCCGCGATGGTGGAGAAAAACACCAGCGGACGTTCCTCGCGCACCAGATAGCCGATGGTGCCCAGGATGCGCAAACCGTCGCGATAGGTATTCAGTTTTGACACCGATCCCGCCGGCCGCTCCTTGTAGCGCGTGTCCATCTCCGACATCGGCATCATCAGCCGCACGGCATGGACGGTGAGTTCGGTCTCGATGGCGAAGCCCTCGGCGGTGAAGGGGAAGGATTTCACAAAGCGCCGCGAAAAGACGCGATAGCCGCTCAGCATGTCCGACAGATGGACATTGAACAGCGTCGCGGTCAGGCCGGTCAGCATGCGGTTGCCCAGCACATGGCCGGTCCGGTAGGCGGCCGCCTCGGTATGGACGCGGCGCGCGGTCAGGAGATCCGCGCCCGCGCCGATCATGCGGGCGATCATGTGGGGACTGGCGCCGGCGTCATAGGTGTCGTCGCCATCCACCAGCACATAGATGTCGGCCTCGATGTCGGCGAACATCCGGCGCACGACATTGCCCTTGCCCTGGCGCAGTTCGTTGCGCACCACCGCGCCCGCCTCGGCCGCGCGCGCCGCTGTCTGGTCTTTCGAGTTGTTGTCGTAGACATAGACGATGGCGTCGGGCAGGGCGGCGCGGAAATCGCGCACCACCGTGGCGATGGCCGCTTCCTCATTATAGCAGGGCACCAGCACTGCGACTTTCACGGAGTTCCGCCTCTCAGGTCTTTTTTGCCAGCGGGCACCACTGGTAGGTGCCAATCAGGTTTGTATCGAATTGCTGGCACTCCGGCCAGCGGATGGCGAGATGATAGTCGGCCAGGGCGTCATGGGCGCGGGCCATGTCGCCGGCATCGGCGATCAGATAGAGGTCGCCGCCGCCCGCCAGCTGCGCCTTGACCCGGCGCATCATGTCCCTGGTGATCACGGTGCCGTCGCGGGGCTGCACCATCCACCCGTCGATCCTGAGCACCGGAATCTGTGGCGGCAGGGTGGTGGCGATGAAGCCCATGGGTGCGTCGCCGGTCATCAGCACCATGGTGTGGTCGGGCCGGGGGATGGGCGGCAGCGCGGCCTCGACGTAAGGATCTTCGACCGGCGCCCGTTCCAGGAAATCGCTGCGCGCGGAAAGAAGGCAGCAGGCGGCGATGGCGCCCAGGACCAGATAGCGGCTCTTGCGCGGCAGGGGCAGAAGCCCCACCGCCCCGATGATCAGGAGCGGGGCCAGCATCTCGAACAGGAGGATGTAGCGGTAGATGGCGAAGATTCTCAGCCATTCGAAATAGGCCAGCGCCGAGAAGACGAACAGGATGGCGGTGACGCGCTTGTCGAGCAGCGGGTCGCGGCTTTCGCGCCGCACCAGCCACACCGCCGCCGCCGCGATCACCAGCAGATAGGCGACACAGACGCGGATATCCTGAAAGCCCAGATCGTCGGCGACATGCCAGTCCAGGGTGAACAGGATGGGGAAGAAAATCTCGCGCCAGAAATGGCCGGGCACAAAGCGCAGGTCGCGATAGGGTGCCGGCAGCGCCAGGGGCGAGCGCCAATATTCGTTGAAATAGGGAAACAGCGGATTGCCCGTGAGGTGATACATGTAGAGCATCCAGGGGCCGCTGAAGATCAGGAAGCCCGCGACGCCGGCGATGCCGCCGGCAACAAGCCGCGCCGCCTGATGCTTCCAGCTTCCACCCAGCGCCACGAGCGCGCCCGCGAAGCCGATGCAGAAGGGCATCTCCGGCAGTTTCAGGCCCATCGCCATGCCGCTGAGAAGGCCCGCCGCCGCCGCCAGCGCGGCCGTCTTTCCCAAGGGACCGTCTCGCAGCCTGTCGCGGTTCAGGACCAGGATGGCGAGCCCCGACAGCACCAGCACACTCATCACATTGTCGTAATAGGTGGTGCCGAATTCGGTGAGGGTGAGCGCGCCCACCAATCCCAGCAGCGAAAGCGCCCCCGCCATGATCTTGTGGTCCGCGGCGCTGGCCTCGACCCTGAGCGCCGAACGCGCCAACAGATAGAGCGGAATCAGGTTGGCGCCCTGCACCGCGCCCAGGACGCCCAGCGCGATCCAGGCATGGGTGTGGGTGGCCAGCCAGTAGAAGGGCACGTCGAGATAGGGGTTGTAATAGCTCGCCTGATGCGCCACCGCCACGTCGATAGCCATGCGGTGGTGAAGCAGGGCATAGGGCGCGTACCAGTGGTAATTGCGGAAGTCCCAGCTCGTGTCCTTGCCCAGAAGAATCACAAAGCCCGCCCAGAACAGGAGCCCCAGGCCGAAAAACGCATATTCGCGGGCCGTCAGGCGGGCGGTGGTCGCGGTCATGGGAAGCTTGTGGATACCGGGCTTGCAGGTTCCTTCTAGCCCAGCCGCGCTGTTCCGATAAAGCCGTCCGGCGACGGATTAACCCTTCCCGGCGCCGGGCCAATCCAGGTCGGGTTCGACCGCGATATTGCCGAGGAACTGGAGCGTGCAGGCCCGCCAGGAATGGTTTTCGGCGAAGGCTCTTGGGGTCAAGGCTTTCGGGTTGCGGGCCAGCGCCAGGGCCCCCAGGCAGGCCCTGCGCAGGTCTTCATCCAGTACCGCCACGTCGGGGCCGCCGGGAACCTCCGGACCCACCACGTCGCGGGGCCCTTCCACCGGATAGGCCGCAACCGTGAGGCCGCAGGCAAGCGCTTCCAGGGTCACCAGGCCGAATGTGTCGGTACGGCTTGGGAAGACAAAAACGTCGCTGCCGGCATAGGCCTTGGTCAGGGCCTCACCGGACAGGGCGCCCAGGAACTTCACATCCGGATATTTGCGGGAAAGCGCGCCCCTGGCCGGGCCATCGCCCACCACCACCTTGGTGCCCGGCAAGTCCACGGCCAGGAAGGCTTCGATGTTCTTCTCGACCGCCACCCGGCCGACATAGATCCAGATCGGCCCTTCATAGGGCAGGCGCTCGCCGGGGATGGGATGGAATTTTTCGATATCCACGCCGCGCGACCAGATCCTGAGATGCTTGAAGCCATGCGCGGCCAGTTCGCGCTTCAGGGTCTGGGTCGCCACCATCACCGCGGTGGCGGGATGGTGAAACCAGCGCAGCCAGCGCCAGATCACTTTTTCCGGCACCATGCGAAAGCGGGCATGAACATATTCGGCGAAGCGGGTGTGGAAGGCCGTGGTGAAGGCGATGCCATGCTTGAGGCAGATGCGCCGCGCGGTCAGCCCCAGCGAGCCTTCGGTGGCGATATGCACCGCGTCGGGCGCGAATTCCTTGATCTCGCGTGTCAGCGCGTTGCGCTGAAACAAAGCGAGCCGGATCTCGGGATAGGTGGGCAGCGGAAAGGTGCGCCGGCCCAAAGGCGTGATGTAGCGCACGGTATGGCCCAACGCCGCCAGATCCTTGCCCAGCGTCTCCAGCGTGCAGACAACGCCGTTGACCTGGGGGGTCCAGGCATCGGTGACGATCATGATCTTCAAATGGGCCGCCACACCGGGGAGCGGACCCGGCTCCAGCCGCCTGATCCTACGCGGGTACAGGCGCGGCCGCAGGGGTTGCGGCAGCCACAACCGGAATCCCGCCCGCTGGCCGGGTGGCGTGTCTCTGTTGAGGGTCTGCCCAGCGAAGAATCTCCATATGCCCCTGGGCATCTTCGACAAGGGCGCTGCAGCTTTCAACCCAATCTCCGTCATTGAGGTAGAGAACGCCGCCGATCCGGCGGATTTCGGCATGATGGATATGGCCGCACACCACCCCGTCCACGCCCCGCATTTTGGCTTCGCGCGCCACGATCTCCTCAAAGCGGGAGATATATTCGACGGCGTTCTTCACCTTGTGCTTCAGGAAGGCCGACAGCGACCAGTAGGGCAGGCCCAGCTGCTTGCGCAGCGAAAACAGCAGGTCATTGAGCCTGAGCGCCATGCCATAGGCCCAGTCGCCGGCATGGGCCAGCCACTTGGCATAGGCGATCACGCCGTCAAAACGGTCACCGTGCAGCACCCACAGCCGCTTGCCGTCGGCGGTCTCATGGATCGCCTCGTTGATGATCTCGACGCCGGCAAACAGCCGGCCTGCATAATCGCGTGCGAACTCGTCATGATTGCCGGGAACGAAGATCACTCTTGTGCCGGCATCCACCTTGCGCAGGACTTCGGCCACCACCTGGCTCTGCGCGTCCGTCCAGTACCAGCGGCGCTTCAGTTGCCAGCCATCGACAATGTCACCCACCAGAAACAGCGTGTCGCACGCATTGTGCGCGAGGAAGTCGGCGAGCGTTTCGGCCTTGCAGCCGCGCGTGCCCAGATGTGTGTCGGAGACGAAGATGGTGCGATGGCGTGCGAAGCGTGCGGTGTCTGTCGCGATGCTGGGTGGTGCGCAAACGCGGGGCGGATTGAAGCTTCCCAGCACATTTTCGAACCAAGCAACTTCGGCCATCGGGTGTCTCCAGCCTTTACTTCCGCGGGAGATAGCTGACCCGCGCGAATCTTTTGTTGCGTGGTTGCGACGGTGTGATGAATCTGCCGCGTTAACCTCTTGGCGCAATGCTGCATTGCGGCGGTGCCGAAGGAGGCAGCAAATGAGGAAAAATCGGGCAATTGTGACGATTTTTTCCAAGGTTTCTGCGGCGTTTTGTCTAGAATTGTTATACTTTGTGCCTTGCAGACAGGCCCCGACTTCGGCATATTGCTGCAGCGCGGTATCGCGATCCTTGATTGCGAGGCCGCCGCCCTTCCTGGGCGTTTCCTCCCTGAACTTGGCCGCTCTTCGGAGCGGCCATTTTTTTCCGCGGGTCTTTTGCGTCCGTCCATAGCGACAGCGTATGGACGCGTCGCTCCCGTTGCCTACGCTGCCGCTAGGCAACCCTGCTCAGTCCACAAAATCCCTCGCGGAAACCGGCGCAATCCACGTCGCTCGGCGCTCCTGCCCAGAGACCAAAATCCCTAAGGCAAAACGCAACAGTTCAAGTCAATGACGTTCAGTTCGCGGCGGTGCGGACGGAAGAAGACAAAGCGGCGATCTGCGGCTGGTCGTTGCTGGTGACCAGCGCATGGCCGTCATAGCTCGTTGCCGCGGCAGAAATTACCACCGTGCTGCCATTGTTGGCGCGAAACGCCAGCGCCGCCGGCCTGCCGTCCTGATCGGACTGGATGCGCAGCGCCTGGCCGATCACCTGGCCCTTCTGGTCCATCACCTGGAGCGAAGCGACATTTGACGGCGCCGCCGACAGGCTGTTGAGGGCGACCGGCGCGAGATCCTCGGCGCTGGCCATGGCTGGAGAAATGAGAAGCCCGCAAAAAAGAACGGCCCGGAATTTGGACATGCCGGAACCTCCAGTGATTACCCACAGGTGAAAACGTGGGCACGCGGGGCGGGGTTTCAAGGGATGCGGAAAATTCGTTATTCCGCCGCTTCCGGCAGGGAATCCGGGCGGCCCAGCTGGGAAAGCGGCATCCCCATCACCACTCGCAAGGCCCGTGTCAGGCGCGCGCGCACCATTTCAAAGACGGCCTTTTTGACGATTTTCTCTTCATCCAGATAAAGCGCCCGGTTCACTTCGATCTGCAGCGCATGACAGCCGGTCGCCACCCGCCCATGCAGCACGGTGGTATGGCCGCCGGCATAGGGTGTATTGCGCGCCACCGAAAAGCCTTCGCGGGCGAGGGCCGCTTCGGTGCGCCCCGTCAGGGCGGGCGCCGCGCTGGCGCCATAACGGTCGCCCAGCACGATATCGGGCACCGACAGGGCCGATGGCATGGAATGGCAGTCGATCAGCACCGCCACGCCGAAACGGGCACGCGTCTCCTCCATCAGCGCCGCCAGCGCCCCGTGATAAGGCTGGTAAAGCTGGCTGATCCGCGCATCGGCTTCGCTTGTGTCGAGCTTGCCGCGATAGATCTCCGCGCCGTCCCGCACAATGCGGGGAATCACCCCCAGCCCCGCCGTCACCCGGGGGCTTGGCGCATCCACCGGGATGCCCAGAGGCGCATCGAACATCCCGGCATCCAGTTCGGTGCTGCTGCGGTTCACATCCAGAAAGGCGCGGGGGAAATGGGCCGCGAGCAGGGGGGCGCCCAGCTCCACCACCCCGGCGAACAGCTCATCGACAAAGGCGTCCTCGGAACGGCGCAAGGTGATGGCGTCCAGCCTTGTATTTTCCAGCAGGCTGGCGGGATAGCTGCGCCCCGAATGGGGCGAGGCGAACAGGAAAGGCACGGTCTGGCGCGCCGGGCGGTCCAGGCGAAAAGGTCCAGGGTCGGGTTCGGCTGCCATCAGGGTCAAGACTCGTTGCAGGCACAAAGGTTGCACCGGGACGGGGGACTGGCAAGCTTTCCCGTTAACCACGGTTTACAGCTTTGCCCTGTATAGGCTTTTATAAAGGACCGGGCGGGCAGGCAGGCATGGCGCATATCCTTTTGGCGGAAGACGACGAATCCCTGCGCAAGTTCCTCGCGGCGGCGCTGGTCAAGGCCGGCCATGTGGTCACCGACTTCGGCGATGGCGGCGAAGCCTGGGAATGCATCCAGGGTTTCACCTTCGACCTTCTGCTGACCGATATCGTGATGCCAGGCATGGACGGGATCGAACTGGCCAAGCGGGCGGCCGAACGCAACCAGACCCTGAAGATCATGTTCATTACCGGCTTTGCCGCCGTGGCGTTGCATCCGGCTTCCGGCGCGCCCAAGCAGGCCAAGGTTCTTTCCAAGCCGTTCCACCTGCGCGAGATCGTGTCGGAAGTGGACCGCATGCTGAAGGCGGCCTGATCCTTCGGACATAAGCGCGCCTTGCGAAATCGCACAAAGCACAGCGCGGACGCGCGGCTGCGCACGCCCACAATTCCGGCTGAACACAAAACCGACATCTGCGGCGCGACGCTGTTTTCACAGCGGGTGTGACCCACATTTTATCCATATAAATCGGGCGAAAACAAGCGTAACATTTCACATTCCGGCATCCGCGCCGGCGCAAAAAGGAGGAAGTATGGAGCGTCCTTCACACACCATTTTCGACCGGCATCAATCTTTCTCACGCCGCGCATCCCTGTTCGCCATGGCGATCGGTCTGCAGCTCGCGGGCTTCTGGCTGTTCACCCATGGGCTGGCGAGCCATGTGCCCGGGATCATTCATGTGATCAATTTTGTTGACGTGCATGACAAGCAAACGCCGCGTGTCAAACCGCCCGAGCCGGTGCTCAAGAAGGTGGACGTGCCGGTGGTTCCAAAGCCTGTCTACGACGTCGAAAAGACTGCGCGCGACAATGCCATCACGGGATCGATCGTCCTTCATCAAACAGACAGGAGCGATGCCACGCACACGGACAATGTTGTCCATGCCCCGGTCGGCATTCTGTCCACCCATACCGTGCCGCCCTATCCGCCGGTCGCCCGGCGCATCGGCGCGGAAGGCCAGGTGACGTTGCGGCTGACGGTGTCGGCCGAGGGCCGGGTCACCCAGGCGGAGATCGTGACCACCAGCGGGCGCGACGAACTGGACCAGACGGCGCAACAATGGATCGTGGCGCACTGGGCCTACAGGCCCGCCCTGGAGAACGGGGTTCCGGCGGTCAGCCATGTCCTGGCCACGGTGGCCTTCAGCCTCTCCGCCGGGCGCTGAAACCGGGCCGCCCGTCCGGAGCCGGTGGGGGCCGGTTCCGGCGGGTGGCGCCCCCGGATGGCCCAAGGCTTTTGCTTGCCCCGGCATATCCTCAAGGTTATAGAAGCGCCCTTCCGGACGGTGGGGCGGTTAGCTCAGCGGGAGAGCACTACCTTGACATGGTAGGGGCCATAGGTTCGATCCCTATACCGCCCACCATCAAAATCAATGACTTAGCAGTTCGTTAGCGCCTTTGTGGCATTCTGGGAGGGAACCCGGGCACCGCCCCGTATGGGTCTCGCTGCCGACGGGTGGTAAAACAGACGCGGAACGAAGCAGCCCGCCCTGATGTCGCGAAAGACTTTGGCACTTTTTATAGCGTCGGGCGCCCTTCTGTTCATTTTCGGCGTGAACCATGCGCATGCGGCGGATGCACATGCAAAGCACCGCGCGCATCCGCACCATCAAAAGCCTGGGACGCACGCGCATCGAAAGGCCGCGGCCAAGGCTGCAAAGCACAAACATGTGGCCGCTGCGCCGGCGCCGTCATTGGCCATTGTATCCAAGGCGCCAACCGACGCCCCTGACTTTGATTATCAGGACCGCATCCAGGAGGCGCAGGCCCTGGTCGCAAGGCAGCCGGTGCTGAAGGACGATATTGCGCTCGACGGGGCGGGCAGGCTCTCCCATTTTGTCTGGGTTCTCGCGGTCGGGCAGAAGAGCGGTCCCCTCACCGTGGTGCGCATGGATGAAACCGGAAAAAACGACGCCGGCTTCACCATCACCTGGCCGGTCGACAACTTCATCAATACGCATTTTCGCGTCACCGCGCCCGACGGCTATATCGTCTTCGCGCAGCGCCGCCCTGTCCGCGCCGGCGACGGTTATCAGGAAGCGGTCTACACCGCCTATGCGCCCGAGCTGGACACCAAAACCATGCGCAGTGCCGGGATGGACTATCTCCGGCATCTGCAGCGCCTTGCTTACGACCATATCAAGGACCATGACGTGCGCTCCCGCGTCGCGCCAAATCTCACGGTGGCCGAGGAGATCCCCACCAGCATGGTGCTCCGCCTGATGATCACCGAGCATATCGATCCCCTGCACATGAAGTATGTGGGCATCGAGCAATGCGTCCACGAGGTCCTGTTCACCCTCGCGGCCAACCGCGGTCACGCCTATGCCTATTCAAGGTCGAGCGCCGGCGCGCTGGGGCTTCCCCAATTCATGGAAGACAGCTACCAGATGGTGCGCGCCAACTATCCGAAGGCGCTGCTTGAGCCGAATTTTGAACTCGGCATCGGCGACCTGCGCAATGCGGTGCTGGCCTCGGTGCTGCTGCTGGATCTTGAACTGACCAATCTGCCGCAGGACTATCTGAAGCGTTTCACCGAATCGAGCCAGAAGTTCGCGGCATTCCTCGCCGCCGGATATAACCGCAATCCGGTCCATGTCATGCAGACCTACCATCGCACCCATACATTCACCGGCGGCAACGCGCCTTTCGAGAGCAAGATGTATGTGCGAATCCAGAGCTGGGTCGGCAGCTTTCTCAAGGACAAATACGGCATCTCCTGACGGCGCTGTAAGCCCGTTGAATCCGTTTTGTCATGCTGACGCCATATAGGTGAGCCAACGGGGCGGCGGTTCTGCCGCCCGCCTGCTCCCTTCAACCGGCGCGTCCGATAGCGCCCTGTCATGGCTGTCCGATGCCGCGTCCCATATTTGACCTCGCAGTGGTCGGCGGCGGCATCCTTGGCCTTGCCCATGCCTGGGCCGCGGCCAGGATGGGCAAGCGCGTGGCGCTGATCGAGCGGGACGCGCGCGCCAACGGCGCCTCGATCCGCAATTTCGGCTTCATTACCGTCACCGGCCAGGAGCGTGGCGACAGCTGGAACCTGGCGCGCCGCACCCGCGATGTCTGGGCCGAACTGGCGCCGGCGGCGGGAATTGCCGTCGAGCATCGGGGCCTGATGCTGATGGCGCGTTCGCCCGAAGCACTGGCCGTGATCGAGGCGTTCCTCAAGACGGAGATGGGCGGGGGCTGCCGCCTGATGACGCCGGCTGCGTTCCGCAAGGAGGCGCATGGACTGGGCGGCCCGGACCTTCAAGGCGCGCTGTTCAGCCCCCACGAGCTGCGGGTGGAATCGCGAACCGCCATTGCGGCGCTGGCGGCGTGGTTGGAGAAGGTCCAGGGTGTGACTTTCTTTCCGGAGACCGTCGTCTTCGCCGCCGCGCCGCCACGGCTTCACACCTCCCGCGGCGTGATCGAGGCTGGCGCCGTCCTGGTCTGTCCGGGCGATGACTTTGTCACGCTTTATCCTGATCGCCTCGCCGGCTACGCCTTGCGCAAGTGCCGGCTTTCCATGCTCAAGCTGGCCGATCCCGGCTTCCGTCTGCCGTCGGCGCTGATGTCGGACCTGAGCCTGACACGCTATCGCGGCTATGCCGCCCTGCCCGAAGCCCGCGCGCTTGAGGCCAAGCTGCGCGCCGAGCAGCCCGCGCATTATGAGAACGGGGTGCACCTGATCGTGGTGCAGGGCGCCGATGGCGGCCTGGTGGTGGGTGACAGCCATCATTACGACCATCTTCCGGGCCCGTTCGCGCCGGCCGAAGCCGAGCACGCCATCCTGGACGAATATCGCCGCAGCCTCGGCCGCGCGGCCCCGCCGGTGCTGGAGCGCTGGACCGGCGTCTATGCGGTGGCGGATGACCGCACCTATCTGATCGACACGCCTGAGGAAAATGTGCGGCTGGTGATCGTCACCAGCGGCACCGGCGCGTCGACGGGATTCGGCATCGCCGAGCGTGTGATCGACGATCTTTTTGAGCAGAAGGGAAGGGTGGCATGAGTTTCCCCGTCAAGGCGGTGGTGTTCGACTGGGCCGGCACCATGGTGGATTTCGGCTGCATGGCGCCGGTCGAAGCGCTGATCGAGGTCTTTGCCGGTGAAGGCGTGGCGATCTCGGACGCGCAAGCGCGCCACGACATGGGCAAGGCCAAGCATGATCACCTGACCGCGATCATGGCCAATCCGGCGGTCGCCGCGCGCTGGCAGGCCCACAAAGGTGTGGCCTCAACGGATGCCGACATCGAACGGATATACCAGAACCTCGTTCCCGCCATGACGGCCGCGGCTTCGCGCGCTTCGGCTCTGATCCCGGGCGCGGCGGAAACCGCCGCCGCGTTGGTCGCCCTGGGCGTGCGGATCGGATCTGGCACCGGCTATACCCGCGACATGATGGCCGGCATTCTGGCCAGCGCCGCCGCCCAAGGCTATGCGCCGGAAATGGTGGTCTGCGCCGGCGAGACGCCGAGCGGCCGGCCCGCGCCGCTGATGACCTGGAAAGCGCTGATCGCGCTGGATGCCTGGCCGGCGCGCGCCTGCATCAAGGTGGACGATGCCGCCGTCGGCATCGAGGAAGGCTGCCTTGCGGGCTGCTGGACGGTCGGGTTGTCGGCCTCGGGCAATGGCGTGGGCATGAGCCGCGAAAGCTTTCTCGCGCTGGAGGAAGAGGAGCGGCGCGCGAAACTGGCGCAGGCCGAAGCCGCCCTCCGGCAGGCGGGCGCCGATTTCGTGATCGAGGATGTCTCGCAGCTGATGCCGGTGGTGCATGAAATCGCCCGGCGGATCGCTGCCGCATGAGCCTTGCCTTTCCTTTGAATGCAGCGCCGTTCCCCCAGCGTCTGCGCGGCTGGCTGTCGCGCGCCCCGGCGCCGGTCTTCACGATCTATGGCGGGTTGATGGCCTTCGGCGCCTATTTCGCCATGTACGGCTTTCGCCGTCCGTTCACGGTGGCGAGCTATGCCGACGCGGCGCCCGTGCTGGTGGAATTCAAGATCGCCTTGGTGATCGCCCAGGTGTTCGGCTATGCCCTGTCGAAGGTGGCCGGGATCAAGCTGGTCTCCGAAATGCCGCCACAGCGCCGCGCGGTCGCGATCCTGATGCTGATCGCCGCGGCGGAGTTTTTCCTGGTCCTGTTCGCCTTGCTGCCCGCGCCCTTCAACATCGCCTGCCTGTTCGCCAACGGCCTGTCGCTGGGCATGATCTGGGGGCTGGTCTTCGGTTTTCTGGAAGGGCGGCGGGTATCGGAGGTTCTGGGCGCGATGCTGTGCGCCAGCTTCATCGCCTCCTCCGGCGCGGTCAAATCGGTGGGCGCCAGCGTGATGCTGCAGGGCTGGGCCAATGAATACTGGATGCCGGCGCTGACCGGGCTGATCTTTGCGCCGCTTCTTGTTGTCTGCGTGGCCGGCCTCGCCGTCCTGCCCCCGCCCAGCGCGGAAGACGAACGGCTCCGCGTGGCCCGCGCGCCCATGGACGGAGCTGCCCGCCGCGCCATGTTCACCGCTTTCGCGCCGGGCCTGATCGGCTTGGTCGTTATCTATGTCGGTCTGACCGCGCTGCGCGATTTCCGGGACAATTTCGCCGTCGAGATCTGGAGCGGGCTGGGTTTCAGGAACAATGCCGAAATCTTCACCCTGTCGGAACTGCCGGTGGCGGTCATCGTGCTGGTGACCCTGGCGCTGTTGATGTTCATCCGCGACAACCGCCGGGCTTTCCTGGCCAATCTCGTCCTGGTGGCGGTGGGTCTGGTCCTTGCCGGGATCTCCTCCCTGGCATTCAAGGCCCATCTGATCGGGCCGGTCGCCTGGATGATCGCATTGGGGGCTGGCCTCTATCTTGGCTATACGCCTTTCAACGCGCTTTTGTTCGACCGCTTCATCGCCGCCAGCGGCCGCACCGGCACGGCGGGATTCCTGATTTATGTGGCGGACGCCTGCGGCTATTTGAGTTCCGTTGCGCTTCTGGTTTTGTACAACTTCGTGGGTGTCAAAATCTCCTGGGTTGAGTTTCTGGTCGCCATTTCCTATTCCGCCGCATTGGGTGGGCTGGTCCTGGTGGCGGGATCTGGCCTTTATTTCTACCGCCGCTTGCAGCGCCTGGAGACCGCGTGACCGACGCACAGAACCTTGAAGACATCGAACGGCTTTATGCCACGCATGGTGGGTTGCACTATGGCGAGGGCGTCACCCAGCTCGAACATGCCCTGCAAAGCGCGGCATTGGCCGAAACTGAAGGTTCGCCGCCCAGCCTGATCGTCGCAGCACTTCTGCACGACATCGGGCATCTGTTTGAAAAAGAAGAGGACGTGGCGCTGGGCCGGTTCGATGACCGTCACGAAACTGTCGGCGCCCGGATGCTGGAGAGTCTTTTTCCCGAAGCCGTGTACCGCCCGGTCGCCCTGCATGTGGCGGCCAAGCGTTATCTTTGCTTCACAGAACCGCAATATTGGACCGGATTGAGCGCGGCCTCGCGGCAATCGCTGAAACTCCAGGGCGGTCCGTTTGATCGGGCGCAGGCCCAGGCCTTCGAACGCGCATCCTGTTGGCGGGACGCGGTTCAGCTGAGAAGATTTGATGACATGGGCAAGCGCGCGGAAATTTGCGGCCGCAGGTTCGCCGACTACATGCCCTTGATGCGCGGCCTCCTCGCCGGTTCCTGACGGAATTAATTTTTTTACGTATCACCTTTGCCACGCGACAGGGCGTCACGCTTCCGCATGCGGGTATTCAGCAGTCTGCAGTCATTTCATCACCGAAGCGTCATTTGATGCCACCAATCTCCCGCGAAGTTTGATTTCGGAATGACCATCCGGCCTGCGCCGTCGCGCATGCCGGTGGGGCGGTCATATCCGGTGATTTCCGGGGGATTATTGATGAAAGCCAAATATTTGATTTCCTGCGCCGTCGCCGCATTGGTGAGCGGTGCTGCGTCGGCCAATGCCCAACAGGTGGCGGCGGCGTCCACCGGCATCGAGACCGTGGTGGTGTCGGCCGACCGCCGTGACGAATCGGTTCAGGAGGTTCCCAATACCGTGCAGGCCTTCACCGGCCAGACCTTGGAGGATAACAATGTCCTGACCCTGGACAGCCTGCTGCGCTACACGCCCAATGTCACCTATGGCAATAACGGTCCGGGCCAGGGCGAAATCACCATGCGCGGCCTGTCCAACGGCTTCCGCGGCAATCAGTCCAGCGGCACCATCGCCAACTTCCCCAATGTCGCGATCTACCTGGATGACCAGTCCATGCAGTTCCCGGGCCGCAATGTCGACATCTATATGGTGGACATGGACCGCGTCGAAGTGCTGGAAGGCCCGCAGGGCACCCTGTTCGGCGGCGGCGCCGAAGCCGGCGCGATCCGTTACATCACCAACAAGCCCAAGCTCGACGGGTTCGAGGGCAAGGCCGAGGCCAGCTACGGCTTCACCGAGGGCGGCGCCGACAATTCCAGCGCCAATATGGTGCTGAACGTGCCGATCATCACCGGCAAGCTCGCAATCCGCGCCGTGATCTATGACGAGAAGCAGGGCGGCTATATCGACAACGTGCCCTCGACCTTCACCCGCTCCAATCTGGACCTGGGCAACAGCTATTTCAACATCCGGCCCAATGGGGCCAATATCTGCCCCAACGGCCTGCCGGCCGGCCCGGCGGGTCTTTGCACTCTGCCGACGGCGCGCGCGCCCCAGGCCAACAATTTCTCCATCGCCCAGAAGGATTTCAACCCGGTCACTTATCAGGGCGTGCGTCTCTCCAGCCTTTACCAGGTCAACGATGACTGGGATGTGCTGATTTCCGAAAGCCTGGAAAGCCTGGATGCCGAAGGCCTGGCGGTCGAATATCCGACGGGCTCCGACTTCCAGACCCTGCAGCCGCTGCAGGTCACGTCCTTCAGCCCGTCCTACAACAAGGATCGCTATTCCAACACCGCCTGGACCGTGGACGGCAAGATAGGGGATATCAAGCTCGTCTATACCGGCGGCTATACCGACCGCAACATCCACGAACAGATGGATTACGCGAACTATTCCCGTTCCGCCGGCGGCATGTATTACCAGTGCGTTGGCGGCTCGACCGGCTTCGGCACCGGCACGCCGAGCTGCTATTCGCCGCTCGGTTACTGGCAGGACACCATCCACAGCACCCATATCAGCAGCGAACTGCGTCTCAGCACACCCGACGACTGGCGCCTGCGCGCCATCGGCGGCGCCTATTGGGAAGAGTTTCATATCTATGACGACATGAACTTTGACTATAAGACCGACCCGGCCTGCAACACGGCCAATCTGACCGCCGCCCTTGCCGGCGGCCCGATCTGCGTGGCGGATGTGCGCCCCAACCCGGCCGCGACCCTCAACGACCCCGGCATCCGCAGTGACGCCACCGCCTTCGGCGAAGACACCCAGCGCGGCTACAACCAGTACGCCTTCTTCGGTTCAGCGGACTATGACATCATCCCGCAAGTCCTCACCGTCACCGGCGGCGCGCGCTGGTATCAGTATCGCGAATATGAGGTGGGCTCCCAGTATGGCACCAACCCCAGTTGCGTGAACGTGCCCAACGGCCAATGCGCCAGCGGCACGATCAACATCAACGCCGCCAACGACCGCAAGACCTATTCCGGCGTCAAGGGCCGGGGCAACATCACCTGGCACATCACGCCTGACATCATGGCCTATTATACCTTCTCGCAAGGCTTCCGTCCGGGCGCCTTCAACCGCTCGGCTGGCGCGGTCGCGCCGGGCGCGGGCGGCGTCGACCAGTTCAACAAGCCCAATGCCTATGGCCCCGACTCCTTGCAAAACCAGGAAATCGGCATGAAGGGAACTTTCCTCGACAACCGTCTGCAGGTGAACCTGTCCGGTTACCTGATGCAGTGGAACAATGTGCAGTTCCTGTTCTTCAATCCGCCCTATCTGGGCAACACCACTTTTGGTCTCAATGGGCCCGATTATCATGTGAAAGGCGCGGAGCTGCAGCTTCAGGCGCTGCTGATGGAGGGCCTGACCCTGTCTGGGTCCGGTTCGTATAACGACGACACCCAGGCCGGGTCACCGTGTTTCGTGAGCAATATCGCCAACTCATCCACCTTCGGCCAGTGCATCACCCAGATCATTCCCAAGGGTGGGACGACGCTGCAGCCTTTCGTGAATCCGTTCGGTGCGCCGGGCACGACGCCTGCCTTCTCGCCCAAATACCAGGCCAACGCGCATCTGCGCTATGACTGGACGATGGACAACTTCAATCCCTATGTCATGGGCGGCGTGAGCTATACCGGCAGCATGTACAACCAGCCGGCGACCTATACCTCCGGTGTCGGTGTGGTCGTCCCCAACACGACTTTCCTGCGTTACCTGCAGCCCAGCTACACCACCTTCGACGCGGCGATCGGCTTGAACTTCAACAAGTGGTACGCGCAGCTGTACGGCCAGAATCTGGGCGACAGCCATGCCAGCACCTTCACCTCCTCGGCCCAGTTCATCGAGTCCCAGATGCCGTTGCGTCCCCGCATCGTGGGTCTGAAGATTGGCGCCACTTTCTAGAGTGCTTTCTGCTAGCATGCATCGGGGCGGGCAAGAGTGCCCGCCGGATGCATCGGGCTCCATGGAAGCGACTGTCAGTCCCGCGCCTTTGTCTTCGACGGAGGCGAAGGTTCATCGGCTGTGGCAGTTGCATGATCAGGGCCGTCATGCCGAGGCACTGGACGGTGCGCGCGTCCTCCTGGACGATTTCCCGCAAAATCGCGATCTGCTGCTGGTCGAGGCATCGAGCCTGCGCCACATGAAGCGCATCGATGAAGCGCTGGCCGTGCTGGAACGGCTGGAGCGCTTGCAGCCGCGCTTCAGCCTGATGCATCAGGAGCGCGGCCTTTGCCATGTCGCGCGCAAGGACGCGGCTGGGGCGATCGATGCGCTGTTGCGTGCGGTCAACATCAACCCGGCCCTGCCCATGAGCTGGCGCATGCTGGAAGGCGTCTATCGCCTGACCGGCGAGACCGCCAATGCCGGAACCGCCGCGGCGCATGTCGCCACCCTGAAGAATCTGCCGCCGGAAGTGGTGACGGCGACGTCTCTCTTTTCCGACGGCGAGCTTGCGCCGGCCGAGCAAATCGTCCGCGCCTTCCTGCTGCGGTATGGCGATCATCCCGATGCCATGCGGCTGCTGGCCAAGATCGGCCTGGCGCGCGGGGTCCTGGATGATGCGGAGCTGTTGCTGGCCGCCGCGCTCGCGCTGGCGCCCGATCACCGGGGCGCGCGCCTGGATTATGCCCAGGCCCTGCTCGAGCGGCACAAGTATCGCGAGGCCCGGACCCAGGCCGAACAGTTGCTGGCGCTGGATCCGGCGAACAAGGATTATCTGTCGCTGGCCGCGACGGCCGCGGTGGGCCTGGGCGAGCATGAACGCGCGATCGCGCTTTATCGCGCCATGCTGGCCGACATGCCGGACAATCCGGATGTGCATCTGTGGCTGGGCCATGCGCTCAAGACCATCGACCGGTTGCCCGAAGCGATCCAGGCCTATCGCGGGGCGGCGGCGGCGCGGCCCGATTTCGGGGATGCCTATTGGAGCCTGGCCAATCTCAAGACTTACGGTTTCGGCGATGACGAGATGGCGCGGATGCGCGCCGCCGAGGAAGCATCGGCAACGGCGGTGGAAGACCGCATCCATCTTTGCTTTGCGCTGGGCAAGGCGCTGGAGGACCGGGGCGAAATCGCGCAATCCTGGACTTGTTATGAACGGGGCAATGCCCTGAAACGGGCGCAAAGCCGCTACCGCCCGGAATCCATCGAGGCCAATACCGCCCGGCAGATCGCGGTGTGCATGCGCGCGTTTTTCGACCAGCGCGCCGGCTGGGGCGATGGACGTCCCGATCCCATCTTCATCCTGGGCCTGCCGCGCTCCGGCTCGACCTTGCTGGAGCAGATCCTGGCGTCTCATTCCCGGGTGGAGGGTACGCAGGAACTGGCCGACATCCAGCGGGTTGCGGTGGAGCTGATGGGCCGGGACAATGACCCGGACAATCCGCGCTATCCCGCGGTGCTGGCCGAGATGACCGCTGAGGATTTTCGCAAGCTGGGCGAAAAATACCTGGACGATACGCGGGTCTATCGCAGCGGCCGGCCTTTCTTCATCGACAAGATGCCGAACAATTTCCGTCACATCGGCCTTATCCATCTGATGCTGCCCCAGGCGAAGATCATCGATGCGCGGCGCGAGCCCATGTCCTGCTGCTTCAGCAACCTCAAGCAGCTTTTCGCCAACGGGCAGGAGTTCAGCTACAGCGTTGATGACATCGCCCGCTATTATCGCACCTATCTCGAGCTGATGCGGCACTGGGACGAGGCGCTGCCCGGCCGCATCCTGCGCGTCCAGCATGAGGATGTGGTGGCCGACCTGGAAGGCAGCGTGCGGCGGATTCTGGACTATTGCGGCCTGGACTTCGAGCAGGCTTGCATGGACTTCCACAAGACCAGGCGCAGCGTGCGCACGCCCAGTTCCGAACAGGTGCGCCGGCCGATTTTCCGCGACGGCCTGGATCAATGGACCAGGTTCGAGCCCTGGCTTGATCCCCTCAAGGCGGCTCTGGGAGACACGCGGTTCAACTATCGCTTGTGAGGCTAAGGTGACGGACAGGGACCGCAGGGCATTTGTGCAGCAGGCGGCGGCCGGCCTGGCAGGCTGGCCCGCCGTGATCCGGAGTGCGCTGGCGCTGCCCGCCGCGCGACGGGCCCGCACCATCATGGATGTCGAACATGTCGTCATCCTGATGCAGGAGAACCGCTCCTTCGACCATTATTTCGGCACCTTGCGCGGCGTGCGGGGCTTTTCCGACCCGCGCCCGGTGATGCTGCCGTCGGGCGAGCCGGTGTGGCGGCAGCCCGGTCCGGACGGCAAAACCCATGCGCCATTTCACCTGGATACAGGGCGCACCTCGGCGCAGTGGCTGAAGAGCCTGGATCACAGCTGGAAAGGCAGCCACGCGCTGTGGAAGCATCACGACAACTGGATCGCCGCCAAGGGCCCTTTGACCATGGGCTATTTCGAGCGCGCCGATCTGCCTTTTTATCATGCGCTGGCGGACGCCTTCACCATCTGCGACGCCTATCATTGCTCGATCTTCGGACCCACCAATCCCAACCGGCTGTTCCTGTTCAGCGGCACCAACGGGCTGGCGGTGGGCGATGACGGTCTTCAGGCCATCGTCAATCCCACCGATGAAGGCAACGAAACCGCCGATCAGGCCAATGACTCAAAGACATTCCAGCCCTATCGCTGGACCACTTATGCCGAAAGGCTCGGCGCGGCGGGCATCAGCTGGCGCGTCTATCAGGAGTACGACAATTTCGGCGACAATGGGCTGGCCTATTTCGCGCGTTTCCGCGGCCTTGATCCGGCATCCGAGGATCACCGGCGCGCGCGGGGCTGGCCGGCGGCTTCAACAGGGGTGAAGAACTCTCATGGCGGCTTTCTGGTCGAGGACTTCGCCGCCGATGTGGCGGCCGGCCGGTTGCCGCAAGTGAGCTGGATCGTGGCGCCGACCGACGCATCCGAACATCCCGAAGCCTGTCCGGGTTTCGGCCAGGCGATGACGGCGCGCCTGATCGCGGCGCTGACCGCCAATCCCGATGTCTGGTCCAAGACCGTCTTCATCCTGAACTATGACGAGAATGACGGCTTCTTCGACCACGTTCCGCCGCCAGTGCCCGCAATCACGCCTGCCATGGGCAAGAGCACGGTCAGCGTGGCGGGAGAAGTCTATAAAGGCGAGCCGGTGGGCCTGGGGCCACGGGTTCCCATGCTGGTGATATCACCCTGGAGCAAGGGCGGTTTCGTCAACTCCCAGCTGTTCGATCATACCTCGGTGATCCAGTTTCTGGAGAAGCGCTTTGGCGTTGCCGAGCCCAACATCACGGCATGGCGGCGGGCGGTGTGCGGCGATCTCACCACCGCCTTCGATTTTTCCGCTTCCAATGGAAGGCCGGATCATCGCCTGCCCGATACGGCCGGCTATGCCGAAGCGGCGGCGGCGCAGCGCCAATTGCCGCCGCCACGCCAACAAGGTCAACCGCTGCCCGGACAGGAAAAGGGTTCTCGCCCGGCAAGGGCCCTGCCATATGCCCTGGAGGTGACCGGGCAAGTACGTGATGGCGCCTTCCTGCTCGATATCGCCAATCGCGGCGCTGCTGGCGCGGCGCTCATCACCTATGCGCCGGATGGCGCCGGCCCATGGTTCTATACGATTGAAGCAGGACAGGAGCTTAGTGACCAACTGCCGCTCGATGGCCGCTACAGTTTTGAGGTGCATGGTCCCAATGGCTTTCTGCAGGGGTTCCGGGATGAAATGCCCTATACGGATATCGTCGCCGAAAGCCGGTATGACCAGGCGACCGGTGAATTGGTGCTTGTCATCCGCAACACGGGCAACCAGGCGCGCGATATCGTCACCCAAGCCCTGCGGTATCAGGCGCATACCTCCCGGCATCATCACCTGGCGCTTGACGGTGTGATCGAAGACCGCTGGGCCATCGCCGCCAGCGGCCACTGGTACGATGTGGAGCTTCGCTGCGGCGGCCTCGTCCACCGCTGGGCCGGTCATATCGAGACCGGCAGCACAAGCCACAGTGACCCCGCTCTGGGCGCCGCATAGGACGGCTCCCTTCGGCGTGGCGAAATGTGCTAGTCTTGCGGCTTCTTCTTCCGCAATGGCGCGCCATAAAGAGCGCTCTGTCCGCCAAACACATTCGGGGATGGCAATGAAAAACCGCATGGCGAAGAAATCCTTGATCGCGGTTCTTGGGCTGGCCTGCTGCGCGCTGACGGCCGCCGCGGAGCCCACCGAATGGAAGGACTGGGGCGGAGACACCGCCCGCACCCATTATTCGCACCTGGACCAGATCACGGCGGCGAATGTTTCCCGATTGAAACCTGTGTGGGTCTGGGATGGCGGCGACCTTGGACGCTCCTGGGAGATCACACCGCTTCTGATCGACGGGCTTCTCTACATTTCCGAAAACCAAACCGGCGACATCATCGCCCTGGAACCTGAAACCGGCAAGGAAGTGTGGCGGCGCAAGGCACCGGTGAGCGTCGGCAGGCGCATCGACCGGCGCGGCCTTGCCTATTGGGGCGGCGATGGAACGATGAAGCCTCGGATTGTTGCGATCTGGGGACATGTGATGTTCGGCCTGGACCTGAAAACCGGCGAACTGTCGGCGGATTGGCCCGCCACCGGGCTTGATATCGGCCTGCCCAATCCCGCCGCGGGAGGAAAAATCGGCGGCGGCGTCTTCGCGGCCTCGCCCCCCATCATCTACAAGAACCTGATCATCACCGCCGCCGCTTCGGGCTTTTTGCCGCCGCCGGCCCAGCCCGCCGATCCCCATGCCAATGACTTGCGCACCGGAAAGCTGGTGTGGACGGCGCGCCTGATTCCACGCGCTGGGGAAGCCGGCGGCGACTCCTGGGGGCCGGACACGCAGAGCGTCGTCGGCAGCGGCGCCTGGGGCATCCTTGGTCTGGATGAAGCGAGCGGCACGGTCTATGTCCCCACCGACTCCGGCAGTCCCGATTATGTCGGCATCTGGCGGCCCGGCGACAATGCGGGGTCCGGCTCTACGATCGCGCTGGATGCCGAGACCGGCAAAGTCAAATGGAGCTTTCAGAATCTTCATCACGACATTTTCGATCTGGATACAAATGCCGCCCCTGTTCCGGTGGACATCACCAAAGACGGGAAAAAGCTGAAGGTGGTGGTGCAGACCACCAAGCAGGGCATGCTCTGGATTCTCGATGCCGCCACGGGCAAACCGGTGTTTCCCTATGAGGAACGTGCTGTAGCGCAGAGCCGGATAGCGGGCGAGAAATCCTCACCCACCCAGCCCTTCACCATTCTTCCGCCACCTCTGCTGCCGGCAACCGTCAGCCGGGATCATCTGAGCCAGCTCTCGGCGCGCGCCAACGCGGAATGCAAGGTGCTGTGGGACGCCAACAAGCTTGAGGATGTCACGCCCTTCTCCCCGCCCCGCCCGGATGGCGCTTGGGGGATCATGAGCATCGGCGCCATCGGCGGCGTCGATTGGGGCGGCGCTTCCATCGACCTGGATCACGGCACTGCCATCACCAATATCGCCAACATGCCCACCATGATCACGGTGACCAGGACCGAGGAAGGCGTCAAAAACAATGGGAATTTGCGTTCGGCGTCCGGCAATGTCCGCTTTGCCGATAACGAAGGCAGAAGCTGCAATGGCGGCCGCCAGGGCGAGCTTGTCGCCGTCAATCTGTCGTCGGGCAGGATCGCCTGGCGTGTGCCGCTTGGTTCCTTGGAAGAGGAGTTTGGTGAAGGGGCCAAGAATATGGGGGCGACCAGCATCGGGCCCACGCTTGTCACCCATGGCGGTGTCGTCTTTGCGGCGGCGTCTGATGACCGTCTCCATGCCTATGACACACGGACCGGCAAGCTGTTGTGGCAAATCAAGATGGCCGCTTCCGCCAATGCCGGTCCCATGACCTATATGGGCAAGGATGGCCGCCAATATGTGGTGGTTGCGGTGGGAGGGCCGGGTAATGCGCGACGGCCTTCGCCGCGGGAAAATTTTCTCTACCATCAGACGTTGGTCGCCTTTGCGCTTCCGAAGGCCGGCGACAAGGCGCTGGATATCGTGACGCCCTATCCTCCGCATGCCTTGCAGCCGGGAGAAAGCATGGCGATGGACGGGTCGGGCGGCGCGATACTTGTGCCTGCGCCTTCGAAGCCATAACGCCGCCTTCAACCGAGGTGGATGTCCTTCTGCTGTGTCTCGTCTGCCCCGTCATTCTTCCTGAGACGCCGGAAAATGACCGTCGACAGGATGGTAAAGGCGCCAAGCACCAAAAAGGCCTCATGGAGCCCGGTGATGATCCGTCCGGACGCGACATGGTTGCGATCGGGCAGGAAGACGATGGCGGTGAGACCGGCCGCGGCAACGCCGAAACTGATCGAGAGCTGCTGAATCGTGCTGGCGATGGAGCTGGCATTGCTGGCCCGCTCCGGCGGGATGTCCGCATAGGCCAGCGTGTTCATGCTGGTATATTGCGTGGAGGTGAGGGCGCCATAGCAGAAGGCCTGCAGCAATATCAGCCAGACCGGCGTGCCGCGCCCGACGGTCGCAAACAGCATCAGCATCAGTCCCAGGATCACGGTGTTGGAGACCAGAATGTTCCGGTAGCCCAGCCGTTCCAGCAGCCTGGGCATGAAGAATTTGGTGCTCAGCGCCGCCGCCGCCTGGGGCGTGATCAGAAGGCCGGATTGCACCGGCGTCAGCCCCAGGCCCTCCTGGTAGAGCAGGGGCAAGAGAAAGGGGACGCCGCCAATGCCAAGTCTTGTGAAGAAGCTGCCGCTGACGGCGGCCGCGAATGTGCGGATACGGAAAAGGCTCAATTGCAGCAGCGGATAGGTTGTCCGTTTCGCATGCAGGCCATAGCCGAACAACAAGGCCAGCGAGATCGCCAGAAGCCCTGATACCTCCGCGGTGTTGAGCGAATGCTCGCCAAAAATCTCGAGCACATAGGAAAGCAGGGCTATGCCGCCGCCGAAGAGGATGAGGCCGATCACATCCAGCGGGCGGCTGGCCTTCTCGCGACAGTCGGGCAGATGCAGATAGACCAGAACCAGCCCCAGAATGCCCACCGGAAGGTTGAGAAAGAAGATGGCGCGCCAATGCAGGTAGTCGACGATCAAGCCGCCCGCGATCGGCCCCAGCATGGGACCGACCAGCCCGGGGATGGCGACGAAGTTCATCGCCCTCACCAGTTCGAATTTCGGGAAGGTCCGCACCAGCGTCAGACGCCCGACCGGGACCATCATCGCGCCGCCGCAGCCCTGCAGGATGCGGCAGGCCACCAGCGTGTGGACGTCGCTGGCCAGGCCGCAGAGCAATGACCCCAGCGTGAACAGGCCTATGGCGCAGGAAAACACCCGCCGGGTTCCAAACCGGTCCGCCATCCAGCCGCTGACGGGAATGAACACCGCCAGGCTCAGGGTATAACTGGCGAGCACCGACTTCATGTTCAGCGGCGAGATCGCCAGGGCTTTGGCGACAACCGGCACGGCGGTGTTCAGGATGGTGGTGTCCAGCGACTCCATGAAAAAGGCGACCGCGACGAGCCATGGCAGCATCCGCTTTATGGCGTCGGTGGATGCTTTCGGAGAAGCAGGCAAACAGGCTCTCTGTGATGTTGTCGCGACCCCGGTTCACTAGCCCAAATCGAGGCCGGCGCAAAGCGTGCCCGCAGGCCTCCAATTCAGTCGCACGGTTTCAGGCTGCACTGCCCCGCTTTGCGATCCAGGCGGAGTGACAGACAGGAACCGTTTCGCAGGGCAATGCGAACCTCGAACCCTTCCAGCGATCCGTCTTGCCATTTTTCCGCCGTCATCATGCCGCCATCGAGATCGCGCCACTCTGCCTCTGGGACAAAATCGGCGGCTTCATCCGACAAATGCGTGGCGCGCACCGCGGCCAGCGTCGAAACGAAATCTTCCAGCTCTCTGTCCCGGTCCTGCCAATTGAGCCAGGTGATCGCGTTGTCCTGCGCATAGGCGTTGTTGTTGCCCGCTTGCGTGCGGCCGAACTCGTCGCCCGCACAGAGCATCGGGCTGCCGCGGGATGCGAACAGGGTCGCAAGCAACGCCCGCGCCTCGCTTTTGCGGCGTTCGATTATGGCCGGGTCGTCCGTTAGGCCTTCCACGCCATTGTTCCAGGAATAATTTTCGTCCTGGCCATCCCTGTTTTCTTCGCCGTTCCCCTCATTGTGCTTGGTGGCGTAGCGGACGAGATCGGCCAATGTGAAGCCGTCATGCGCCGCAATGAAATTGACGCTTCGGCTCACCTCTCCGGTGAATATGTCGAATGATCCCATCATCCGGGTCGCCAGCACGCCAGCGGTATGCGGGTCACCCCGCCAGAACCGGCGGACATCGTCGCGATAGCGGTCGTTCCATTCCAGCCAGTTGGACGGGAATTGCCCCAGCTGATAGCCACCCGGTCCGGCATCCCAGGGCTCCGCGATCAGGATGCGGTCCTGCAGAAATGGATCCCGCGCGATTGCGGCAAAGATGGGCGCGTTGCGATCGAATGCCGGATCGCGCGCCAGCACGGTCGCCAGGTCAAAACGAAAGCCGTCCACCCCGCAGCCGGCGAAGTGGCGCAAGGTATCCAGGATCAACGCGTGAACGGCTTCGTCGGCGGCATTCAGCATGTTGCCCGTGCCGGTATCATTGACCAGGCTTCCGTCCGGAGCCTGCGCATAGCAGCGATTGTCCAATCCGCGAAAGCTCAGGATCGGGCCGGCAAGGTCGCTTTCGCCGGTGTGATTGAACACCAGGTCCAGGATGACGCCGATACCCTCGCCGCGCAGCGCCGCCACGGTCGCGCCCAGTTCCGCAAAGCCGCCGGGCGCAAGCCCGGGATCCAGCGCCATCGGCACGACGGGATTGTAGCCCCAGGCATTGTGAAGCTTGAGCGGCGGCAGATGCCGCTCATCGATCCAAGCCACGATCGGCATCAATTCCACCGCGCTCACCCGCAGTTTCTTGAGATGCGCGATGACCACCGGATGGGCGAGGGCGGCAAGGGTGCCGCGCAGGAAAGGCGGAATTTCGGGGTGGTTGAGCGAAAAGCCGCGCACGTTCAGTTCATAGATCAGGCCGCCGGGCTTGAAGAGCGGCGGCAGCGGCGCCTTTAAGGGCGGGGAAGCCGCAACAATGGCCTTGGGCACCAGCAGGGCGGTGTCCCGCCCCAGTTCGCTCAGTCCGGGATCGTAGCGGAAGCGGCCATCCAGCAGCTTGGCATGAGGGTCGACCAGCAGCTTGCTGGCATCAAAGAAGAGCCCCTGTCCGGGGTTCCAGTCGCCATGGGCGCGAAAGCCATAGCGTTGTCCGGCTCCGACGCCCGCCACCGCCGCGGCAAAGATGCCGCCGTCGCGCTGCATTTCCACGCGCTCTTCCCGCAGGCCGTCGAACAGGCACAATTCCACGGCCATGGCGTCGCGCGCCCGCACCGCGAAGCAGACGCCGCCGGCGACGGGATGCGCGCCCAGGGGAACGGTCATGCCGGCGTGTCGCCGACGATCTTCTTGTAGAGCTCGGCGTATCGCGCCCCGACACGCTTCCAGGAGAAGTCCGCCCGCATGCCCTGCTGCTGGATCTGCTGCCAACGGTCTTTCTGTCCGAACAACGTCACGGCGCGCCGCAGGGCGTCCGACAGGCTTTCTCCGCTCACTTCGTCGAACAGAATACCGGTCGCGACCCCGTTGATCAGCGCCGCCTCGTTGGCGTCTATGATGGTGTCGGCCAGCCCACCAGTGCGCGCCGCCACCGGCACACAGCCATAGGCCAGTCCATAAAGCTGGGTCAGGCCGCAAGGCTCGAAGCGCGAGGGTATCAGGATCGCATCCGCGCCACCTTGCAGCAGGTGCGAAAGTTTCTCGTCATAACCGATGGCGACGCCGATGCGTCCGGGATGCCTGGCGGCGGCCGCCCGGAAGCGGGCCTCCAGCGCGGGTTCGCCGGTGCCCAGCACGGCCAGCCGCCCGCCCAGCGACACCAGTGTGTCGAGCTGGTCGACCAGCACATCCATGCCCTTCTGCCAGGTCAGCCGGCTGATCAGGGTGAACAGGGGGCCATCGCCCGGCGCCAGGCCGAAGCCGGCTTCGATGGTGTTCTTGTTGATCTGGCGGGTTTCCAGATGCTCGCGGTCGTAACGCGCCGCCAGCGAGGTGTCGGACTGGGGATTCCATATCGAGGTGTCGATGCCATTGACGATGCCCGACGCCACGGCGGCGCGGGCGCGGATCAGCCCTTCCAGCCCCATGCCAAAACCGGGGTCGCGAATCTCCTTGGCGTAAGTCGGGCTGACAGTGGTGATGGCGTCCGCATTCGCCAGGCCCGCCTTCAGAAAGCCGATGCCGCCATAATATTCGACGCCATTGATGTCATTGGCCTGTGGCGGCAGGCCCAGGAAGTTGAAGATGGAGCGGTCGAACCGCCCTTGAAAGGCGATGTTGTGGATGGTCATGATGCTGGGCGCGCGTGCGCCCGATCCCGGCGCAAAACGCAGATAGGCGGGCGCCATGCCGGCCTGCCAGTCATGGGCGTGCAAAAGGTCGAAATGCCAGTTGGGAATCGCGCTGGAGGCCAGGTCCGCCCCTGCCCGCGCAAGTGCCGCGAAGCGCCGCCAGTTGTCGTGCCAGTCAATACCGCTGGCATCGCCATAGATGCCGCCTTCGCGGTCGAACAGGGCCGGAGCATCCAGCACCAGCAGCGGATGGCCGTTCAGCCAGCCGGACAGGATCTGCGCCTGGGCGCCCATCAGATCGTCGTAATGATGGACCAGCGGCGCCACCCCGATGGCGGCGCGGACCGCGGGATAGCCGGGCAAAAGGGTTGTGACGGTGACCTCATGTTCGGCCAGGGCGCTGGGCAGCGAGCCCACGACATCACCCAATCCGCCGGTCTTCACCAGCGGGAAGGCTTCGGACGCCACGGACAGAACCTGCATCATGCGAGCTTGTCGATCATTGCCTGGGTAATGAGACAGATGCCGTTGGCGGTACGGCGAAAGCGGCTGGCATCCAGCGCCGCATCTTCACCAACCACCAGGCCTTCGGGAATGTTGACGCCGCGATCTATCACGACCCGCCTGAGCCTTGCGCCGCGGCCGATATGGCATCGCGGCAGGACAACCGCTTCCTCCAGCGAGGAAAAACTGTGGGCGCGCACGCCGGTGAAAAGCAGGCTGCGCCGCACCATCGCGCCCGAGACGATGCAATCCCCCGACACCAGCGAGGAAACCGCCATGCCGCGGCGGCCATCGACGTCGTGCACGAACTTGCCGGGCGGGGAGATTTCGGCATAGGTCCAGAGCGGCCAGGTCCGGTCGTAAAGATCCAGTTCGGGCAGCACATCGGTGAGGTCGATATTGGCCTCCCAATAGGCGTCCACCGTACCCACATCGCGCCAATAGGCGGTCTTCTCGTTGCTGGAGCGGACGCAGGAATCATCAAAGCAGTGCGCCACGGCCTTGGCGTTCTTCACCAGCCAGGGGATCACGTCCTTGCCGAAATCGCGGCTGGAGTCCGTGGTGGCGGCGTCGCGGCGCAGCTGGTCGACCAGGAATTTGGTGCGGAAGGCATAGACGCCCATCGAGGCCAGCGAGACGTCGGGATTGGCCGGCGTGCCCGGCGGGTCGGCCGGCTTCTCCAGAAAGCTCAGGATGCGGTTGTGCGCATCCACCGCGATGACGCCGAAGCCGGAGGCGGTCTCGCGCGGCACTTCCAGACAGGCGACGGTGACATCGGCGTCCTGGTCCAGATGCTGCTGCAGCATCAGCTCATAGTCCATCTTGTAGATGTGATCGCCGGCCAGGATGACCATATATTCGGGGCCGTGGCTTTCGATGATGTCGATATTCTGGAAGACGGCGTCGGCGGTGCCTTCATACCACTGGTTTTCCGTGACGCGCTGGGAGGCGGGCAGGATGTCGAAGCTCTCATTGCGCTCGGGCCGCAGGAAGTTCCAGCCCTGCTGCAGATGGCGGATGAGGGAATGGGCCTTGTACTGGGTGGCGACGCCGATGCGGCGGATGCCGGAATTGATCGCGTTGGAGAGGGCAAAATCTATGATGCGGGCCTTGCCGCCGAAATAGACGGCCGGCTTGGCGCGCCGCTCCGTCAGCTCGGCGAGACGGCTGCCACGGCCGCCCGCCAGGACATAAGCCATTGCGTCGCGCGCCAGGGGCTGTCCACGCCGGTCGGCCATCTGATCCTCTCTATCCCAAGCCCAGCATATTTAAGCCGTATGCTCCAGCATGATCGTGGCCAGCGGCGGCAAGGTAAGTGTGGCCGATCCCCCGCTGCAGGAGACCGCGCCCAGATTGCCCACGCCGCTGCCCCCATAGTGTAAGGCATCGCTGTTAACCATCTCTTTCCAGGTCCCGTTGGCGGGTAGCGGGACACGGTAACCATTTCGTGTCACCGGAGTCATATTGGTGATCACCACAATGGGGGGTACGCCGGGAGCCTGGCGAACCCAGGCAAAGACCGAATTGGCCCGGTCATCCGCGATCGCCCAGGCAAAGCCCTCGGCTTCGCAGTCCCGCGCGTGCAGGGCGGGTCTGTCGCGATAGAGCCGGTTGAGGTCCCGGACCAGCCTGCGCACCCCCTCATGGGCGGGGGCGTCCAGCAGGTGCCAGTCCAGGGGACCGGCTTCGCTCCATTCCCGGCGCTGCGCGAATTCCTGGCCCATGAACAACAGCTTCTTGCCGGGGTATCCCCACATCAACGCGTAGTAGGCCCGCAGGTTCGCAAATTTCTGCCAGTCGTCGCCCGGCATCTTGGCGAGCAGCGAGCCCTTGCCATGCACAACCTCGTCATGGCTGAGCGGCAGGACGAAATTCTCGCTGAAGGCATAGAGCAGGCCGAAAGTGATGTCGTCGTGATGATGGGTGCGGTGCACCGGATCGCGCGCCATATAGCGCAGCGTGTCGTGCATGAAGCCCATATTCCACTTGAAGCCGAAACCCAGGCCGCTGGCATGGACGGGATGCGAAACACCGGGCCATGAGGTGGATTCCTCCGCCACGGTGAAGATGCCGGGTGCGGTGGCATAGACGGCGCGGTTCATGGCGCGCATAAATTCCACCGCTTCCCAGTTCTCCCGACCGCCTTCGCGGTTGGGAATCCACTCGCCATGCTTTCGGGAATAGTCGCGGTAGAGCATGGAGGCGACGGCGTCCACGCGCAGGCCGTCGACATGATAGCGCTCGGCCCAGAAAAGCGCGTTGTTGACCAGGAATGCGGACACTTCGCGGCGGCCGAAATTGTAGATCGCGGTGTCCCAGTCGGGATGATGGCCCAGCCGCGGATCCTCATGTTCATAAAGCGCGGTGCCGTCAAAGCGGATCAGGCCGTGCGGATCGGTGGGAAAATGCGCCGGCACCCAGTCGACCAGGACGCCAAGGCCCGCGCGATGCGCGCCGTCCACAAAGCGGGCAAAGCCGCGCGCGTCGCCGAAGCGTGCGGACGGGGCGTAGAGACCAGTGGTCTGGTAGCCCCAGCTGGGATCGTAGGGGTGTTCGCTGATGGGCAGGAATTCGATATGGGTGAAGCCCAGGTCCACGGCATAGGGGATCAGCCGGTCGGCCAGCGCATCCCAAGACAGAAAATGCCCTTGCGCATCGCGGTCCCAGGATCCCGCATGCACCTCATAGATGCTGATGGGCACGCGCCGGGGATCGGTCCCGGCCCAGAAGGCGCGATGGTCCGCATCGCCCCAGACATGGGATGGCGGTGCGGTGGTGAGCGAGGCGGTTGCCGGGCGGAATTCGCTGGCAAAGGCGAAGGGATCGGCCTTCAGCGGCTGTACCCGGCCATCGGGTCCGATGATCTCGAACTTGTAGGCGCGCCCGGCGCCGATGTCGGGAACGAAGATTTCCCACACCCCGATGTCGCGGCGGTTGCGCATGACATGGCGGCGCCCGTCCCAGTCATTGAAGTCGCCCACCACCGAGACGCGCCGGGCATTGGGCGCCCACACTGCGAAATGAACGCCGCTTGCCCCTTCATGGCTGATCTGGTGCGCCCCCAGCTTGTCGTAGAGCCGCAGATGGGTGCCTTCGGCGATCAGGAAATCGTCCACCGGCCCCAGCACCGGACCGAAGCTGTAGGGGTCTGTCACCCACCATTGCGCGCCGTAGCCCTGCGCCTTGTATTTGACCGGGCGCGGCGGGCCCATCAGCTTGCCTTCAAACAGCCCGCGCCCGTCCATGCGGGTGAGCGCACCCAGCCTGCGTCCGTTCAAGTCAAAGGCTTCGGCCCGTTCCGCCGCCGGTATCCAGACACGGGCAAATGTGCCGCCGGGCCCGGCATGCACGCCGAACAGGGAAAATGGATCGCCATGACGTCCCTGCAGCAGCGCTTCCAGCACGCCGGGCGCCGGCTTCACAAAAGGCCCCAGATGTCTTTGGCATATTCGCGGATGGTGCGATCGGAAGAGAACCAGCCGACATGCGCCACATTGTTCACCGCCGCGGCGTGCCACGCCTTCTGGTCGGTCCAGCGCTGGTCCACGCTGCGCTGGGCGGCGCTGTAGGCATCGAAGTCCGCCGCCACCATGAACCAGTCATGGTCGTATAGGCCGCCGACAAGTTCGGCATAGCGGTGCGGATCATCGTGCGAAAAGACGCCGGAGGCGATCGCGGCCAGCGCCTGGGACAGTTCGTGCGAGGATTCGATGATCTGGCGCGGATTATGGCCTTGCGCGCGGCTGGCCGCGACCTGGCCGGCGGTGAGGCCGAAGATCACGATATTGTCGTCGCCCACGCGGTCCCTGATCTCGATATTGGCGCCGTCCAGGGTGCCGATGGTGAGCGCCCCATTGAGCGCGAACTTCATGTTGCCGGTGCCCGAGGCCTCCATGCCCGCGGTGGAAATCTGCTCGGAAAGGTCGGCGGCGGGCACGATCTTCTCCGCCAGCGAGACATTGTAATTGGGAACGAACACCACCTTGAGCAGCCCGTCCACCGAGGGATCGGAATTCACCCGCCGCGCCACGTCATTGGCGAGCTTGATGATCATTTTGGCATTGTGGTAGCTGGGCGCGGCCTTGCCGGCGAAAATCTTCACCCGCGGCGTCCAGTTGCGCTCCGGATGGCTGCGGATCTGGTCATACAGCGCCACCGTCTCGACGATGTTGAGAAGCTGGCGCTTGTATTCGTGGATGCGCTTGACCTGGACATCGAACAGCGCGTCCGGATCGAGGGAGAGCCCCGACTGCTCCTTCAGGTAGCGGGCCAGCGCCACCTTGTTGGCGCGTTTGACCTGGGCAACGCGTTCCAGGAAGCCCGCATCGCCCGCCATCGGCGCCAGCGCGGACAGTTTCTCGGCGTCATCGAGAAAGGCTTCGCCGATCGCTTCGCAGATCAGCCGGGTCAGGCCGGGATTGCATTGCTGCAGCCAGCGCCTGGGGGTGATGCCATTGGTCTTGTTGTTGATGCGTTCGGGATAAAGCCGGTGCAGGTCGGCGAACACCGTCTCCTTCATCAGTTCGGTGTGCAGCGCGGCGACGCCATTGACGCTGTGCGAACCGGCAAAGGCCAGGTTGGCCATGCGCACGCGCCGTTCGCCATTCTCGTCTATCAGCGACACCGAGGCCACCGCGCGGTCATCCATGCCCTCGCGGCGGCGCGCCGTGCGCAGCAGATCGGCATTGATGGCATAGACCAACTGCATATGACGGGGCAGAAGGCGCTCGAACAACGGCAGCGGCCAGCTTTCCAGCGCTTCGGGCAGCAGGGTGTGATTGGTGTAGGCGAAGGTGGCCCGCGTCATCTCCCAGGCTTCCGCGAAGCTGAAATTATGCTCGTCGATCAAAAGGCGCATCAATTCCGTGACCGCCACGGCGGGGTGGGTGTCGTTGAGATGGATCGCCGCCTTTTGCGGCAGCGTCCTGATGTCCTTGAAATACTGGATATGGCGGCGGACGATGTCCTGGATGGAGGCGCTGGCGAAGAAATATTCCTGGCGCAGGCGCAGTTCCTGTCCCGCCGGCGTGGAGTCGGCGGGATAAAGCACGCGCACCAGCCGCTCCGCGCGCGCTTCTCCTTCCAGGGCGCGCAGGTGATCACCCGCATTGAAGGCGTCGAGGCGGATGGGATCGAGCGCCAGCGCGTTCCACAGCCGCAAAGTGTTGACCCGCTTGCCGCGCCAGCCCACCACCGGCGTGTCGATGGCCTCGGCGCGCACCACCTCCGCCGGCATCCAGCGCACATGGCCGGCTTCGCTGCCGGTCACCTCGCCGCCAAAACCGATCAGATAGGCGGTTTCGCGGCGCTCGAATTCCCAGTGATTGCCATGGGCAAGCCAGGTCTCGGGATATTCCAGCTGCCAGCCATCCTTGATGCGCTGGCGGAACATGCCGTTGATATAGCGGATGCCATAGCCGCAGGCCGGCAGATCCAGGGAGGCAAGGCTTTCCATGAAGCAGGCCGCCAGCCGCCCCAGGCCGCCATTGCCCAGCGCCGCATCCGGTTCCAGTTCCTCGATCTGCGCCAGATCGACGCCATGGGCGGCAAGCGCGGCCTCCATCTCGGCGGTCAGGCCCAGGTTGGACAGCGCATCGCGCAACAGCCGGCCGATGAGGAATTCCAGGCTCAGATAATAGACCCGCTTGGCGCCCGCGGCGTGCATGGCGCGGGTGGATGCCATCCACTGGTCGATCACCTGATCGCGCACCGTCAGGATGGTCGCGGCCAGCCAGTCATAGGGTTTTGCGGCGCGCTCATCCTTCGCCATGCGGTGAAGCAGCGCGTCCACGAGCCTGTCGGGAAGGGGCCGCAGCGCAGGAGGTTTGGGATCGAACGTCATCGGGTCAGCCGTGCGCCAAGGTTTGCAAACAGCACCTGTGTTTGGCAAGCTGACAGCACCATACAGCAAAGGCTTCGGCCATGTTTTTGACAAGCCGGCAATAGCATGCGACGTCGTGTCATAGCCCGGCGGAATGATGGAGCCTGACCTGGTCAGTGGCCCCAGTGCCGTTCCCTGGTGGCGCGGGGCCGTCATCTATCAGATCTATCCGCGCAGCTTCTGCGATTCCAATGGCGACGGCATCGGAGACCTCGCCGGCATTGCCGGCAAGCTCGATTACGTCGCCTCGCTGGGCGTGGATGCGATCTGGCTTTCGCCTTTCTTCGCCTCGCCGATGAAGGATTTCGGATACGACGTTTCCGACTATCGGGCGGTCGATCCCATTTTCGGAAGCCTGGAAGATTTCGACCGCCTTCTGGCGCACGCGCACGATCTCGGCCTGAAGGTGGTGATCGACCAGGTCTATGCCCACACCTCCGACGCGCATGCCTGGTTTCAGGAAAGCCGCACCGACCGCACCAACTCGAAGTCGGACTGGTATGTCTGGGCCGATCCCAGGCCGGACGGAACACCGCCCAACAACTGGCTGTCGGTCTTTTATGGTCCGAGCTGGACCTGGGACGGCCGCCGCGAACAGTATTACATGCACAATTTCCTGCCCGCCCAGCCCAATCTCAATGTCAACAATCCCGCGGTGCAGGAGGCCCTGTTCGACACGGCGCGTTTCTGGCTGCAGCGCGGCGTCGACGGCTTTCGTCTGGATGCCATCAATTTCGCCATGCATGATCCCGGTCTGGCGGACAATCCGCCGGTTCTGGATGCGGATGCGGTGCGCCGGCGGCCGTTCGATTATCAGCACCATCTGCACAACCAGTCCCAGCCGGAACTGATTTCCTTCATCGAGAGCCTGTCGAAAATCGTGTCGGGTTTCGGCGCCGGCCGTTTCACGGTGGCGGAAGTCGGCGGCGAGCAGGCGCTGGCGGAGATGAAGTCCTTCACCGCCGGCGGATCGCGGTTGAACACCTCCTATGGCTTCGACTTCCTGTCGGCGGAGCGGCTGTCGCCGGGATTGATCCTCGATACCCTGGCAAACTGGCCCGGTGGTACGGGCGAGGGCTGGCCGAGCTGGGCGTTCTCCAATCACGATGCGCCCCGGGTCGTCAGCCGCTGGGATGACGGATCCAACAGCGATGACCGCGCCAGGCTTTTGATGGCGCTGCTCATGAGCCTGCGCGGCAATGTTTTTCTTTATCAAGGCGAAGAACTGGGGCTGACCCAGGCGAAGATTGCGTTCGAAGACCTGCGCGATCCCGAGGCCATCGCCAACTGGCCGCTCACCCAGGGGCGTGATGGCGCGCGCACGCCCATGCCCTGGATTGAGACAGCGCCTCATGCCGGTTTCTCCCCGGTCAAACCCTGGCTTCCCATTCCGGCAGACCATGTGCGGCGCGCGGTCTCGGTCCAGAACATGGCGGCGGACTCCGTACTGATGCGTACGCGCGAGCTGATCGAATTGCGCCGCTCCAATCCGGCACTGCGCGCCGGCAGTTTCCGGCCGCTGTCGCTTCCACCGCCGCTGCTTGGTTTTGACCGCGAAGATGGCCGGACGCGGGCGCGTTGCCTGTTCAATCTCAGCGCCCAGGCGCTCCGTTGCGGCGCGTTCCTGGACGGCGAATGCCTGTTCAGTTGCGGAGAGGTGGATCACGCCAGACAGGTGTTGGGACCGTGGGCGGGCTGCATCCTCGCGGCCTGAACCGCGGACGAGACATGACAGTCGGCGGGCGGGGCGCCGGTTTTGACGGCTGTTGGCCTGAAGGGAACATCTCCGGCGCCAGTGCGTTTATTGTCGCGCATCAGGAGGGACCGACATGCAGCCCGACGCTTCGGCCAAAACGGACAAAAATCGAATTTTTGTCGTCACCATTCGCAGGGGTGAAAAAAGCGAACCGGAATCCTATTACATGCCGGCCGAAACCGCCGCCATCGCCGAACTCAGGGTCCGGCGGGTGGCAAAAGCCCCTACCGCTTCGGTGCTGAACATTTCCTTCGGCTAGGAAAGCTTGGTGAAATCCGGTGGGCAAGATCCGCGGTGAGGTTCCAATGCCCCGGAAGCTGGAAGGATCCTGCCGCTGCGGCGCTGTCCACTTCTCGGTGGAAAGCCAAGCACCTTACCCCTATCAGCTCTGTTACTGCTCGATCTGCCGCAAGACCGCGGGCGGCGGCGGTTTCGCCATCAATCTGTCGGGCCGCAGCAAAAGCCTGAAGGTGCGGGGCAGGAAGGCCATAGGCGTCTTCCGCGCCAGGATCGAAGATGAAACCGGTCATTGTGAGACCAGCACCGGAGAGCGCAGTTTCTGCACCAGGTGCGGCACCGCGCTATGGCTCTATGACCCTGGGTGGCCGGAACTGGTCCATCCCTTCGCCTCGGCGATCGACACCAGATTGCCGGTACCGCCGTCCAGGGTGCATCTGATGCTGAAATTCAAGGCGCCGTGGGTGAGGCCGGATATCGGCCGCGGCGACGGGAAATTCCAGCTCTATCCCAAACAGTCCATTGAAGAATGGCACCGCCGGCGCGGGCTCTGGATCGAATAGGAGAGATGCATGCAAAGCAAACTGGTCAGCAAGCCCGGCGAGACGCGGGTATGGATCGCGGTTCTGGAGGCGGGCGAGGAAGCCAAACGGTCGCTGCTGGAGATCGCGAAAAAGGAAAAGATCGAGGACGCATCTTTCGTGGCGCTGGGCGCCTTTGCGAAAGCGACCGTCGCCTATTTCGACTGGCAGGAAAAGAAATACCGGGACATTCCGGTTGACGAGCAGGTCGAGGTGATCAGCCTGATCGGCGATATCGTGCCGGACGAGAAAGGCAGGCCCAGCCTGCATGCCCATACCGTGCTGGGACGCCGCGATGGTTCAACCCGCGGCGGCCATCTGCAGGAAGGCCATGTGCGCCCGACGCTGGAGATCACCATCACCGAAACGCCCGCGCATCTCACCCGGCGCAAACACCCGGACCTGGGCGTGGCGTTGATTGAA
Source organism: Rhizomicrobium sp. (assembly GCA_036267165.1). Taxonomy (GTDB): domain Bacteria; phylum Pseudomonadota; class Alphaproteobacteria; order Micropepsales; family Micropepsaceae; genus Rhizomicrobium. The sequence goes on along the minus strand of DATAWO010000092.1, from coordinate 5,836 downwards.
ATCCGCTGAAACCGGCGGGGTCTTTGATTTGCCGGCATTCGGTGGAAGTATGCCCTTGGGCTGTAAGGGGGCAGCAGGGACATGCTCCGGAAGATTCACAAGTTCGGGCTTTGGGGGGCGGGGCTTCTTCTGGCCTTCCTGTCCCCGGCCTTCTCTGCCGGCAGCGGTCAGGACGACGTTCCGCGCTATAAAAACGATCCCTCCTGGCCCAGACCATTTCCCCATCATTGGGTGATCGGACAGATCGGCGGTCTTGCCGTCGACCGCCACGACCGCATCTGGGTGCTGCAGCGGGCGCTTGCCTATTCGGTGGACGAGCAGGGCAAAAAGCATGATCTCGCCCGCGCCGACAGGATGCCGGCCGTGCTGGTGTTCGATACAAAGGGCAATATCGTGAAGTCATGGGGCGGCCAGGGCTATGTCGCGGACTGGCCGAAATCCGAGCATGGGCTTTGGGTGGATGCAGGCGGCAATGTCTGGATTGGCGGCAATGCGCCGGGCGACCGCCAGCTGCTCAAATTCACCGCCGATGGCCGGCAGCTGCTGGAAATCGGCCATCCCACACACGCGCCCCGCAACAATGCCGACACCAGCATGCTGGGCGAGCCGGCGGGCATCGAAGTCGATGATGCGGCGCATGAGGTTTATGTTTCCGACGGCTATCTCGACAGCCGCGTCGTCGTCTATGATTCCAATACGGGAAAATTCAAGCGCGGCTGGGGCGCCTATGGCATCCCGCTAAGCGCGGTCGCCAATCCCGCCGAACCCACCGGCGCCGCCGCTTCAACGCTGGGGCATTATGTGCGCGAGGGACCGGACTATGTGCCCGGCGAAGCGCCCGAAAAGCAGTTCCGCACCCCGGTGCATTGCGCCCATCTGTCGGCAGACGGCCATGTCTATGTCTGCGACCGGCGCAACGACCGGATCCAGGTCTTCACCAAGCAGGGAAAGTTCCTCGAGGAATTCCTGGTGCATCGCGAGACGCGGGGCAACGGGTCGGTATGGACGCTGAGTTTCTCGCATGACCCAGGTCAGAAATACCTGATCATCGGCGACGGGGTGAACCAGCGCGCCTGGGTGCTGCGGCGCAAGGACGGCAGGGAAGTATCAAGCTTCGGCGAAGGCTATCTGTTCTATGTCCACCAGTCGGGCCTGGATGCCGAGGGCAACTATTACACCGGCGATGTCGGCGGCGCCGAAATCCCGCGTCCCGGTCCGAGCAACGGCAAGTCGGTCCAGAAGTTCATCCTCCAACCGCGCTGAACCGGGCGGCGGCCGTCAGATGGGCATTTTGCGCTTTGCGTGTTCGCGGCCGACAAACGCGGTTTCTTCCGATCCCACCAGCAGCGTCGCGCCGTCCCTGACCTGGTTGAGGATATAGTTGAAGGTTCCCGGCGCATTGGTGGCCATGTTCAGGTAATGGACATTGTGCTTCTTGCACAACCGCAGCACCATGTCGCGAACCGCCATCATCCTGGGGAATTTGGTCTCGTCGAAGCGGCTGCCATCCAGCGGCAGGCCGTCGAAATTGTTGAGCCAGTAATTGTTGTCGGTCGGACCCCATTCGGCGAACGCCACGCCCGGAATGGACAGCGAAGCCTCAGCATGGGCATTGGCGAAGGTATCCTCGATCTTCAGGCCGAACAGGATTTCGCCCTTGGGATTAAGCGGCCACAGATCGGCAATGCGCACATATTGCGCATTGTTCATGCCCCATATCCGGCTGGCGAAAATGGCGCTGGCGCCGCGCAGGCCCTGACGCGGCAGTTTGGGCACGCCCGGATAGTCGAAGGGGTAGCGGCATGCCATATGGGCGGCGACCTCGATCGCCTTGGGATCGCGGGCGTGGCAGATCTGAATGCCCATTACCCCTAAGTCCAATATCTGTCCCAGCACCCAGCTGTTGGCCAGCATGTAAGCTTCGTTCAGGCCGAGCACGGGGCAGGTCACGAACACCACCGGCATGCGATGGCCGCTTCTGGTCCCGCCGCCATCCGCCAGTCCACGCATGAAATCGCGCAATTCCCTGAGATCATAGAGCTCATGCTCCATGTCGTAATTGATCATGTCGGCCCAGGTCTTGCACATCGCCTTGCCCAATTCATAGGCGTCCACTCCGGGCGTCGGCTGCGCCGTGGTGTACCAGGCGGGCTGGCCATCCTCCCACAGCTCTATGACCTTGTTGAACCGGCGAGGCTTGTAGTTCATGTCGACGGAGGAGCATTGCCGCCCGGAATTGACCGGCGCAATCGCGTTGCGGCCGCTCTCCTGTGCCCTGGCGCCATCGCCCGCAAGTCCAAGACCTGCGCCCAGGGTCGCGGCGATGAAGTCTCTTTTCTTCAGTTCCATGGCGCCCGTCCTGTTTCTTGTTTTTGAGCCAGGTGGAAATCGCAAAAACACACGCGCTATTTTTGCTGTGGCGCCAGCGGTTCGGAATCGGTGAGATACATCTGCATGGTCAGGCTGATATGCTCCTCCAGGCAGTGGCCGGCATAGACCTTGCCGGTGCTGAGAAGCCCCACCACGCAATGGGCATGCACCACGGGCTTTCCGTCCTTGTCGCGGAGGATACTGCCATTGAAAGCGGCGACCTCCATTTCCTCGTTCAGCTTCACCACCTTGAAGGCTTTCTTCGGGCGGTCGGACCAGCCGATCACCGCCGAACCGAAGGCGCCGATGGCCGAGAAATGGGCGTTGGTCAGGTGGTTCTTGTCCGCGAAATCCGCAAGACCTGCCGCGACGTCATCGTCCTTGGTGAATGTGATGTAGAAGGTTCGCGTCCGGGGAGAAAGTTCGGTGACGTTCAGTCCCGGCGCGGTTCCGGGATGTATGGCCGAAGTTGGCACATATTCGAAGGCAGGCTCATCCTGCGCCCAGGCGGCATTCGCCAAACCGGCGGCCAGAATCAAGGCCGGTACATAGAATCGCATTGCGTCCCCCCCATGGGCTCAGTTGTTCAGAATGGGAAAATCCTTCACCGGCCGCCGGCCCGGCAGCGACTGCAGATAGGCGAAGATGTCCGCCGCTTCCTTTTCCGACAGCAGATTTTCCGGATAGGGCGGCATGTCGTTGATGGGATTGCGCAGCTGGCGGCGGAAGGCGGCAAAGGGCATTCGGGTTTGCGCCAGCACGGGCGCCGATCCCGTCATCAGCCCGCCCTGGCCCACCCGGCCGTGGCATTGATAGCAGCCATCGGCCAGATAGACCTTCCTGCCATTCGCGGCATCGCCTTTTGGCGTGTCCTGCGCCCATGCGGGGGGCGCGGCGGCAAGGCCTGCCATCATTGCCGCGGCGGCAATCCGGAACATCCTGTTCATAGCTCTTCCCCTATCGCGGATCGGTAATGACATCGACCAGCGCCGGCTGTCCCTTGCGCACCACGGCCAGCGCGCGCTTCAGCGCCGGGGCGAGGTCTTTGGGATTGTTGATCGGCCCCTCGGCATAGACGCCCATGCTTTTGGCCATCATGGCGAAATCGATGTTGGGGTCGGTGATGGTGGTGCCGATATGGGCGTTCTCCACGCCGCGGCCATGGCGGTTGGACATCGCCTGCACATACATCAGTTCCTGGTGCCAGGCGCGGTTGTTGTGCATGACATAGAGGATGGGGATCTGGTGATGCGCCGCGGTCCACAGCGTACCGGGACAGAACATCAGGTCGCCGTCGCCCTGGATGGACACCGAAAGCCGCCCGTATTTCCGGTTGGCCAGCGCCGCCCCCAGCGAGGCCGGGGCATTGTAGCCGACACCGGCGCCGCCGGACGATCCGATCCAGCGATAGGTCTTGTCGAAATTCCACAACCGCCGTGGCCAGGTGACGCGAATGCCATTGCCCACCATCGACCAGTCGTCATTCCTGATCTGGTCATAGAGTTCGGCGCAAAGCCGCGCCAAGGTCACCGGGCTCGCGTCCCAGCCGATCGTGGCGTCGGCTTTCCACTGTTCGACCATGGCGTGATAGCTGGATTCCAGCCGCTTGCGGCGCGCGTCAAAAGCCGTTTTGCGGTCCGCATCGGCCAGCCGCTTCACCTGCTCGATCAGCGCCGGCAATGTCTCCTCGCCGTCGGCGGCGATGGCGAGGTCCACCGCCTCAAAGCGCTGGAATTGCTGGTCATTGGCACCCCCGGCGAGGTCGCTGGCGGTGATGCTGATGGTGTGGACACCCGGCTTGATGATGCTGCGGGTGCGGCGCTCGATACGGTCGCTGAGCATATGGGTGGTGCCGTAAAGATCGTTCAGCTCCAGCGCCAGAATGACGTCGGCCTGGGCCAGCACCGCGCCGCTGCGGCCGCTGTGATTGAGCGGATGCCGGGTGGGGAAGTTGGAACGCCCGCCTTCGTCGATCACCGGGCACTGCAAGGTCTCGGCCAGTTCCACCAGCCGGTCCATGCCGTTTTGCGTCCGCGCCAGCCGGTCGGCGATGATCACCGGATTTTCCGCCTTGACCAGCAGGCTCGCGGTTTCGGCCACCGCCGCGCTGTCGCCCTGCGGCGGCGCCACCCGCGTCAGGGGAGGCACGCTGAGCGCAGGCCGCGGGGGAATGGGATTTTCCTGCATCTCGCTGTCAAGCGACAGCAGCACCGGCCCCATGGGCGGGGTCATGGCGATCTTCCAGGCCCGCATGGCCGATTCCGCGAAATGCTGCAGCGAACCCGGCTGGTCGTCCCACTTCACATAGTCGCGCACGATGACGGCGGGATCGATGGCGGCATGGTCCCACTCAAAGGAAAAAAGCCGCTTGGAGGCGTCGACCGAGTTGCCGACGATCATATAGACCGGCGCCTGGTCGCAATAGGCGTTGTACAGCGCCATGGCGGCGTGCTGGAGGCCGACCGTGCTTTGCGCCATCACCGCCAGCGGCTTGCCCTCGATCTTGACATAGCCATGCGCCATCGCCACCGCGATTTCCTCATGGGTGCAGCTGAGCAACTCCGGCGCCTTGTTGCCGCCATGGTTGATGATCGCTTCGTGCAGGCCGCGAAACGTGTTGGCCGGGGTCTGGGTGACATATTCGACGCCCAGCATCTTCAGGACATCGACCATGAAGTCGCCGCCGCTGGAGGTTTGCTGAACCGGATCGGGCGCCGGCGGCAGGGTTTCCGCCGCCATGTCGGGCAGCGGCGCCGAACGGACGGGGGCGGCTGATGCCGAAGACTGTGCCGCGGCGGGTGGGGGCGCGCCCAGCGCCGCGCCGGCGATGGTGGCGCCCTTCAGAAAGTGTCGGCGGCCGATTGTTTCGCCGCGATCATTCTTCGACATCTGCTCCCCCCTGGATAATTCCTTGGCGATAAGTCTTTCGCCTACTGGCGCTCGAATTTCTCCACCGTTCCGTTCAGCAGGCCAATATAGACATCGCCATTGGCGGCGATGGCGCCGCCATGCGCCCTGGCATCGGGGCCTTCACCCGGCAGCCGTTCCAGCGCCTTGCCATCCAGGTCGCGCAGCACCCCGCCCGCCCAGATTTTCTGGTCCGGAGTCATGATCAGCGACGACAGGGCGCCGACATGGTCCCATTCGGACAGATATTTGCCGGCCGCGTCGAACACTTCGACCCGTTCATTGTCCCGGTCGGCGACATAGATGCGGCCGCGGCCGTCGATCACCACATTGTGCGGCAGCTGGAATTCGCCGGGGCCGTTGCCGCGATGGGCGAATTCGCCCAACAGACGGCCGTCGGCGGAAAAGCGCACGATCCGGGCATTGCCATAGCCGTCGGATACCACCAGTTCGCCATTGGGCGCGAAGGCGATGTCGGTGGGCAGGTAGAAATTGTGTGCCGTCATGCCCGGCTTGCCCTTGGTCCCCAAGGTCATCACCACATGGCCCGACGGATTCA
>DATAWO010000091.1:0-49438 GCA_036267165.1 Rhizomicrobium sp. | reverse complement strand
GAAGTTCGCCCAATCTCCGATATCAAGCGCTCGGCGAACTTCGAAACCGCAACGACACTAAGATTCAATAAATTCTAGTGTCCTTCGATTCCGAAATTCGCCTGGAACCCGATATAGAGATCGGGCGAATTTCGGAATCGGGACACTAGAGCGGTTTCTCGTAGATGCGATAGGTCTTGTAGGGCACCCCGCCCACCATCTCGATCACATGGCGCACGCGGGTGTTGCGTTCCAGGATCCAGGACAATTCGCTGTCCACCACCCCGCGCGAGAAATTGAATTCCCGTACCGAACGGATCACCGAAAGGGCCAGCGCCGCGCCCACCGGCGAGGCCTGCAGCGATTTGCGCACGCCCATCATCGGCATGCGCGCGGTTTTGGTGCGCGCCACCTTCAGCCGCCAGAGCAGCTTGATCCAGTTGAAGGGAAACAGCCGCCCGTTCATGTCGCGGATGGCTTCGTTGAGATTGGGAAAAATGGCGGCGAAGGCGGCGGGCTGGCCCTTATATTCGGCGATGGCGACATCGCCGGGGCGCAGCAGCACCTTGAGGATGCCGGCCAGATCGTCGATTTCCGCCTTGGTCATGGGCACGTAACCCCAATTGTCGGACCAGGCATCGTTGATGATTTCGAGCAGCATGGCGACTTCGGATTCGAAGTGCGCCTTGTCCATGCGGATATTGCGCAAGGTGACGTCGCCGCTGCGCATCGCGCGCGCCAGAAGCTTTTCCAGCGTTTCGGTGGGCGCGTCCGGGCCGTAGCGGTAGGCGATCAGGTCTTCCGCCTTCCGGTACCCGCGGGCGGTGATGCGGCCCTCATAATAGGGTCGGTGATGGTTCATCATGACCGAAGGCGGCGTGTCGAAGCCCTTGACCAGAAGCCCCGGCTGGTCCCACAGCGAAAAGCTCACCGGTCCCACCGCGCGCTTCATGCCTTCGCCGCGCAGCCAGTCTTCCGCGGTCTTGAGCAGGGCCTGGAAAACCTCCGGATCGTCGATCGCCTCGATGAAGCCGAAATGGCCGGTGCCGTCCTGATAACGGTCCTGCACCAGCTGGTCGACCTGGGCGGTGATGCGGCCCACAGGCTTGCCGTCCCGATAGGCCAGGAAAAAGGCGGCGCGGGCATGCTTGAAATAGGGATTGTGCGCCGCCTGGAAGTGGAACGTTCGTTCCAGCAGCAGCGGCGCCACCCAGTTGGGATCGCCGCGATAGATGCCATAGGGCAGGTGATGGAAATCGCGCCACTGCGCTTTGGTCTGTACCGGGACGATTTCCACGGGCGCGCTCACGGAGGGTTATCCCTTTGAAAAAGCGCGGCACCATAGCCTCCGCCGCCCTGATTTGATAGTAACAACCACCGCAATTTTGGCGGTGTCATGCGGGGTTCATGTCCAGCCAAACCATCCTGATTACCGGCGCTTCCGGCGGCATTGGTTCAGCCCTGGCCCGTGTCCATGCACGGCCCGGCGTGACATTGCTGTTATGGGGCCGCGATGCCGCGCGCCTGGAGCAAACCGCGGCAGCCTGCCGGGCGCGCGGCGCCGACTGCCATGTGGAGAGCTTCGACCTGCGCGACATCGGCGCGCTGGTCGCGCGTCTTGCGGCCGCCGACGCGGCCACGCCGATAGACCTCGCTATCTTCAATGCCGGCTTGGGCGGCACGGCGCCCGATGGCGCGGCCGCCGAGACGCCGGAGGCCGCGCGCGCGGTCGCGGAGGTGAATTTCGTGGCGCCGGTGACAGGCGCCAATGCGATGGCGGCCGCCATGGCGGGCCGTGGCCATGGCCAGATCGTCCTGATCGGTTCGATCGCGGAATCCTTTCCGCTGCCCATGGCGCCGACCTATGCCGCGGCCAAGGCGGGGCTGCGCATGTTTGCCGAAGCCCTTGGCATTCGCCTGGCCAAGCATGGCGTGACCGTGACCCTGGTGTCGCCCGGATTCATTGACACGGCGATGAGCCGCCAGGTCACCGAGCCCAAGCCCTTCCTGATGAACGCCGACAAGGCTGCTGCCGTGATCGCGCGCGGCATCGCCCGCAACGCCCGCACCATCGTCCTGCCCTGGCAGTTTGCGGTAATACGCGCCCTGACCGGACTTCTGCCCCGCGCGCTGCTGCGGCGGGTGCTTTCGCGCGCATGACGACGGCTCCCGACCTTGGACCGGAATCGGGCCTTCTCGCGCGGTTAAGGGCGCATCCGCTTGGCCGCCACGGCCTCCAGCTGTTGCGCTGGTCCATTCCGGTCATCCTGCTGGTGATCATCGGCCGCCGCCTGTCGGAACTGGGCTGGCGCGAAGTCTGGGTCGCGCGCCCAGGCAATCCGGTTTTCTATCTGTTGCTGGTGCTGCAATTCCTGATCCAGCCATTCGGCGATTATTTCGTCTATCGCAACCTGTGGAGTGCGCAGAGCACGCCGCCCATGACCGTGATCCTGCGCAAGCGGGTGATGAACACCTTCATGCTGGATTATTCCGGTGAAGTGTTTTTCTTCCTGTGGGCGCAAGGACACCTCAAGCTCAAGCCCGGCATGCTGGTCCATGGCATCAAGGATTCCAATGTCCTGTCGGCCGGGGCGGCCCTTGCGATGCTTTATCTGATGACCCCGATGCTCTTGGCCAGCGGCGGCTTGCATATCCCGGCCGGCATCAGTGCGCATGGCTGGCTTTACCTTTTGATCGGGTCGGTGCCGCTGATCCTGTGCAGTGTGCTGGTCCTGGGCCGCCGCAAGCTGACGGCGCTGACCACGGGCCAGATCGCGGGCACCTTCCTGATCCACTTCACCCGCTCGGCTCTGGTGCTGGGCGTGGAATTCTGGCTGTGGCAATTGTCGGATGCGCTGCCTTCGGCGGTGGCCTCTTTGCAATTCGTGGCGCTCAGGCTGGTGGTGACGCGGCTGCCGCTGGTGCCCAACAAGGACCTGGTCTTTGTCGGCGCCGGCATAGCCGCGGCCGGCATGGCCAAGGTTTCGGTCACCCCCGTCGCCACGGTGCTGGTGATCCTGGCGGCGGCCGACCTTGTCCTCGCCTTGAGTTTCGCCGGCTTGCCCTGGCTGTTGGAGCAGATGCGCAGGAAGGATGCGCCGTGAACAGGTTGCTGCGTTCGCCCCTGTTCTGGATCCTGCTGGCGGCGGCGGGTCTCAGGCTGGCCGGCCTGTTCTGGGGCCTGCCGGCTTCAGATGGCTGGGATGATGACGGCTTTGCGCCACGCAATTTCCTGACCGCGCTGGCGCTGACCTGGAAACCCGGCTCCTATTTCACCTATCCGCCGCTGCACGCACTGCTGCTGGCGATTCCGGCGCTGCCTGTCGCAGGTTGGGCGTTGGCGCACGCGCCGTCGCTCTCCCAGCATGACGTGATCGCGGCCATCACCCAGCCCGCCACCATGACCTATTTTGCGGTGCTGGGCCGGCTGGTGAATCTGATGATGTCGCTGGGCATCATCTGGTGCGTAGGCGAGATGGCGCGCCAGGTGGCGGGCGGGGCGTTAGGCGAAAGCCGGACCGCCCAATCAAAAAGTCGGGCAGGACTGCTGGCGGCGATCGCCTGCGCCCTGAATTTCGGCCTCACTTATTACGGCCAGGTCAGCAATCTGGATGTGCCCTACCTGTTCTGGGCTGTGCTCGCATTGTTGTGGTGCATGCGCGCGGTTGTGGAACAGGAGCCGCGGCGCTTCTGGTGGGCGGCGCTGTTCGCCGCCGCCGCTGTCGCCACCAAGGACCAGGCCTATGCCCTCTTCCTGCTGAGCCTGCCCTTCTTTCTGTTGCTGTGGTTTGCTGTCGATGCCTGGCCGCGCGCGCATGGCCGCCAGATCGCGCGGATCCTGCTGCCGGCCGCGGCAGCATCGCTGTTCCTGTTGTTGCTGGTGGATGGTGCGGTCACCAATCCGTCCGGCTTCCTGCGCCGCATCGCCTTTCTCGCCGGGCCAGCCAGCCAGGACTATGCCGAATATCTGCATGGACCTTCCGGCTGGCTGGCGCTCCTGGGCGACATGGCGCGCTATTTCACCCAGGGTTATGGATTGGCGGCCGTGACGCTGGCGGTTCTGGGTGTTGGCGTGCATATCCTGCGCAGCCGGGGCGGCGCGCGGGTGGCCGGGTTGCTCCCGTTGCTGGCCATCATTTCCTTCACGGTCTGCTTCAATTTCGCCGCCCTGCGCAGCGATGACCGTTTCCTGCTGCCGCAGGCGGTGCTGTCTTGCGTCTATATCGGCATCGCGGCCGAGGTGCTGGCTTTCCCGATGCAGAACTGGGCGCGGCTGGCCGGCCGGGCCGTGCTGGCGCTGATCGCACTGGCGGCGCTGCATCAGGCGGTCGCGATCAATGCCGCGTTTCTGTTCGACCCGCGCTATGACGCCGAACGCTGGATGACAACCCATGTCGCGCCGGGCGATGTGATCGAAACCTATGGCCAGAACTGTTTCCTGCCGCGCTTTCCGAAAAATGCGCGCGTGATCCGGGTGGGGCAGGGCAGCCTCAAGCTGCGCAATCCATTGCCCGGCGTCACCGAAGTGCGCGAGGCCTTTATTGCGCAGCGCCATCCGCGTTTCATTGTGCTGAGCCTGGCCTGGGCCCGCCGCTATCTCAGGCCCGCCATCCCGCTCGCGCCCGGACACATCTATTCCCGGCTGCAACAGGGCGACTTCATCAACACCGATGCGCACCTGTTTTTCCAGAATCTGGTGAAGGGAACACCAGGGGGAACGTCAGGCTACCGCCTGGTCCATACCGCGCGCCCCGCCGGCCTTTGGCCCATCGTCCATATTCATGACAGCCTGGACGAGCCGGTCTGGATCTTCGAGCGCGCGTCATGACGGCTCGGCGCATCCTTATCTGCCTGCATGATTTTGCCCGCGGCGGCACCGAGCGTATCGCCATCGGGCTGGCGGCGGATTGGGCGCAAGCCGGGCGCGATGTCACCATTCTCTGCGGCAGTGTCGAAGGCGGTCTGCGCGGCACGGTGAGCGGCAAGGTCAAGGTGGTGCCGCTGGACCCGCAGGTCACGCGCGGATTTCTCTCCCGCCCGCGCCTGGCCCGGGCGATGGGAAGGCATCTCGCCGTGGTGAAGCCCGATGTGATCTTCCTGCCGGGGAATTTTCATGCCCTTCTGGCCAATGGCTTGCGCGCCGCCGATCCGCGCGTGGTGATCGCGCTGAAGATTTCAAACCCGCCTTTGCCAAGGCGCGCGCCGTTCGGAGCCGCGATATTCCGGCATATCACCCGCGCCGTGGACGGCTTTGCCGCCATGAATTCCGGACTGGCGCACGAACTGAAAGCGATGCTGCCCGGGCGCGATATCGTGGCCCTGCATGACCCGGTCTATTTCAGGCCAACGGCGCGCATGCCGCGGCGTGGTGACAGATGGCGCATTCTCTGGATCGGCCGGCTGGAGCCGCAAAAGGATCCAGACCTGGCCTTGCAGGTCATGGCGGCAATGGATACGCCCGCGCATCTCACCATGCTGGGCGATGGCGCCTTGCGCGCCTCTCTGCGGCAGCGCATTGCCCAGCTGGGCCTGGAGGGCAGGGTAACTTTGGCAGGCCATGTGCCTGAGACCGGATCCTATCTGGCGGATGCCGACGCGCTGTTGATCACCTCGCATTATGAAGGCGGACCGGCGGTGGCGGTGGAAGCGCTGGCGCAAGGCGTGCCGGTTGTCAGCACCGATTGTTCCTTTCTGCTGCACGATATTATTTCCGTGCCGGAAGCCGGCTGTATCGTAACATCACGCGCGGCCCGTGCGCTGGCCGCCGCGCTGCCGGCGGTGTGCGCCGAACCGCGCGCGCCGGAGATGTTGCAGGCGCTGGCCGCGCCGTTTGAACCACAGGCCTGCGCCCGCGCCTATCTGGACTGGCTGGATGGCCTGGTGCGACATGGATAAGGAGCTTCGCCGCAGTCTGCTGATTTTGGCCGCCGTCATCGCGGTGACAGCCTGGTTCAGCGAGCTGTTCTATTTTCCGGACGAGCACTACCAGGTGCTGGAATTCATGTCTTTCAAGCTGGGCATCACCCCGGCTTCGGACCTGCCCTGGGAATTCTCCGTCCGCATCCGGCCATGGTTCCAGCCGCTGGTCTATTTCCTGATCGCAAAGCCGCTGATGGTCCTGGGGCTCAGGGACATGTTTGTCATCGCCTTTGTGTTGCGCCTGGCGACCGGCGTTTTTTCGCTTCTCGCGCTGGCGCTGTTCGCCAAAGCCGTGCTGCCCACGATCGAGGGCGAGGAGGAACAGCGCGCCTTTGTGCGCTATCTGCCCTGGTTCGGCTTTCTGCCTTACCTGTTCGTGCGCACGTCATCGGAGGCTTTTTCCGCGGCCTTCTTCGCGCTGGGACTGGCGGTTGCGCTGGGAGAAAAATCGGCGCGGCGGATGGCGCTGGCCGGCCTGTTGTGCGGGTTGGCGTTCGAGAGCCGCTACCAGGCCGGCCTGCTGGGGTCGGGCCTGTTTGCCTGGCTTGCGCTCGTCGCGCGGGCTCGCCCGCGCATGCTTGCGGCGTTCATCGCTGGCGGCATGGCCGCGCTCGCCGTCGGCGTGCTGGCCGACCGCTGGGGCTATGGCCAGTTGGTGTTTCCGCCACTGGGCTATATCGACGTCAATCTGGTCCAGGGCGTGGCGGCGCATCAGTTCGGGCGCGAGCCGGCTTTTGCCTATCTCTATCTTCTGCCCGCGCAGATATTCTTCGCCATCACATTGGTGCTGATGGCGGCAATGACCGCGATGTGGCTGCGCAATCCGCGCCACGCCGTCACTTGGGTGACCTTGCCTTTTGTGCTGGCCCACTTTGCCATCGCCCACAAGGAAGCACGGTTCTTTTTTCCGCTCGCCATTCTCGCCACCGCCTTTCCGGTGCTGGGCTTTTCGCCACGCCTGCCCCTGTGGCGCGAGGCCTTCGCGCGCATCTGGCCATGGCGCAGGTCCTGGGCGGCGAAGACCGTCACCGGCATTTCCATTGTGGCAATGGCTTATTTCGCGCTCTATCCCTTTGGGGTGAGGCCGCACATGCCCATGGCGCGCTATCTATACCGCCACGATCCCGGTCCGATCTACAGCTTTGCGACGCCGTTCCAGTCCTATCCCATGTACCGGCCGCACCTGTTCCGCAGCACGCAACTGAAGGACGAAGCCCAGCTGGACGCGCTTTTGGCCAAAGGCCCCGTCTTCCTGATGACCGAAACCCCGGTGCCGCCACGGCTTCCCGCCGGCACGCGCGCGACCTTGCTCTGTTCGGAATTTCCGCTGGCCCGCTTCGGCTATGGCCAGGCCGGCGCCGATTATATCCGCGGCTATGCCGCCTTTGCCGCGCGCCACGGCTTTCTGAAGCTTTTGCCGCTCCATTGGTACACGCTCTACCGCGTGGCGCGTTCCTGAACGATCCGCTCATAAATCTCGAACAGCTTTTCGAAATGCTGTTCGACATTGAAGACGCGCGCGTCCGCCGCCGCCAGCGCGGCGCGCGACTGGGTCGCGCGGTCGCCGGACAACAGCCGCAGGATCGCGGCCGCCCCGTCCACCGCATCGCCGGCGCGATAGGTCTCGGCATAGCCCGGTCCGGCGAAGGTGGCGCTGGCGCCTGAATCAGGCACGATCAATGGCGTGCCCGAGCACAGGGCTTCCGCCAGCACCAGACCGAAAGTCTCCGCCGCCGAACCATGGATCAGGGCATCGGCGCTGGCCATCATGGTGGCCAGCTGTTCGGGATCGTTGATCTGGCCCGCGACATAGACGTTCTGCGTATTCAAGGCCCAGCGCTCCACCCAGGCGCGCAGGAAACCATCCCCGGCGATGTAAAGCCCGATCTTGCGGGAACTTTGCGCCCGGCTCACCGCCTGGATGATGGTGCGCAGCCGCTTTTCGGGATGATGGCGGCCCACCGCGATGAGAAGCGCGGCGTCTTCTTCCAGGCCGCAGGTCGCCAGCATCTCGCGCCGCGCCGTGGCGTCATAAAAATCCGGCGAGAATTTGCTGCGCTCCACGCCAAAGGGCGCGACCTGGATATTCTCCAGGCCGAAACCGGCGAAGCGTTCGGCCAGCGCAGGATTGGTAACAATGGCGGCGTCGTAATTGCTGTTGAGCCGGTTGAGGTAATTCCAGAAGAAGCCGAACAGCCGGTCCACCCGTTCCGGCCCCAGGAGCCCGCCCAGGAAGGTCTGGGGATAGACCGCCACCGGATCGGCATGCATGAAGAACACTTTCACCGCCTTGCCGGGCCAGCGCGCCGCCAGCCACCCGCCCCGCCAGGGCGATGAACCTTCCACCAGGTCCGGCGCTATGCGGTCCAGGGTGAGCCATACCTGCTGGTGATTCCAGAACATGCGGTAGTTGCGGTCGAAGGGCAGATGCGGGCTTTTGATCCAGGCGATGCTGCCGCCATGCGCCTTTTCCATGCGGGTTTCCGCGCCTGGCGCGATGATGGTGAGCTGGTGGCCGAAGCGCCCGGCCAGCTCCAGCTTCTGGTTGATGTAGCGGCGCACGCCGCCGCCGGTCGGCGAATAGAACTCGCAAACATCGACGATCTTCACGGGCTAGTGTCCCGATTCCGCAATTCGCACGATCCCTATATCAGGCTCTGGGCGAATTGCGGAATCAAAGGACACTAGCAATTTATTGACTCCTAATGTCGTTCTGGTTTCGAAGTTCGCTCCACGCGCGATATCGATGATTGCGAACTTCGAAACCACGACACTAGGCTCCCGGCAGCGCGCGATAATAGCCCAGCAGCCGCGCCATCGTCTCCTCCCACGAAAAGGTCAGGGCGCGGGCGCGGGCGGCTTCGCCCATGCGCTGGCGCAGGGCGACGTCTTTGGCGAGCGTGGTTATGTGGGCCGCAAAGGCTGCGGCATCATCGGCGGACGCAAGAAAGCCGGTCTCGCCGCCCACCACCAGTGAACGGCTGCCGGTGGCGTCGGCGCAGATGCAGGCAAGCCCCGAGGCCATCGCCTCCAGGGTGACGTTGCCGAAGCTCTCGCTGTCGCTGGGAAAGACGAAGATGTCGGAGGAGGCATAGGCCGCCGTCAGCTCTTCGCCATTCAGAAAGCCGGTGAAAATGGCGTGCGGCAATTGCTGCTCGGCAAAGCCGCGATCGGGCCCATCACCCACGATCACCACCCGGTGCGGCAGGGTGATGCGGTTGAGCGCCGCCGTCAGGGTATCGAGCCGCTTCTCCCGCACCAGGCGCGAGACATGCAGCACCACAAGTTCGCCCGTGCCGATCCCATGGCGCGCGCGCCATTCCGGACTGCGCTTTTCAGGCGCAAAACGCTGCGTATCGATGCCGCGCGGCCAGGCCCTGAAATTGTCCTTCAGGCCGTCGGCCAGCAGCGCCTCGCGCACCGATACCGACGGCACATAGACCTCGCGGCAGCGGCCATAGAAACGGCGCAGGATGTGTTTGAGCAGGCCTTCCAGGCCTGTGAGATACCGGTAGTGCTTCAGATAGGTTTCGTAGCGCGTGTGATAGCTCGCCACAGCCGGGATACCGTGGCGCTCAGCCAGCGACAGGGCGGCATGGCCCAGAAGATCGGGCACCGCGATGTGGATCAGGTCGGGAGCAAAATCCAGCAGCTGCCGTTTCAGGGTCCCGGGCAGACCCCATGCCAGGCGGTATTCGGGACGGCCGGGCAGGGGACTGGAGGGCACCGAAACAAGGGTGCCTTGATGGGCCAGCGCGGGTCGGTCGGCGGTCGGCGCGAACACCAAGACGTCCACGCCATGGGCTTGCAGATACCCCACCAGCCGGTTGAGGGTCAGCGCCACGCCGTCGGCGATGAAATTGTACGAGCTGGTGACCAGCGCGACCCGCAAGGGGCGGCCTTCGCCTTGGGTCACGCGCTATTCGGCGCCGCGGCGCAGCTTTTCGAGTTCCTGGGCCACCGCGGGAACGGTTTCGAGGATCTGTTCCTCGGTGTGGTTGGCGGTGAGGAAGAAGCGCAGCCGCGCCGTGGTGGCCGACACGGCCGGGCGCACGATGGGTTGCACCTCGATGCCCCGCTCCAGCAGATTCTGGGAGAGCAGCATGGCGAGCTTGTCATCGCCCACGATCAGGGAGGCGACGGGGGATTCCTCATCGCCGCCCACCGTCAAGCCGTTCTCGCGCGCCACCTGGCGGAAGAATCGGGCGCGTTCACGCAGACGGCGCGGGCGATGCGGTTCGCGCTCCAGAATGTCCAGCGCCGCGATGGCCGCGGCGGTGTCGGCGGGCGAGAGACCGACGCTGAAGATCAGGCCGGGGCAGAGGAAGCGCAGATATTCGATCAGCCCGTGGTCGCCGGCGATATAACCGCCGCCCGAGGCGAGCGTCTTGCTCAGGGTGCCCATGTAAACATCAATGCTGTCCACCGGCATGCCGGCGGCTTCACAGACGCCGCGGCCGGTTTTGCCGACGATGCCCAGACTGTGGGCTTCGTCGACCATCAGCAGCACGTTATGACGCTTCTTGGTTTCCACCGCGCGCTTGAGGTCCAGGATCTGGCCGTCCATGGAATAGACGCCTTCTGCCACGATCATGCCGCGGCGGAAGCCGGAACGTTCCTTGGCCAGAAGCGCATCCAGCGCGTCCCAGTCGCCATTGGGATAGGTGAAGGTCTTGGCGCCGGAGAGGCGCGCGCCGGTGATGATGCTGTTATGGGCGCCGGAATCGTAGATCACCGCGTCCGGCCGGGCCAGAAGATGGGAGATCACCGTCACATTGGTGAGATAGCCGCTGATGAAGATCAGGGCATCATCCGTCCCCAGGAAATTGGCGAGCTTGCGCTCAAGTTCGCCATGCAGCTCGATTTGGCCGGCCACGATGCGGCTGGCCGAAGCGCTGGTGCCATACTTGTCGATGGCGTTCTTGGCGGCGGCGGTGACAGCCGGATGGCCGTTCAGGCCCAGATAATTGTAACCGGAGAAGCTGACCAGGCTCTTGCCATTGCGGCGGATGACGCTGTGGCTGACGCCGTCGCGCGGCTGGAAGAAGGGCACTTCCTGGCCGCTATTCTCCACATCTTCGATGCGGCGGCGCAGGGCACGATAGGGCGCGAAGTCATCGACGACGCTTTTGCGTTCGGGCTGTTCGTTTTCAGCCGAAATGGCCTTTTGCTCGGCGGCCGCAGAATGGGTCGTCATTGCCCCTCAGTATACTCGCTAAAATGCCCCCAACGGCCGGGCTGGCCGCATTACAGGAGCATAACCAGAAAACTGTATGCCACAACCTTCGCCATCACGGTAAGTCCATATATTTGCCGTCAAAAATGGCGTAGTTCGGCGTGGGAAAATCTTCGCTATATTCAAGGGGCGCAGGCGCGAAAACCCCGGCTTTTCCACGTTTCACTCGGTGCGAAAGCGTAATAATCGGTAGCATTTCTTCAAGCGTATAGGGACTTTGGAGGCCTCCAGACCGTGCCTGTACAGGCCAAAACCCGCGTCATAATATCCGTGTAAGGGCCAAATGCGCGGCCGGAGCCGACTCAGCCCAAGGTCGTTTTACGGCCGCCACACCTCACAGTCCGTAAAGAGCAGCACATGCTTTCAGCGCAGCACCTGGTGAAGTCTTTCGCCGGGCGCCGGGTCATCGAAGACGTCACCATCGAGCTTGATCGCGGCGAGGTGGTGGGTCTTCTGGGGCCCAATGGCGCGGGCAAAACCACGACCTTCCAGATGCTGACCGGCATGCTGCGCCCCGATGCCGGCGCCATTATCCTGGATGGCCATGATGTCACCGTCATGCCCTTCTATGACCGCGCCCGTTTCGGCATCGCCTATCTTCCCCAGGCGCCGTTTGTGCCGCGCGGGCTTTCGGTCGAGCAGAATATCCGGCTGGTGCTGGAGGCGCGGCTGCCGGATGCGCCGTCGCGCAAAGCCCGGATGAACGAGCTGGTCGAGGAATTCCGTCTGCAGGATGTGCGCCGCAAGCGCGTGGGGGATCTGTCGGGCGGCCAGCGCCGCCGCTGCGAGATCGCCATCACGCTGGCATGCGAGCCCAGCTTCGCCATGCTGGATGAACCCTTCTCCGGCGTGGACCCGCACGCCACCGACGAGATCGGCCAGATGATCGATCATCT
Source organism: Rhizomicrobium sp. (assembly GCA_036267165.1). Lineage (GTDB taxonomy): Bacteria > Pseudomonadota > Alphaproteobacteria > Micropepsales > Micropepsaceae > Rhizomicrobium. The sequence continues at coordinate 37,408 of DATAWO010000091.1, read as the reverse complement.
GGCGGACCGCGGCATCGGGGTCCTGATCACCGATCACAAGGCGCGCGAACTGCTGGGGATCGTGGACCGCGCCTATGTGATCGAAAGCGGGCGGGTGCTGGCGGAAGGCGATGTGGAGCAGATCGTGGCGGACCAGGAAGTCCGCCGTGTCTATCTGGGCGAGGAATTCCGGCTTTGACCCTGTTCTCCCTTGCCGAAACGTCTGCGGCCGGCGGCCTGCGCGCCACGCTTTCGGCCTTTCTGCGCGGCGATTATGTGCGCGGTTTCTTCCACCGCATCGCCACCCAGACGCTGGCGGTGGTGATCCTGATCGAGGCGATTTTCCTGGCCGAGCATTTCACCTGGGTGTTCCGCGATGCCGTGCGTCATGAGGCCGACCTGTCGGGCATCGCGCTCGTGCTGGCCTGCACCTCGACCGAGATCTTCGATCTGGCGCTGGCCGTCGCCATCCTGATGGCGTCCTATGTCACCCTGCTGCGCATGCGCGAGAACCGCGAAATGCTGGTGCTGTTCGCCTCGGGCCTGGGGCCCTATCAGCTGGGCGCGCTGGTCCTGATCGTGGCGCTGGCCGGCCAGGTGATCGGCATGACCGAATCGGGCCTGGTGGATCCCATGTCGCGTTATGCCCAGCGCTCCATCCTGTTCAGCTCCGAACTGCGCTCGCTGAAGAAGGGCGTCGCCAAGAACGAATTCTATTATTTCCCCTCCTATGTCGCCTACGCCATGGATCATGTGCAGGGCGGGGCGCCGCCACCCCTGCCCCCGGGCGAAGTGCCGGTGATCGACGCCAGCACCAATGCCAGGCCTGTGCCCGCGCCGGGCAAGGACCGCACGCTTTTCGTCTATCAGCAGATCGGTCCCCGCACCTCCCGCATCGTGACCGCGGCCCAGGCGCGCCTGGATGGTCCAGATCTCAAGGGCAGGATCGTGCTCAATCTCAGCGATTTCACCTCCCACACCTTCGCCGACGCCCATCCGCTCGCCAGCGAGGATGGCAAGCCGCAGGCTGTCGCCGGCAAGTGCTTCAATTGCCCCGACGCCTTCAGCGACAATCCACCCATCAGCATGAAGGTGCGCGACATGAGCCAGTTGATGATGGTGGACCAGCTTCTGCCGTTCACGGCGCGCGCCAGCAACACCGATGAGCAGACGCTTTTCGAGCAGCTGTTCGTGCCGGACTATGAGACCAAGGATTCCCGCGCCGCCCAGATGCGCCTTCTGGCCGAGCGTTTTTCGCGCAGCCTGCTTTCGTTCCTGGCGCCCCTGGTGGCGCTGCTGGGCGTGTCGCTGACCAACCGCCTGACCAATTGGTTCGCCCTGCCAATGTCCTGCCTGGCGCTGATGTCGGTCAATCTTCTCTGCGAATCGGTGATCACCGGCATCGCTCCGCTCAGCGTGGCCGGCGCGCTGTTGCCGCCGCTGCTGCTGTATGGCGGCTTCGCCTATGTCATCTTCACCCTGATTGTGTGGCGCCATAACGATTTCGTGCGGCCGCAACTGGCCCGGTCATGAGCGCACCCGCCGGGAACGGATCCGGGCGCGGCGCCCGGCCCATCTACTTCACGCCCTTCGGCCTTTATTCCCGCTACATGCTGGGCGCCTATCTGCGCCATACCGTGATGGTGGCCGCCGCGCTGATGACCATCGCGCTGACCATCGATCTGTTGCCGCAGGTGTCCCTGTTCAGCGGCAATCCGTTGCATGTGATGTGGAGCATCGTCCGGCTGGCGGCTTTGCGGCTTTCCGATCTCCTGCCGCCCTTCATTCCCTTCGCCACTTTCCTGGGCGTGGTGTGGAGCGAGAGCGCCTTCACCGAATCGCGTGAGCGCCTCCTGATCTGGAACAGCGGCCGCTCGCCGCTGCTCTGCCTGGCGCCGGCGCTGTTCGCCGGGCTCCTGATGGGCGCCTTCCTGTTCGCGATCGACGCCTGGCTCAGGCCCGTCGCCATCCATGTCCAGATGGCCGAGGTGCTGGGACGCGAGGGCATCCGGCTGGACCGCGGCAAGAGCGGCGGCACGCACTGGATCGCCCTGCCGGATGGCCTGCTCAAGGCCGAAATCCAGTATGGCCCGCCGCTCGAGCTGCATGACGCCACCATCTACAAGCTGGACACCGATGGCCATCTTGCGGAAGTGGACACCGCCGCGATGGCCGCGCCTGCGGGAAATGGCGTCTGGCGCCTGACGGATGGGCATTACTGGCGCGCCGATTTCGCCGATCAGGGCAGGGTGCTCACCACCGGCGCGCATGAGGAAAATGAAATTCCGTTCAAGACCCGCACCATCGTCATGAACCTGGACGAATTGTGGCTCAGCAATCTGGGCCTGTCGCCCCAGTATCTGTCGCTCTCCGACCTCAGGCGCCTCGCTCACGCCCAGATCATGTCGCGCGATCTCAGCGGCTACAAAACGCGGTTGCAAACCGTGTTCGGCGAAACCCTGTTCACCTGCCTGATGGCCTTCCTGGCCGCGACGCTGTCCATGCTCTACTTTGCCTTCGCCACCCGCTGGTTCGCGCTGGTGGCGGTGCTGCTGGCGGGCTATCTCGCGCACTTCGCCTCCAAGGCGTTCAGCCTGATGGGCGAATTCGGCTATATCCCGCCCTTGGTTGCGGGCTGGCTGGCGCCTCTGTTGCTGATTGCGGCGGTGGGATGCGCCCTGTTCGTGATCCAGAAAAAACGCGGGCTGGGCGTCAAGCTGGAAGACACGCCGCACTTCCAAAATTAAACCCCTCCGCCCTTTGCCCGCTCTCGCGGGCACGTTCGGCGTGCTTGGCCGCGCGCCTCACCCTCCCCTTCCTGCGTGCTGAAGCACGCGAAGGGGGTGAGCATGGCGCCCAGGGCCATGCGAACGGGCCGAATATGCTGCGCTATTTTTGAATGAGATGCTCGTGGATCGCCTTGCCGCTGGCGATGTCGGTGCCGAAAATGTCGAGCGAGGGCACGCTGGGCAGAAGGCCGCCTTCCACCACCTGCAGATAGACGTAAGCCAGCTTGACCGTGTGGCCATCCACCTGCAGCAGCGCCTCGGGATGATGCTGGGCGTCCATCGCCAGCGTCAGCTTGCGGTCCGGCAGGGCCGCGACGCGGAAGCTGATCGGCTGGCCGGGCCGGATCGTGTCCATCTGCACGCCATAGGCCATCATGCGTTCCATGAAGTTCAGCTTCTGTTTGCTGCCGTCGATATTGAACTTGCGCCAGAAGGCTTCCACCGGCGCCTTGGGATCGAAGTCGCCATGGCTGTCCAGCCTGGCGGCATAGACCACTGTGTTGGAATTGGGCGAACGCTGGATATAGAAGAGCTGGTTGGGCTCGTCCGGCGTCTTGAATTCCGGTCTCAGACGCAGAATCTCGTTGCCCTCGCTGACGCTGCTGGTGAAGTCGCGCGCCTGGGCGGCCGGCGGTGCGGCCAGAAACACCAGCAATAGAAGAGCGCGTTTCATGCCCAGATTCACGGTCAGCCCAGTTTGCGCAGCGCCTGCGCCGCCAGAGCTTCAGCCCTGGCGGAATCCTCCACCACCCCGCCCAGGGTGTAGAAGGGATGGATCATGCCGGGGAAGCAGACATAGTCGCATCGAACACCCGCTTCCTTGAGCCGCCGGGCATAGGCCTCGTTCTCGTCCACCAGGGGGTCGAATTCCGCACTGATCACCAGTGCCGGCGGCAGACCTTCCAGGCTTGGCCGCAGCATGGGCGACGCCATGGGATCCTTGCGGTCCGCATGATCGGGAATGTAATTGTCCATGAACCAGTGCAGCGCGGCCGTGGTCAGCATATAGCCGCTGGCATTGCGCTCATAGGACGGGTATGCGCGGCTCTGATCGGTCATGGGATAGATCAATATCTGCAGCGCCAGTTTGAACTCCCGCGAGTCCAGCGCCATCTGCGCCACCACCGCCGCCAGATTGCCGCCGGCGCTGTCGCCGCCCACCGCGATCCTTGCCGGATCGATGTTCAACAGCTCGGCATTGTCGGAGGCCCAGCGCGTGGCGGCATAACTGTCCAGCACCGCGCCGGGAAACTGGGTCTCCGGCGCTAGCCGATAATCCACCGACAGCACCGCGCAGTTGCCCTGAACCGCCAGCCGGCGGCAGGCGGTGTCGTATAGCGCCAATGTCCCCAGCATGAAGCCGCCGCCATGGAAGAAGACCAGCAGCGGGCAGGGCCGCCTGTCCTTGGTCGCGCGGTAGAAGCGCGCGGGGACTGGGCCATAGTCGCTCGGAATGGAAAGCTTATAGGTGATCGCGACGGCGGGTTTTTCCGGCAGCAGCGTCAGCCGCTGGCGTTCATAGGCGACGCGCAACTCGTCTGGCGACAGGTTGGTCGGCAGGTCGCCGGCGCGCTGGATGGCCAAGGCGGCCTGGGGATGAAGTGGCATGGGCGCGACTTTACGGGAAGTGTCCGGCCTGTGCTAGGTTCGCCTCGAGCAGGGAGGACCGGGACAACCGGTCACATATAATAATGACAATCGATTCCGCGCCGCTCAATCGCGGCCGCATCTTCGTCCTTTCGCTTCTGGCATTGTTCACCGCGGGTGCGGCCGTCAGCGTGCGTGCCGCCACCGCCATGCATATGCGCGCCGATTATCTGGACGCCCTGGATCCGGCGCGCGCCGGCGAGATGATCGGCACCGTGCTGGGTTCGGCCTTTGCGGGTTTCGCCGTCACGCTTTTTCTGGTCAGCGCGGTTCTGGCAAGGATCGGCTTCGGCCGTGCCCTGGCCGCCGCCGCGGTGCTGCTGATCGCGGGCCTCATACTGGTTGGCTTCGCCGGCTCGCTGGGCCTGTCGCCTTACACCGGTCTTTTGATCGGGATGGTGGTGCAGGGCTTCGGCTGGGGCCTGGTGGAGACCGTGATCAATCCGCTGACCAGCGCGCTATATCCTGAGAACCGCGTCGCGCGTCTTTCCATTCTGCATGCCTGGTATCCGGGCGGGCTGGTGGCGGGTTCGATGCTGGCGCTGGCGACGGACGGGCTGGCGCTGCCTTGGCGGCTGGACCTGGTGGTGCTGGGCCTACTCGCGCTGGTGTTCGGCATCCTGGCGCTGAAGGAGAAACTGCCCGATGTCAGTCTTTCTACCGATGCGCCTGTGACGCCGGGCGAGATGATCAAGGCGACCTTGCAGAACCCCACCATCTTCCTCTGGGTGCTGCTGATGACCCTCACGGCTTCCACCGAATTCGCGCCGGGCCAATGGGTGGATGTGGCGCTGAGCCAGATCGTGGGCATGCGCGGCATCCTGTTGCTCGCCTATGTCAGCGGGCTGATGTTCCTGATGCGCCACTTTGCGGGGCCGCTGGTCAAGCGTCTCTCCAATGTCGGGCTGCTGATCTTTTCCGCCGCCTTCGCCACCATCGGGCTTTACGCGCTGAGCCGGGCGCATGATCCGGCAAGCGCGCTGATCGCCGCCACCGGCTGGGGCTTTGGCGTCTGCTATTTCTGGCCGACCATGCTGGCGACGGTGGCGGAGCGTTATCCGCGCAGCGGCACCATGGTGTTCGGACTGATGGGATCGGCGGGCGCGCTCGCAACCTATCTGGTGCTGCCTTATCTGGGGGCCATTTACGACAGCGCCAAGCTGGCGGCCGCCCATGGCGATCCCGAGCTGGCGGCCCACGCCCAGGGCGCCCAACTGCACGACATCCTGACCGCGGCGGCGGCGGCCTCCTTCCGGGCGGTGGCACTTATTCCTTTTTGCCTGGTGTTCATCTTTACCGCCATCGCCGTGGCCGACCGCATGCGGAAAGCGAAATAATCAACATTTTCATCATGTTATGGATAAAGCGCCCGTTCCTCCGTAAAAGCCCGGATTGGGGCCGAGGCCGCCGGCTTACCGTCCGCTGGACGCGGACGGTAACCTTAAGAAAAGACGAATCAGGCGAAGCTGGCCGCTGACGCATGCCGGGGACGAGATTGAACAGGAGCCAGGCCGCCGCATTGTTTCTGGCGCTGCCGCTTGTCGGCTGCGTGGAGGCGCCGCCGACCACGCCGTCCCAGACCGAGATCGCGCCCCAGACCATTGGCCTGGGTGCGCAGGCCGCGCCACGACCACAGCCTGACTGGTGGAAGGCGTTCCACGATCCACAACTTGACCGGCTGGTGCCCCAGCTTCTGGCCAATAATCCCTCGCTGCAAAGCGCGCTGGCACGCATCCGCGGGGCGCAGGCCGAATTGTCGGTTCAGCGCGCGCTCTACTATCCCAATGTCAATATCGACAGTGCGGCGACCCGCGAGCTGATCAGCAATGACTATCTTTATCCCAGGCCGTTCGGCGGCTCCTGGCAGTGGGTGGGCGATACCGAGGCCCGCTTCCGCTGGTCGCTGGATTTCTGGGGCAAGCAGGCGGCGCTGATCGATCGCGCCAGAAGCGCCAGCGAAGCCGCCGCGCTGGATGCGGATGCCGCCAGGCTGGCGCTGGCCGGCATCTTTGCCCAGTCCTATGTCGAGCTGCTTCTGGCGTGGCAGAACATCGACATCGCCCATGAGACCGTGGCCGAGCGGCAGACCATCCTGGACCTGACCCAGAGCCGCGTGACGGCGGGGCTTGAGAACGAAGCCTCGCTGGAGCAGGCAAAAGCGCTTCTGGCCACGTCCCGCATGGAAGTGCGGCGCTCCGAGGCCCAGCGTGACATCGCGGTCCATGCCATTGCCGCCTTGATCGGGCAGGGCGCCAGGGCCTATCCCGATGTCGCGCGTCCGTCTGCCGTGGTGGAAAATGCCTTGCCGTTGCCCGCGCATCTGCCTGCCGACCTGCTGGCGCGGCGGCCCGACATATTGGCGGCCCGTGCCCGCATCACCGCGGCCGTGCATGGCCGCGAGGCCGCCCATGCCGATTTCTATCCCAACATCGATCTGGCGGCGGCGCTCGGTTTTCAGTCGATCGGGCTGGACAAGATCTTCTCCGGTGAGGCGCTGGTCGCCGGCGTCGGGCCAGCCATCCACCTGCCGGTGTTTGATGCGGGCCGCATCCGCGCCCAATATGCCCACGCCACCGCCGATCTTGACGCCGCAGTGGCCGACTATAACGGCACGGTGGTGAGCGCGGTGCGCCAGACCTCCGATGCGCTGACACAGGTGGCGAGCCTTGCCGACCAGCGCCAGCAGCAGCAGTTGGCGCTGGACAGCGCTTCCCGCGCCTTCGATCTCGCCAAGGAACGCTATCGCCTGGGCCTGTCGGGGCAGATTCCCATGCTGACCGCGGAAGCGACCCTGCTTTCGGCGCGCCAGCAGATGGCCGCGCTGGTGGCCCAGGCCACGGTCCAGCGCGTCACCCTGCTGCTTTCCGTGGGTGGCGGCTTTGAACCTCTTGCCAAACAGGATGCCACGCCATGAGCGACAGCACCGACATTCGCGCCATGCGCGCGATGCGCCGCCGCAAGGGATTCCTGCTGTTCGGAGCCGCCATCATTCTCGCGGGGCTCGCCTATGCCGGCTGGTGGCTGTTTGAAGGCCGTTTGACCGAATCCACCGACGACGCCTATGTCGCGGGCAATATCGTGGCGGTGACCAGCCGCGAGAACGCCACGGTCACCGCGCTTTATGCCGACAATACCCAGGCGGTGCGCCGGGGCCAGCTGCTGATCGAGATGGACCCGTCGGTGGCGGACGTGAACATGCGCGCCGCGGAAGCCAATCTGGCGCGGGCCGCGCGTTCGGTGCGCGGCACCTTTGCCAGCGCCGATTCCTATTCCGCCCAGCTGTCGCAGGCCGAAGTGGCGTTGGCCCAGGCCAAAAGCGACTATCAGCGCCGCCAGGCGGCGCTGGCCGGCGCGGTGTCGGGCGAGGAACTGGGCCATGCCCGCGACGCGGTTCAGGCGGCGAAAGCCGCCGTCAATTCCGCGCGCGGCGGCCTTGCCCAGGCGCAGTCCGGCATTGCCGGCCTCGATATCGCGCACAATCCCGACGTGCTGGCGGCGGAAGCGCAGTTGCGCGCCGCGGCCCTGGTGCTGGCGCATATGAAGATCGTGGCGCCGGTGGATGGCGTGATCGCCCAGCGCACCGTGCAGGTGGGCCAGCATGTCAATGCGGGCGCGCCGCTGATGGCGGTGGTGCCGCTCTCCGATGTCTGGGTGGACGCCAATTTCAAGGAAGGGCAACTGGCGCGCATGCGCATCGGCCAGCCGGTGAGGATCACCACCGATCTTTATGGCGGCAAGGTCGTCTATCACGGCCATGTCGCGGGCCTGGGCGCCGGCTCGGGCTCGGCCTTCGCGGTGCTGCCGGCGCAGAATGCGAGCGGAAACTGGATCAAGATCGTGCAGCGCGTGCCGGTGCGGATCGCGCTTGACCCGGCGGAGCTGAAGGACAATCCCCTGCGCGTGGGGCTCAGCGTCAGCGCCGATGTGGATGTGAGCGACCAGACCGGTCCGCGCGTGGCCGACGCGGCCGTGACGAGCGTGATGCGTGGCGACACCGGCGAGGATATCGGTCCGCAGGTGGATGCAATGGTGGCCAGAATCCTGGCCGCCAATGGCGTGCGCGGCCGGTGAGCGGAGAGGCGCACGAGACGCCGCTTCGGGGCGGCGCCCTGGCGATCACCGCCTTTGCGCTGGCCATGGGCACCTTCACCCAGGTGCTGGACACAACAATAGCCAATGTCTCGCTGCCCACCATCGCGGGCGACCTGGGCGCCTCGACCGATCAGTCCACCTGGATCATCACCGCCTTTGTCGTGGCCAATGGCATCGGCGTGCCCCTGACCGGCTGGCTGATGAACCGCTATGGCGTGGTCAAGGTCTTCGTCCTTTCCATGCTGGGTTTCACCGCCGCCTCGCTTTTGTGCGGCATCGCCTGGAGCCTGGAATCGCTGATCTTCTTCCGCGTCCTGCAAGGCGCGCTGTCGGGCCCGATCATTCCGGGCTCGCAGGCGCTGATGCTGTCCATCTTTCCGCGCAACCGGCGCACCACCGCGCTCGCCATCTGGTCCATCACCACGCTGGTGGCGCCGATCTGCGGTCCCATTCTGGGCGGCTATATTTCTGATTCCTTTCATTGGGGCTGGATATTCCTGATCAATGTGCCGGTGGGGCTGCTGGTGGTGGCGCTGGCGCAAGCCAATCTCGCCGGCCGCGAAACACCCGTGCGCAAACTGCCGATAGACCTGGTGGGCATGGGCCTTTTGATCGTGTGGGCGGGCGCGCTGCAGGTGATGCTGGACACCGGCAAGAATGATGACTGGTTCGCCTCCAGCTGGATCGTCACCCTGGCCATCGTCTCGGCGATCGGTTTTGGCGCCTTCATCCTGTGGGAGCTGACGGAGGACCACCCCGTCGTGGACCTGTCGCTGTTCGAAAGCCGCAATTTTACCCTGGGCACCATCGTCTTCTGCCTGGGCAATGGTGTCTTCATCGCCAACATGCTTTTGATTCCGCTCTGGCTGCAGACCCAGCTGGGTTACACCGCGACCTGGGCCGGGCTGGTGTCGGCGCCTACCGGCGTGATCGCGGTTCTGGTGACGCCGCTGGCGGCCCGGATGATGTCGCGCTTCGATGCCCGCTGGGTCGCGACCATCGCCTTCGCCGCCTCCGCCATATCCTATTGGATGCGCGCGGGGCTCACGGCGGACGCCAGTTTCATGGCCATCGCCATTCCGCTGATGGTGCAGGGGATCTCGTCCGGCTCTTTCTTCATCGCCACCATTTCCATCCTGCTGGACGGTTTACCGGCCTCGCGCATCCCGGCGGCGTCCGGCCTGTCGAATTTCGCCCGCATCGTCGCCGCCGGCTTTTCGGTGTCGCTGGTCACCACCTTCTGGGACCGGCGCGAGGCCTTTCACCAGAGCCGCATGGCGGACATGACATCGGCCTATGCGCCGGCCTTCAACAATGTCCTGTCGTCGCTGCACGATCTGGGCCTGTCGGAGCTGGCGGCCAGGAGCGCGGTGATGCGCAGCATGATTGGCCAGGCCTATCTGCTGGCGTCGGTGGACATGTTCACGGTTTCGGCGTGGCTATGCGTTGCCGCCATCGTCATCGTCTGGCTTTGCCGCAAGGCCGAGCCGCATGGCCCGGCGCCGCCCATCGCCGACTGAGGGTCGCCGTTTGGCGCTCAGAGATAGCGCGCCGCGATCGCCTTGCGGTCGATCTTCAGATTGGGCCTCAGCATCCCGTTCTCCGTCGTGAAGGGCGCATCGGCGAAGATCACTTCCACGAAGGCGGCGGCCTTTTTCGCCGCGGGCAGGCTGTTGACGAACTTGGTGGCCCGCGCCCTGGCTTCCTCGCTCATGGGCGGCACCATATCCACCACGCAGGTGAGGTGCGCCGCGTCCGGCTTCAGGAAAATCACCGAATGGGCGATATCGGGGCAGTTGTTCAATTCCTGCTCGATCGCCTCGGGATGCAGCTTGACCCCGCCGGCGGTGATCAGCAGCTCTTTCTTGCGGCCCAGGAGATAGAGATTGCCATCGCCATCGAACCGGCCCATGTCGCCGGTCGCCACCCGGGTCGGGCCGATGAAGGTGCGTTCGTTCTCGCCGTCGGCGCACTGGAAATAGCGCAGGGTCATGGGATTGTCGCGGCTGACGATGATTTCCCCGTCCGCCTCGATGGAGACTTCGATGCCTCTCAGCAGTTTGCCCACCGAGCCATATTCGCGCGAACTGGCGGAACGGAAGGTGATGGAGCCGGCCTCCACCATGCCGTAGGACTCGCACAGCGGCAGCTGAAGCTGCTTGAAGAATTTGCCGATGTCGCGCCGGATCGGCGCCATGCCGGTGATCAGCAGCCGCATGCGGTTGCCGAACTGCTTGTAAAAATCGCGAAACAGGATGCGGGCGATGGCCAGGCGCGCGCCGGCCGAAGGCAACAGCGAAAGTGCCGTGCCCAGGATTGTCCAGAGCGATTTCTTCCAGCCGGGATATTTTTCATATTCGGCGTGGATCATCTGATAGAGCACCGGCGGCGCGATCAGGATGGTGGGGTTGAGCGCCGGCATGGCGGCGAACAGCTGGGTGTAGTCCGTGATGATGATGTCGAAATCGTACCATAGCGCACCATAACACATGTTGCGCTGCTGGAAGTTCGACATGGGCAGGAACAGCAGCAGCCGGTCGCCGGCGCGCACGCCCAGGGCCTCGAACACCGGAGGCAAAGTCGTCTCCACGCCCTTGCGGCTGATCACCAGGCCTTTGAGGCCGCCGGCAGAACCCGAGGAAAAGACCAGGCTATGCTGGTCCGCCTCATCCGGATCGCCCGAAGGCGGCCGCTCCAGCGCGCGCACGCCTTCATTGGCGGCGTCGATGAAGGCGACATGGGCCGGCTTTTGCGCAAACAGCCGGGCATGGCTTTTGGAGATCAGCAGCAACGCGATGTTGTAGCGGTCCAGAAGCTCCTGATTCACCTTGCCCGCGAAGTCGTCGGTGAAGGGCACCGAAATGGCGCCCAGTTCGATCAGCGCCAGGTCATAGACCAGCCAGGCATAGGAGTTGGGGGCGTAGATGCCGACGCGCGTCCCCGGCTTCACGCCCCAGGCGCTCAGGCACTCTCCCGCGCGCAGCACGTCGCCGTGCAGGGCGGCATGGGGATGATAGGCGGTCTGGCCGCGTTCGAAGGTATAGATCGCGCTCTTCCTCCCCGGGAGGGCGGCGACCAACTGGCGAAACTCCATACAATCCTCAGTGCGGTATGGCGGTGCTGTCCCGGTACCCCACAGCGCAACACCCGCACCCGACTTTGCGGCCAAACTACTTTAGGGAAATGCGCTTGTCATCAGGCAACCGCGGGTTTGCCCAGAACGGGAAAGCGATGGTTAAAACGGTCAGCTTTTCTTCTTCGCCGACGGATTCGTGGCGGCGCGGGAGGCCGAATATTCCAGGATGCCCGGAACATGCCAGCGCCCTTCAGGGCGAATCATCAGATAGGGATCGGCCCCCAGGGCCACGGCATCGGGATCGCGCTCAAGTTCGGCGACCATCTCGATATAGTCATAGTCTGAAAACACGAAATGGTCCCGCCCCGCCATGGGACGAAAGCCAAAACGGGTCCAGAAGCTGGCCAGCCGTGTCTGGGCATGGCCAAGAACACGGCGATAGCCCTTCTTCTGGCAGAATTTGAGACCGGCTTGCACCAGATGGATGGCGGCCCGGGATTTGCGGAATTCCGGACGGATGGCCACCCTTTCGAACTTGGCGAAATCGGCAAAGAAGCGCAGCCTCAGGCAGCCCACCGGTTCGTCGCCGATATAGGCCAGCAGATGCGTGGCCGACAGATCATTGCCGTCATATTCCTCGTCATAGGGGCATTCCTGCTCCCCGATATAAACGGCGTTGCGGATCGCCGCGACGCGCATCAGGTCGTCGAAAGTGCGCGCGACCGTTATGCCGATATCCTTTTTGCCGGAATTGGGCGTGTAGCTGTCATAGGAAGGCCGCGCCGGCGCCCGCAGGAATATCCAGATGTTAGGCGCGCTTATTCCTTCGATCGTCACGCCCTGCGTAAGGCCCAGAACTTCATTGTACCTGCGTCCCGCATCCGTATTTGGGCGGGAATAAAGATTGACGCCGGTGTATTGCGGCGTGGCCATCCGTTCCAGGAAAAGCGCGATGCCGGCGGCCAACGGGCCCGGCGCGAAAACCGCCCACATGTAAAGACCGGCCGGCCGTTCATCGGGTCTGGCGATAAGGCGCAGGTCCGGGCTGGTCGCGTTGAACGATCCCAGGGCGAGCGTCTGCAGACCAAGCTGGTTCAAGGGAAGAACAGCGACAAATCCTTCGGCCTCCGGCTGAAGCGGATCGAACCGGGATTTGCGGGTCAGCGCCAGGACGCAAATCGGGTTGTAACGAACCACGCGAAGGACTTCTTCGGTCTCGGCAATTCCTGGAATGCTCAAGCGCGCCTTGGCCACGACCTCGATCACGGCCTTTTCGCTGGGCTGGAACATCGTGAGATGCCTGGCGATCCGGGAAGGATCAAGCTCATCCAGCTTGTATTTCCCGTGCCGGGCCGCGCGAGCGCTGTCGTCGGGAATTAACCTTCTCTGCGCCTGTGCCATGCCGTGCTGCTGTCTTCTTAGGATATTTGAAACCATAAGGGCTTCGGGCATCGGAATGAACCGTCAATTGGACATGAGGTTATCGATAGTAGTGAACAATTCGATAACCATGCCAATACGTAAGTTCACCTATGGGTATGACGCTGAATCTGCTGGCTAATAACACTGTTCGGAAAATTGTGGATGCTTGGCGGCCCAAAAACGCGTGGTTGCGGGAATCACCCCGGGATTCAACAGCAGATTGCAGCCCGTTCCATCCGTTTTTCCAGCGTGCCGCGGGCAAGCCTGCAGCCAGGGACAAGCTTTACTGGCTATTTATATTTTTCGGTCAAAAATGGTGCATGAATTTGACCGCTGCCGTTAGAGCGTTGAACGAACGGGCTATCCGGGAGAAATGGTATCACATCTGTGATCCCAGCCTGGCTTTCAGCGAGCCCTGCTATACCCAATTGCTCGGTCTCTGGCGCCAGAAGGCGGGAACAAGAAAAATGCCCGCACGTTCCGAAATGACGTTTCGCGATTTGAAGGATCTGCTGCGGAACATCCTGGTGCTGGAGAGGGTCTGCCAGAGCCCCTCCCGCTACAAGTTCCGGCTTGTCGGCACGGGTCTGCACAACATGGCGGGAGAGTTGACGGGTAAAATGGTAGACGAAGTCGTTCCCCCCGAACATCTTCCGCGCTGGGTTGGCAGTGCCGATCTCATCCTGGATGGCGGCCAGCCTTTGCGCTTCGTCGGCCGCGTGCATCTTGAAGGCAAGGAATATCTCAACGCGGAAAATCTCTATGTTCCGCTGGCCAATGACAATGATGAGCCGACCTATATCATGGGGCTCTGCCGTTACACACCGCGCCGCACCGACGCCGAGGAAAGCTGGGAAAACCAGATTGCTTCGATGCCCGGCGCTCTCCTCTGATCAGCCCAATTCTTTCCTGAAGTTCGCCGCCATGGCATAAGCTCTGTGGGGCTCGCCGGGAATCCGTCATGCGCAATTCGCTGGTTTATTACGGCTGGTTCGTCCTGGCCGCCTCCGCCGTGTCGGAAATGCTGGTGCAGGGCGCGACTTTCTACGCTGCCCCCTTGTTCGTGATCCCGTTGCAGGATGAGTTCCATATTTCTCGCGCTGTTGCCGGCAGCGCCGTATCCTTCCTTATCGTCGGCGCCCTGGTTATGGCGCCAGGAATTGGGCGATTGCTGGACACAAAACCGGTTCGGCTGATCATGTCTGCCGGCGCGGTCATTCTGGGGCTATCGTTGACTGCCATAGCGATGGCGCATTCGCTTCTGGTGATGGCGTTCATTCTGCTGGTGCCGATGGCTGCCGCTTTCATGTGCCTGGGTTCGCTGAATACCTCCACACTCGCGTCACGCTGGTTTGCCCGCAATCGGGGATTGGCGTTTGGCATTGCCGCCGTGGCCACTTCGGGTGGGAGTTTCACGGTCGTGCCGCTGCTCAATATCGCGATCCGGCGCTATGGCTGGCGCGAAGCTCTGTTGTATGAGGGGATCGTGATCGCCGCTGTGATAATCGCCCTCGCTGTGCTGATCCTGCGTGACCGGCCTTCCGATCTGGGATTGGAAAATCATCCGGAAAACCGGGATCCGGCTTCTGCACCGGCCATGCCGAAGGCCGGCCCGCTGAGATGGAGAGCGGTCTTCGCCGGCCGGGCGTTCTGGATTCCCAGCCTTGTGCTTGCCGCCGTCTCGGGAACCGGCCAGGCAATTGTCGTGACGCTTTATCCTTATAGCATAAAACAGCTGGGCTTTGCCGCGAGTCAGGCGACGCTATTGATCGCGGCTTTTGGAATTGCCGCAGCAATCACCAAAATTCTTGCTGGAGTGCTGGCTGATCATGTGAAACAGCGGGTCTTGCTGGTCGCCGCGGCGGCGTTCATGACCGTTTCGTGGCTGATCTTGAGCCTGTCGGCGGACTATGGTGCGCTACTGGCAAGTTCCGCTTTTGCCGGGAGCGCATTGGGGTGTGCGCTGCCGACCGTGGGAGGGATGATTGCCGGAAGCTTCGGCGCGAACAATTTCGGCCGGGTAATGAGCTGGACCTATGTGCTGACCGGCCTGGTCGCTATCCTGGCGCCCTATTTTGCGGGCTTCATGTATGATCGCTCGGGCGGCTATCACGCGGCATTTGAATGTTTTGCCGCTGTACTGGCCTGTCTGCTGGCCATGACCCTGCTGGTGGCGCCGACACCTGCGACCGGGAACTCATGACCGTTGCCGCACTGATCGCGGATCTAGAAAGCCGCAGCATCCTGCTGTCGCTGGATGGCGATCAGATCCGCTATCGTTCCCCCAGACAGGCGCTGACCGATTCCGACCGCGATGCCTTGCGGGCGCGCCGCGGCGAGATTTTGGATTATCTGGGCGCCCGCAACGCCGCACGGGCGTTGCGCGCGGCGACGCCAATTGCCGGCGTGCCTGCGCCATCGGTTGCGCAGGAGATGTGGCGCGCCTTCGCCGGAGGCGCGGACGAGGGCAAGCCGGTCGCCCTCAATATCGGCATGGTGGGCCGCTTCAAGGCCGCGCCCGAAGCCGTCACCGCCGCCGTCCGCCAGGTGATCGCGCGGTACGAGGCGCTGCGCACCCGTTTCGAGGCGCGCGAGGGCGGCCTTCTGGCTTTTCTCAACCCGGCGGACGCGTTCGAGATCGAACAGGAGGATCTGCGCGGGCTGGGCGCGGATGCGGCGCGCGAGGCGGCCGGCAAGGAGGCGCAGCAATTCTGCGCCCGGCTCAATCTCATGGAGGGGACATGGCTGACCCGCGCCAAGGTCGTCGCCTTGCCGGATGGCGAAAGCCTTGCCGCGATTTCCGCGGCGCACATGATCGCCGATGCCGGAACCCGCAACATCATCCTGGAGGAAATCCACGACATACTGGAAACCGGCGCGCCGCGCGCGCCGTCTCCGGTGCTCTACAACGACTATTCCCTTGCCGAACGGAATGTTCTCGCGAGCGGGCAGGGCGCCCAGCTGATCGAACATTGGCGGCGCTGGTATCACGGCCAGTCCACCATGCTGGCCCCGGATGGGACGCCGCTCACCTGGGGCAACGGTATCCGCCTTGTGAAGAATTTCACCATTCCCCGGCCGGTGGCCGACAAGGTGCGCGACCTGGCCGGAGTGCTGAAAGTCACGTCCTTTCTTGTCTATCTGACGATCTTTTCCGTCGCCATGGCGCGCTGGGCGAAAATGGAGCGCTTTCCCGTCCGTGTCCTGGGCGACAAGCGCGTCTCGCTGGAACTGACCAACACGGTCGGGCTGATGTTCTGTGCCGACGCGGTGGAGGTCCAGGCGCCGGCAGCGGCGGATTTCGAAACCATCATGCGCGGCATCCTGGCGGAATATGACACAGCGCTTTCGCTGCGCATCCCCACCCTGCATTTCTGGGCGCCGCATTGCGTGCGGCCGGGCATCGAAGCCCCCGATTACCCCAACAAGATTCCCGCTGTGTTCAACTATTATTCGCTGGGCACGGCGCGTGAGAAGGCGGAGAGGCGCGCCGCGCCCGACACCAGCGCGTCACCTTCCTGGCCGCCCGACATCATGACCTTGAGCCAGACCTGGCCGCGCCGCTCTTCGCCGCTGTTCCTGCATGTGATGGACTATGGCCATGAAGTGCAGGTGTCGCTGCATTTCTTCCAGGGTGTCGTTTCCCCGCCGGATCAGGACAGTTTCACCGCCATGCTGTTCCGGGTCTTCGCCGAAGTGGTCCCGGCTTGACCGGCCTGATTTCGCGCCTGCTCGTGCGGGGCCTGTCCGGCGCCGAGATCTGGGACGAAGGACAGGCGATCGCCGTCCACCCGGATGAGAATGTCCATGTTGCCGGTTCGGCGGAAAAACGCCGCCGCGATTTCGCGCTGGGGCGCGCCTGCGCCCGCGCCGCGCTGGCGGGGCTTGGTCATGGCGATGCCGTGATCGCGAAGGGCGCGGATGGCGCGCCGCTTTGGCCGCCCGGCATGATGGGAAGCATTACCCATACCGGGGGCTATGCCGCCGCCCTGG
This sequence comes from Rhizomicrobium sp., assembly GCA_036267165.1. Classification (GTDB taxonomy): domain Bacteria; phylum Pseudomonadota; class Alphaproteobacteria; order Micropepsales; family Micropepsaceae; genus Rhizomicrobium. The sequence continues at coordinate 20,410 of DATAWO010000091.1, read as the reverse complement.
CCGGCGAAAGCCGCAACTTCGCGGGCATCGGCATTGACGCGGAACAGGCGGGCGGCGTCGCGCGAAATCTCTGGCCGCGCCTGTTCACCGCCGCCGAGCAGCAGATGCTGCTGACGCAAGCTGATCCTGCGCTTGCCGCAACACTGGTCTTCAGCGCCAAGGAGGCCAGCTACAAGGCCTGGGCGCTGAAGGGCGCCCTGGATTTCCGCGAAATCGAGGTCGCGCTGGAAGAGGGCGGTTTTGTTGCCGCCAGGCCGGATGCCCGCCTGCGCGGACGCTATGTCCTGGAAAAAGGCGTGGTCCTGGTGGCTACCTGGCGCGCGCGCTAGCAGGCTGTTGAAAAAGTCGTAAGCAACGCGAACGCTTTAGAATCGCTTGGTGAACAAACCAGAATCAAAAGCGCCGGTCGACCTCTATTCGTTCACTTTTTCAACAGCCTGCTAGAGGCTGCCGGTTTCCTCGCTGGGCGCCATCAGGCTTTCCAGATGCGCGGTGAAGGCGCCAAGCGTGGGAAATTCCAGCAAATCGGCCAGCTTGAGCTCTTCTTCCATGCCGGTCTTGGCCTGGATTTCAGCGATCATTTTCACGCCCAGCAGGGAATGGCCGCCAAGCGCGAAGAAATTGTCGTCGGGCGCCACCTTTTTCACGCCCAATGCGCGCGCCCAGATCGCGGCTACCTGTTCCTGAAGCTTGTCGGGCATGATCCTGTTCGCTGAAGCGGATTGAGCTCAAATCCTACGGCTTTATTCCTGTTTCCGCCAGATGTTGCACCGCATGGGAACCGCATTGTGGGCGCAGGCGATTTGGCGGACAATCGAACTTGGCGGGGGCGCCTGGAGGTCACATGAAGACGATCATCGCAACCCTTGCGCTTGTTGCCGCCACCGCCATGCCGGCGTCCGCCAATATGTGCGTGCTGCAGCGTGAAATCGTCAGCACCCATTCCGACGACGGCAAAAACCTCACCTTCAAGATGCGCGACGGCCGAACCTTGGTGAACCATCTGCAGGGCATCTGCACCGACCTGCGTTACGAAGGCTTTGTCTGGAACGTGCCGGGCACCCAGGAGATTTGCGAGTACCAGCAGACTTTCCACGTCATTCAATCAGGCCAGAGCTGCACCCTGGGCAAGTTCGAAGTGCTCAAGAAGGACAAGCCAGCCGCGCCCTAGTCAAGGACCGGTTGGCGTTTCCGAGACGATGGGCGGGGCCGCGGCCAGCGCCTGGATCGCCTTGGCGGCCGCATCCACATCGGCTTTGCTGGTCAGCGCCGTGATCACCAGATGAAGGTGATGGCTTTCGCCGCCCTGCAATTTCGGCACCCGGCCGGCGGCGCGCTCCACCGGCCGCGCATTGGGAAAGCCGGTGCCGGGCTCCAGCCCGGTGACATAGCCGCCCTTGGCGGTCACTTCATTCTTCCACAGCGACATATAGGGCAGGCCGTTTGTGTCGAACTGCATCAGGACACCCTGGCCGCCATCCGGTGATTTCAGCATCGCCTTGGTCTCGCCTTTGGCGTCGCCATAAAGCTGCATGTTGAAGACCTTGGCGACATAACCGGACGCATGCGGCCCGCTATAGCGGTTCCAGCCCTCCAGCCCGCCCGCCGCCGATGCCGGGGTCATCGGCGACACGCGGCTGACCGGCGCCACGAACTCCGCGCCCGCGCCCAGAATTGGCGTGCCGAAATTGGTGTGATAGAGCAGCTCCATCTCCTGCGGCGCATCCGACATGTTGGTGACCTGATCGTCGAACTGGATCTGCGGCTTGCCGATGGGCGTGGAGATTTCCGAGATCAGCCGCAGCTGCTGATTGAAGCTTTGGAAATCATCGACCACGCCGCGGAAGACCAGCCGTCCCGCTTCATAGCGCACGCTGACATAGCTCGCGGGGATATAGTCCACATGACCATGCAGGGTGAGCTGCTGGTCGCCGTCTTGCACCGGCGAACCGAAGGAGGCCAGGCCGCCCCGCACCATCAGGCCGCCGAAACCGGCGACCCAGCCCTGGCCGCCATTGTCGGTCAGCCGGATGTAGGAGGGATGGATGATGTCATGGACGGGCGAGTCCCAGCCCAGCCGCAGGGTGCCGGCATTGGCTTTCCACACTTCGAAGCCGCGGGTGGGCACGATGGTGAAGGTCATCGCGCCATTGTCCACCTCGATCACCTGCACGCCTTCCTGGCGGCCGCCATGCAGGGTTCTGAGTTGCACGCTCCAGGCAGGGCCGCCCTTGGCCCATTCCGCCGATGTCACCTTCCAGTTGGCGGTAGCGAGATCGGTGGAAATGTCGGTCAGCACCTTGCTGTGCTCATCCGCCGCCCAGGCGGACGTCGAAAAAGCGCAGATCGCGATCGCCGCCAGAATATGCCGCATGGCCGTCCCCCGTTGCCCGTTTTGTTTTCCTTATCTTGCGCGCTCCCGCGCTTGCCTTGTCAACAGCGCGCCACCCCCCATAGAGTAGCCCCCGGGGAAAGGCAGGCGATAATGGCAAAGTCCAACGTCATGCTTTGGATGGGGACGGCTTTTGGTATTGCGCTGGCCGTGGCCGCGATTGTGCTGGGCCTGAACGGGCCCGGTAATAAAAGTGTCCGGCTGGCGCTGGAACTGACGGCGCGCTGGTCGTTCCTGCTCTTCTTCATGGCCTATGCCGGCAATGCCCTGGCTGCGCTGTTCGGCTGGACGGTGCTCAAGGGCCATGCGCGGGAATTCGGCCTGTCTTTCGCCTCTGCCCATCTGGTCCATGTCGGTCTGGTGATCTGGCTTGGCGTTATTCTGGGCAAAGTGCCGCTCAGCGGCGGCCTGCTGCTGTTCTTCCTGGTCGGTCTGTTCTTCACTTATCTGCTGGCGCTTTTGTCTTTCGGCGGCGTCAGGGCGCTGGGCCGTTTTTGGCCCCCGCTGCGCTTCATCGCCATGAACTATATCCTGATCACCTTCGCGCGGGATTTCATTCTGCCGGTGATCAGTCCCAAGCCGACGCAATATAATGCGGCGCATTTCATCGCCTATGCGCCATTTGCGTTCCTCAGCGTCGCCGCTCCGCTGCTGGTGTTGGCTGTAACCTATCGGCGCCCCGCGACACCGAAGATCGATTGATGAAGATCACCAGCGTCAAGGCCTTCCTGATCAAAAGCGACCTGACCGGCGGCGAAATCAAGACCAAGCCGCGCCGGCCGGCTTGGACCGAAAGCGCCGAAGTGGCCGGCCCGATGTCGCGCTTTCCCCGCTTCAAGCGCTTGCGCAAAAGCTGGCGGCCCAACCTGCCCTCGGTGGGCTGCATCGTCACGGCGGAGGATGGCAGCTGGGGCTTTGGCGCCTCGCGTTATGGCAATCCGGTGGCGTCGCTGATCAACGAGCATTTGGGGCCGCTGCTGGTGGGCGAAAACCCGGTTGCTACCGAACTTCTGTGGGACATGCTGTGGCGCGCGGCCTCGCCCTATGGCGCGGCGGGGCTGGCCAGCTATGCCATCAGCGCGCTGGATTTCGCGCTCTGGGACCTGAAAGGCAAGCTGCTCAAACGGCCGGTGTTCGAGCTGCTGGGCGGGCCGGTGCGCGACAAGCAGATCTGCTACGCCACCGGCGGCGATACCGACTGGAATATCGAGCTGGGTTTTTGCGCCACCAAACTGCCCTGTCCCTATGGTCCTGCGGACGGTCTTGCCGGGCTGGACGGCAATGAAGAGCTGGTGGCGAAAACACGCGCCCTGATCGGTCCCAAGGTCGAATTGATGCTGGATTGCTGGATGGCGCTGGATACCGATTTCACGGTGCGGCTGGCAGAGCGGTTGAGAGCCTATGATCTCAAATGGATCGAGGACTGCCTGATCCCGGAAGACATGGACGGCTGGACCAATCTGCGCCAGCGCCTGCCGTGGCAGACTTTGGCGGCCGGTGAGCATTGGTACACGGTGCTGCCGTTCATGCAGGCGGCCTCGCGCCACGCGGTCGACATTTTCCAGCCCGATATCGCCTGGGTCGGTGGCGTCACCGCCACGGTGAAGATCTGCCATCTGGCCGAAGCCGCCGGCATTCCCGTCATCCCGCATGCGGCGATGAATTCGCCGTTCGGCCAGCATGTCTGCATTGCCATGCCCAATATTGCCTGGGGTGAATTCTTTATGGGCTCGCCGCCCGGCGTGCCGCTGGAAGAAGTTACGCCCTTCCCTGGGATGGCCGTGCCCAGGGATGGCGTACTGGAGCCGCGCGACGGGCCGGGCTTCGCGCTGGGCCTCGGTCTCGATGATCTTGAAAAGCTGAAGCTCTGATGGAGGCGGCGGCGGAGCGCGCCTGTGACAAGGCGCTCGTTCGGCTGTTGCCGTGGCTGCTGCTGATGTATGTGCTGGCCTATCTGGACCGCGCCAATCTGGGCTTTGCCAAGAACGCGTTTCAGGCTTCAACCGGCATCAGCGAAGCGGCTTATGCCTTTGGTGTCGGTATTTTCTCGGTCGCCTATGCCTCCATCGAAATCCCCAGCAACATCCTGCTGCAGCGTTTCGGCGCGCGGTTGTGGCTGAGCCGCATCATGGTGAGCTGGGGACTGGTCTCCGCCGCGATGGCCTTCGTGACCACCGCGACCGGCTTTTATCTGGTGCGCGTGCTGCTGGGTATCGCCGAGGCCGGATTCTTTCCGGGCGCGGTCTATTTCCTGTCGCGCTGGTTTCCCGACCAGCGGCGCGCCCGGGTGATGGGCATTTTCTATTTCGGCGCGCCGCTGAGCTTCATTTTTGGCGGGCCCTTGTCAGGCATTCTGCTCGACGCCGACGGCATGGGCGGACTGCATGGCTGGCAGTGGATGTTCCTGGTCGAGGGGTTGCTCGCCTCCGTTGTCGGCGTGCTGGTCTATTTCCGTCTTGCCGACAGTCCGGCGCGAGCTGCCTGGCTGGACGCCGATGAGCGCCGCGCTTTAAGCGCCGCGATCGCGGCGGAGGATCGCGAGAAAAGCGCCCATGGTGCCACGTCGCTGCTGCAGGGTCTGCTCAACTGGCGGGTGGTCTATCTGGGCGCGATCTATTTTTTGATCCAGGCCTGTGTTTATGGCGTGGTCTATTATTTGCCGCCGCAGGTGGGCCGGCTGCTCGGCCGCAATGTCGGTTTTGTTGTGGGACTCGTGACGGCAGTGCCGTGGTGCTTCGCACTTCTGGCTTCTTACTATGTGCCGCGCGTTGCCGAACGGATCGGGCGGCGGCGGCTGGTGGCCAGCCTGACCATGCTGGCCTGCGCCGCAGGCGTATCACTGTCTTCCTTGTTGACGCCGGTTCCACTGGCCGCGCTGGCGGCGCTCTGTGTCGCGGTGGCCGGCTTTATCGCGGTGCAGCCGTTGTTCTGGACCTTGCCGACCGCCTATCTGCGCGGCGCGGCGGCCGCGCCCGGCCTGGCGCTGGTCAACGTGATGGGGGCGCTGGCCGGCTCGGTCGCGCCCGCCTATCGGCTTTGGGCCGACAATCATTTTGGTGTCGGCGCCGGCCTCCATGCCCTGGGCCTGAGCACGCTCCTGGGCGCGATGATGATTGCGGCCACGCGTCTGGTGCTGCGCGGCAAGGCTTGAGCGTTTGCGCGAGGCGCCCGCTTGCGCTTAGGCTCCCCGCCATGACACCGGCGGACAGACCGGGCGAAAAGGGAAGAGACAGATGATCGGCAAAAACAATTTCCTGTCCCGCCGTGGCATGATGGCCGCGTCCGGGGCCACGCTCCTGGCGGGCGCCGGCGGTATTGGTGGCGCGCAGGCCGCGTCCGACACCGACGGCATGCCGCAGGAAGGCCCGGATACGCCCAAGCTCACCATGTACATCTCCGCCGATCCCACCGAGACGGAGATGAAAAGGACCAAGCAGATCGGCATCAACTGGGTGGACATGCCCGACATGCCGCCGCCGCCCTGGACGGAAGACTGGTTCCGCAAGCGCATGGACCTGCTCGCAACCCAGGGGCTGAAGCTGGGCATCGTGATGGTGCCCTGGTTCAAGAACGGCGCCATGGAGCCGGAATTCCTCAAGGTCGTGCATGGCCTGCCGGGCCGGGACGAGATGATCGACAAGCTCAAGGCCTCCATCGCTGCGGCCGGCAAGGCGGGACTGCCGGTGGTGGAATATGACTTCTTCCCGCACCGCGCGAATGAGGGCTACAAGGAAATCCCCGGCCGTGGCGGTTCGGGCTTGCTGTCTTTCGACTATGACCGCATGAAGGATCTGCCGCCGATCCCATCGGAAGGCGCGGTCAGTTATGACAAGGTTTGGGAGAACCTCACTTATTTCCTCAAGGCGGTGGTGCCGGTTGCCGAGAAGGCGGGGGTGCGGCTTTGCGTGCATCCCAATGATCCGCCACCCAAGATCAGCCGCGGCTCGGGCCAGGTGCTCAACACGCTCAAGGACTGGAAGCGGCTGATCGAGACGGTGGATTCGCCTTCCAACGGCATCACCTTCGACTGCGGCGTCACCCGCGAGCTGGGCGAGGATCCGGTGGCGGTATGCCGCTACTTCGCCAGCCGCGACCGCATCAGCCAGGTGCATTTCCGCAATGTGAAGCTGATCAAGCCCAATGAGAAATATGTCGAAGTCTGGGACGATGAGGGCGACGACAACCTCTTGGCGGTGATGAAGGAGCTGATCCGGAACAACTATAAGCACCTGATCATGCCCGAACATCCCCGCACCACCGAGAATGACAAGGGCCAGAAGAACGGGGGCTATACCGGCTGGGTCTATAATGTCGGCTATGCCCGGGCGATGATGCAGGTGGCGCTGATGGAATTGCGAAAATCCTAGCTTGCCCGAAAAGGCGGCCCCCACGGACGGGCGGCCCTTTTTCCTGCCGCGACTTGGTATCGCTCTCAACAATCGCGGTTTCGCGTTGACTTGCCGGCAATCCGGGCCAAAGCTTCATGAAAAGGCCGAACGGCGCGAAATGGGGATTCAAGCAATGATTGCGTCTGCCAGGACTGTTCTTTGTGCGGCGGCCTTGGCCGGCCTGATGGCGTCCGCGGGCCATGCCCAGACCAACGGCATTGCCTCTCCGATTGAGAAAATCACCCCGACCGGGGCGGTGACCATACCCCAGGCCGAGGTCCCCAGCGTCGGCACGCTAGATCCCGTCCAGCCGCACTGGGTGTTCGTCAATCGCGGCAATGGCCAGGATGGCACCCGCATCTTCGACGGCGACACCGGCCGGATGAAGGGCATGGTCAACATGTATGGCCAGGACAGTTTCTCCTTCGATCCCATGGGCCGGAATTTCTACGTGGCCCAGACCATCTGGACGAAGCTGGACCGCGGCACCCGCCAGGACATGCTGCTGGTCTATGATGTGAAGAGCCTGAAGCTGGTGTCGGAGATCCCGATTCCCGGCCGCATGCTGATCGGCAACCGCACCCACAATCTGGTGATCACCAGCGATGGCAAAAAGGCACTGGTCTACAACATGCAGCCGTCCTCGTCGGTCAATGTCGTGGATCTGGACAAGCGCGCCTTTGAAAAGAAGATCGAGCTGCCGGGCTGCGCCACCATGTTCACCAACATGATCAATGGCTTTTCGGCGTTGTGCTCCAACGGCACCCTGGCCACGGTGGCGATGGATGGCGACAAACCCGGCATCACCCGCTCCGCACCCTTCTTCTCGGCCACCGAAGACCCGATCTATGACACCTCGATCCTGGATGCGAAGACCGGCAACGCCACCATGCTGAGCTATAGCGGCATGATCACGCCGGTAACCCTGGGTGCGGTGCCCAAGATCGGTGCGGCCTGGTCCATCCAGCAGGCGGCCCATATGCGCAAGGCGACCTATACCCCGATGGACGTGAACTGGATGCCGGGCGGCCGCCAGCCCATCGCGGTGCATTTCGCCTCCGGCCGCATCTATGTGCTGATGCATATGGGTGAATATTGGAGCGAATATGAGGCGGCCCAGGAAATCTGGGTGCTGGACGGCAATACCCACCGGCTGATCGGCCGCCATGCCCTGCCGGACAGTCTCAAGGACAAGCTCGTCAACATCGCCGTCAGCCAAGACGCCAATCCGCAGGTTTATGCCAGTGACGGCGCCGGCAACACCTATGTGCTGGATGCCGAGACCCTGCAAAAGGTGCGCAGCATGGACAATTCCGGCGGCGGCATTCTCTATACGGTTCAGCCTTGATGGCGGCGATGCTGCATGAACTGCTCGCCGCCGCATCGGTTGCGGGGCGCACAGCTGTCGGGCTGGTCTTCCTGCTGGCGGCGGTGCAGAAAGCCGGCCATTGGCGCATCTTGCCTGGTGTGATCGCCAACTACCGGCTGCTGCCGCGCTGGGCGACGTGGCCCGCTGCTGCGCTATTGCCGCCGGCGGAAATGATTTTGGCGATCCTTCTATTGTCCGCGCAGTTACGACCCTGGCCGGCTCTGGCGGCGATGGCGCTGCTGGCGCTGTTCGCCGCCGCGATGGCGATCAACATCCGGCGCGGCCGCGCCGCTATCGATTGCGGCTGTGGCGAGACGTTTCTGCGCCAGACCCTGAGTTGGACACTGGTGGCGCGCAACGGCGTGCTTGCGGCGCTGCTCATTCCATCGATCGTGATGGAGGGGCCCATGACCATGTCCTTGGCCTTGAGCGGCGTCGCCGCGGGCGTGAGCCTTTTCCTGCTGTATCTGCTGTTCAACATCCTTGCCGCGCTGCCGCCTGCCCAGCGCCGCGATCACCGTTTCGCCTGAAGGGACTTAGCCCATGCTGACCGTCCTGATCGTCTCGCAAATCCTGTCCTGGATCGTGATCCTGGGGCTGGGGCTGGCGCTGCTGGCGCTGGCCCGCCAGGTCGGCGTGCTGCATGTCCGGCTGGCGCCGGCCGGCGCGCTGCTCAGTGGCAAAGGTCCGGTGGTGGGCGAGGCCGCGCCGGTGCTGGATGCCGTGACACTCGATGGTGCGCCGCTGGCCATCGGCAAGCCGGCGGGACGCAGTCAGCTTCTCCTGTTCGTGTCGCCGCATTGTCCGCTGTGCAAGGAGCTGATCCCTGTCGCCAAGAATTTTGCCAGGACCGAAAAGCTCGACATCGTCTTTGTCGGCGACGACGAAGCAGGGGAACAGCGCGCCATGGTCGCGCGGCTGGGCATGGAAGGTCTTCCTTTCGTCAATTCCTCGATCGTGGGTCGCGCCTTCCATGTCGACCGGTTGCCGCACGCGGCCTTGATTGGCGCCGATGGCACCCTGATCTCCAAGGCTCTGGTCAACAGCCGCGAGCATCTGGAAAGCATGATCACCGCCCATGAAATGGGTGTGGTGTCGGTGCAGGACTATCTCAAGAATTCCAAAGCGCCCCATTCCAAGACAAAGGTCGCCTAGCCATGAAACAGATCAGCATCGACAGGATCGGCGAGAAGCTGGTGCGCCGGCTGGCGGGGCATACCTCGCGGCGCGGATTGCTGTCACGTCTCGGCCTGGCGCTGGCGGCGGCGCCGGTCTTTCCCGTGCTGCCGATCAGCCGGGCGCAAGCGCAAGGCAAGCCCGACCGGGGGATGCGGGCGCGCACCCATTTCACCATGAACGCCCAGACCAAGGACGAGACCAAGTGCGATTACTGGCGCTATTGCGGGGTGGACGGCAATCTCTGCGCCTGTTGCGGCGGCGGCACGCATCAGTGCCCGGCCGGTGCGACGGCGTCGACCACGTCGTGGGTCGGCACCTGCGTCAATCCCGATGACAACAAGACTTATCTGATCGCCTATCGCGACTGCTGCGGCAAGCCGGGCTGCGGCCAATGCCATTGCGACAATGAAGACCGCGACACCCAGCTTTATGTGCCGCAGACCAACAACGATATCATCTGGTGCTTCGGTCTCGACAACATGCAGTATCACTGCTCCACCGCGGCGCTGGTGGGCGCGGTGCAGTGAAGCAGGCGTTATTGGCCGCCCTGTTTCTCGCGGCGGCGACAGACATGGCGGCCGCGGATGGTCAGGCGGTGTTCGACAACAGTTGCGCCTTTTGTCATCAGGCCGGCGGCGTGGGTGTGCCGGGCCAGTTTCCGCGCCTGGCGGGCCGGGTGGGGGCGATTGCGGCCCAGCCGGAAGGCAAGGCCTTCCTGTCCAAGGTGCTGCTCAATGGCATGAGCGGCCGCGTCACGGTGGATGACCAGCCGATCCTGGGCATCATGCCGGCGTTCGACAGCCTCTCTGATGACGATATCGCTTCGGTGCTGACCTATCTCTCCGGCCTCGATCACGCGCCGGTCGCCTTCACCGCCGACGACATCAAGGCGGCGCGGGCCGAGCCCAGACTGTTGCCCACAGATGTAGCGGCGCAGCGTACCGATCTTGCGGCCAAGAAGATCGTGCCGTGAGTGTCGTCGCGGCCCTGCTGTTCGCCGCGGCCGTGCAAAGCGCGTCTCCCGCCCTGCCGCTGCTGACCACGCCGGAATCCGACTATGTCGAATATTGCAGCGGCTGCCATGGCATGCAGGGCAACTCCGCCCCGGCCGAGATTCCGGTGCTGCGCGACCGGGTCGGCTATTTCATGTGCACCAAAGACGGCCGCGATTACCTGATCCGGCTGCCCAATGTCGCCTATTCCGCCATCACCGATAACCAGGAACTGGCCGAGATGATGAACTTCGTGGTGTTCGGGTTGGGCGGCAACAGCGCGCCCAGGGGAACAAAGCCCTTCACCGCGGCGGAAGTGAAGCGTTTGCGGGCGCAGGCGCTGGGCACCCAATCCCTGATTGCGGCCAGGGCAGCGGTGGTGGACAAGCTGGTTTCAACCTGCGCGGCGCCTGAGAGCATGAAGTTCTTCTATGATGGCGAACCACGCTGACAACAACTCCAACGGGACGGAAGCGGACATGATCGGCAAACGGCAATTCCTGGCGGGCCTGGGCGTGATGGTGACATCATCGGCGCTGGCCCAGATTCATTCGGCCACGCCGCCGGCCAGGAAAGCGATACCGCAGCGGCGCGCCAAAACCACCAAGCTGTTCGAGGCGCCGGAATTCTATCCCAATTGCCTGGCCATTCCCGATCACAGCGATGCCGGCATCTGGATCGGCCAGCAGAAACTCAAGGGCATCCAGGCACGGGGATCTGGCGTGCCGGAGCAGCCGGGACCGGATCAGGTCTGGCTGATGGACTGGAACGGCAAGGTGCTCAAGACCTATTCCAGCCCGTCGGAGGTGACGAGCGCGCTGGCGGTCAGCGACACCTCGCTTTATGTCATCGCCAACAACGAAACCGACTATCCGCCGCCCTATACCGGCGTGCACAATCTCGACGTCAACACCGGCCAGTTGCGCTGGGTGAAGCAGATCCCGCTGGGCGGCGGCGGCACCCATGGCGCGCAATGGCATGACGGCAAGCTCTGGATCATCGCCAATCGCCTCAACTGCATGATCCGTGTCGATCCCGACAGCTGGACCTGCGATTACGCCATCCGCATCCGCAACGACACGCCCGACACCATGCGCAGCCATGACATGACCTTCGACGATCAGGGCTTCATCTGGCTGGCCACCGCCAGCAATTCCAAAAGCTATGCCGAGGGGGTTGAGGGCATGTCCAAATATGATCCCAGGACCGGCGAGGTGCTGGAGCAGGTGACGCTGGAGCCGGGCTCCTGCGATCCCCACGGCCTGGGCTTCTACAAGGGCGCCTTCATCGGCTGCGATGCTGGCCATCATCCCGGCTGGCCCGACAAGGATGGCCCAGGCGCGGGCTGGATCTTCCGCATCGACCTGATCTGAACATCCGGCGGGCGGTGATGATGCGCGCGATCCTGACGGCCGTGATGCTGGCGATGCTTGTGCCTCGGGCCCAGGCCGCAGAGATCCAGGTCTGGTGCCCGGCGCTGGTGAACGAGGCAATGCGAGAATTCGCCGCCGATTTCACGCGAGAGACCGGCACCGAGGTCACGGTGATAACCGGGCCGATGGGCAAGATGGTCGATGCCATCCAGACCGCGGGGCGGCCACCCGATGTGGTGATCCTGCCCCCGGAGCTGATGGATTCCCTGGCACAGCGGGGCGGGGTGAAGGACGCAACGCGCGTGCCGCTGGCGCGGGTGGAGATCGGTTTGGCCGTGGCGGCAGGCGCTGCCAGGCCGGATATCTCATCTGTTGAGAGATTGCAGGCAGTGCTGTCAGCCGCCAAGGCTGTCACCTACAGCAAGCCGGGGCCGCCGCGCTTCAGCATGGAAGCACAGATGATTGACGGATTGCTCAAGCGTCCGGGCTTCTCGGATGTCCATGCCATGCCGGCGCCCGAAGGGTCCGGCGTCGGCTTTCTGGCGGCGGGCAATGCCGACATGGCGCTGCAGGTGGTGCCCGAGATTCTCGCCACCAAAGGCATCACCCTGGTGGGGCCGCTGCCCGCCGCTTTGGGCATGCACACAGACGTCGCGGCATCGGTTTTCGCGCATTCGGGAGACGCGGCGCATGCGTCGGCCTTCATCGCCTTTATCACCCGTCCGGAAGCGGAACGGGTCTGGACCGCACAAGGCATCACACGTGAACAGGATCGGGCGCCTGCCACGCACACAGCGCCCTAAGCAGTCGCGGCAAGCGGGTCAGGCTTTCCGCGCATTGTGTCTGTTGCATTTTTGTGTATAGTCTCAAAAAAAAGTACAAAAGACCGAGGGGAAAGATGCGCATTCTGATTTCGCTTGCTTTGGCGACGAGCTTGGCCGCTTCCAGCGCTTTTGCCGCCGACACTGCCGGCCCGCTTGCCGCGGGCAAGCCCGCGGGCGTGCACCACGCGCAAATGATGGGCACAACGACCTGGGTTCTGATCGGCATCGGCGTGCTGACCGCGGTCGCGGTTGGGGTGGCGGCCGGTTCCAGCGGCAGCGTGGCCCAGCCGACAAATCCGGTGGCGGTTACCACGACCACCGCCTAGCCGGCCGGTCTTTTCGATTTCATGCCTGACACAAGCGCGGCTCGCGAGCCGCGTGTGAATCGCGCGATTACCGCTGATGGTTGCTCCACACGCGCGCGCGTTCCACGCTAAGCTTGGGCCACGGCATCAGGGAGTTCTGTTTCATGAGGATTGATTGGCCCCGCCGCCACAGGGCCGTGTGGCTGGTTTCGTGCGCGGTCATGGCGTGGGCGGGTCTGGCGCGCGGCCAGGAAGATGACACGGTGGCACAGCACGCCCCTGCCAAGCCGGCCATTTCCTACCAGATGAGGCCGGTTGCCGGTGACGTCACCAATACGGATGCGCAAAGACTCAATGCCGATGCCGACCAGGACAATTGGCGCCTGCACGGTCGCACCTATGACAATCAGCGTTTTTCGCCGCTGACCGGACTCAACGCCGCCAATGTGAAGCAGTTGCAGCCGGTGGCGATGATCCAGACCGGCGTCGCCAACGCCATGGAAGCGACGCCGCTGGAAATCGACGGCGTGCTGTTCGTGGAATCCGCCGGCGATGTGGTCCAGGCCTATGACGCGGTGACTGGCGAGGAATTGTGGTCCTACACGCCGACCCTGGAATTCGCCAGCATGTGCTGCGGCCCCCAGGCGCGTGGCGTGGCTGTTGGCTATGGCAAGGTCTATGTCGCGCAGGTCGACGGCCATGTCGTGGCGCTGGACGCCAAGACCGGCAATGTGGTGTGGAAGACCGCCCGCGAAGACATCCTGCCCCAGCCTTATCACTGGTACACCTTCACCGGCGCGCCGCAGGTCTATAACGGGCTTGTGGTGGTGGGAAATGGCGGCGCGGAATGGCCCACGCGCGGCTTTGTCGAAGCGCTGGATGCGGAGACCGGCAAGCTGGTATGGCGCTTCAACGACACCGCCGGCCCCGACGATCTCAACTTCAAGGGCGCCTGGGAAGGCGATTCCTGGAAGATCGGCGGCGGTTCGATGTGGGATGCGGTGGCGGTCGATCCCAAGCGCGACCTGATGATGTTCGGCGTCGGCAATCCCAATCCCGATCTCTATGGCGATTTCCGCAAGGGCAACAACCTCTACACCGCTTCGATCGTGGCGGTGCATGCCAAGACCGGCAAGGTCGCCTGGTATTATCAACAGGTGCCGCATGACGTATGGGACTGGGACTCTGCAGCGCCCACCGTGCTGTTCGATACGCCGGACAAAAACGGCAAGATGGTGCCGGCCGCCGCCGAGGCCAACAAGAACGGCTTTCTCTATATCGTCAATCGCGACAACGGAAAGCTGATCCGGCGCAGCGAGGCTTTTGTGAAACAGAGCCCTTCGGTGGTGAACATGATTCCACCAGATGAGACCGCCCGGGTTTACTACCCCGGCAACCATGGCGGGGCGATGTGGGAGCCGCCGGCCTATTCGCCATTGACCCATTATTTCTACACCATGGGAATCAACGAGCCCCATATCTACAAGGTCAAGGCGTCCAAGCCCTGGGTGCCCGGCTCAGCCGAGGTCGGCCAGCAATTCGGCAATGCGGTCCCCACCGATGCGGAGCGCAAGGCGCTGGAGTCGCAGATGATTCCGCCTTCCGGCAATCTTTCGGCCATCGACGTCACCAACGGCAGGATCGCCTGGCAATATCCCAGCGATCACCTGATGTTCGGCGGCGTGCTGGCGACAGCCAGCAACCTGGTCTTCGCCGGTGAGGTCAACGGCAATATCATGGCCTTTGACGCCAAAAGCGGGGAGAAGATCTGGTCCTATCACATGGGGATCGGGGTCTGCACGCCGCCCATCACCTACCGGGTCAAGGGCGTACAGTATCTGGCGGTGGGGGCCACGGGTTGCCACAGCCAGGAGAGTCAGATGCACCGGGAAGGGCGCCCGGTCTTCGGTGACACTATTGCGATATTCGCGGTTCCGCGTTAGCTTCGCCATAAGGAAAAGTCTCAGCATAGAGACACCGGGAACGATATAGGGGAAATTTCATGGCTTTCGATCTGAAGTCGGGCTGCGCAAAGCGCCGCCTGGCGTTGTCCAGCAGCACCGCAGTTCTGGCCATGGTAATGGCTGCGCCCGCGATGGCGCAGCAAGAGGCTCAGAATGTCGAGCAGGTGACGGTCTCGTCCACCCGCATCACCACCGGCGGGTTCGACGCGCCGACGCCGACCACGGTCATCAGTTCGGAGGATTTGCAGAAGCAGGCGAACCCCAACGTCTTCGATACCGTCAACCAGCTCCCCTCGATCATGGGTTCGACCGGCGTCGCCGTCGGCAACGGCGGCTCCTCCAACGGCGTCAACGGCCTTTCCGCGCTCAACATCCGCGGCGTAGGCACCCAGCGTAACCTGATCCTGATCGACGGCGAGCGTGTCATCCCGGCATCGTCGCAGGGCATTGTCGACATCAGCCAGTTCCCGCAGATGCTGATCCAGCGCGTTGACGTGGTGACGGGTGGCGCTTCGGCTTCCTGGGGCTCCGACGCCGTGTCGGGCGTGGTCAACTTCATCCTCGACAAGAAGTACGAGGGGTTCAAGATGGACCTCAACGGCGCGATCTCCAATTACGCCGATGATCCGGAAGCCCAGGTGCAGGTTGCGGCAGGCACCAGCTTTGCCGGTGGGCGCGCCCATGTCGAAGCCTCCGCTGAATTCACCAGTTCCGCCGGCATCAACAGCGTGGTCGGACCGCGCAAATGGTACCAGAATCCGCAGCAGCTGCAGATGTTCACCAACGCCGCCCAGTGCCAGCCCAATGGCTGCCCCGGTGGCGGTCCGATGTATGTGAACGTGCTGAACGGCGCCAATGTGGAATGGGCCTATGGCGGCCTGATCACCCGTGGTCCGCTGCAAGGCACCCAGTTTGGCGCCGGTGGCGCGCCGTCACAGTTCAATTATGGCTTTGGGGCGAACGGCCAGCCTGCGACGCCGCTGTACAACACCTCGACGCCCGTGCCCTCTGGCTGCTCGCCGGGCGGCTACTGCCAGGGTGGCGACCTCTCCGGCAACCAGACGGGTTATGCCTCGATGGTGGCGCGCTTGGTGCGCGGCAACACCTATGCCCGCATCTCCTATGACATCACGCCGGACATCTCGGTTTATGCCACCGGCATCTATAGCGAGGTGGTGACCTGGGACAAGCCGACCCAATCCTTCTTCAAGTCGGACAACCTGCATATCGGCTGCGACAATCCCTTCCTGCCGTCATCGGTGGCGCAGGCCTGTCTGGCCAACAACGGCCAGACCGCGGCCTATAACAGCCAGTTCACCAGTATCGCGCAGCCTGTCGGCGGCATCTCCGGCACGGGCCATACCGCTTATCAGCCGGCGGCAAACCTTGATGGTACGACATCGCCGTCACCTCTTGTGACCGGTCCCGCGGGCTCTCCTGTTTTCAACGGCTTCATCAACGGCTTCAGCGCCGGCCAGGTGAACTTCGGCGCCCTGAATTCGGGCCTGACCAATGTCGAGAACTACGACAACCGCGTCCTGCGCCGGTTTGTTGTGGGCAGCGAAGGCACCTTCAACCTGTTCGACACCGACTGGAGCTTCAAGGGCTATTACGAACACGGCGAAACCGACTATCACAACACACTCGAAAACATCCTGGTCACGCCCTATTACGACGCGGCGATCGATGCGGTGCAGGTCACGTCGAACAATTCGGCGGCTTTCCCCGGCGTGCCGGTCGGCAGCGTGGTCTGCCGTTCCGTGGCCGCCCGCTCGGTGGGCTGCGTGCCGCTCAATATTGTGGGCACGGGCGTTGCCTCGCCCGCGGCGCTGTCTTTCGTCCAGGGCCTGAATGCCAATGGCAGCAGCTCGGGCGAGAATGGCCGCGATCCCTGGCAGATCGTCGATGATCGCCAGGAAGTGGTGGATTTCGGCGTGTCGGGCAGCCCGCTAGAGGACTGGGCGGGCAAAATCTCTGTGGCGACCGGATTCCAGTATCGCGAGGAAGCCTTCCATGCCCAGACGGATTGCGCTTCGCAGGGCAATTGCGCCAACCAGGTGTTCGGTGGCGTGGCCTATGGCCCGGCCGGCGATCCGCTGCTGAACCCGGCCGCCGGTCCCGGCCTGCCGCCCACCGCGCCCAACTGGTATGCGGGTAATTTCCAGCCCGCCCGCGGCGCCTTCCATGAATGGGAAATATTCGGTGAAACCGATGTCCCGCTGCTGAATGACGCCGCTTGGGGCAAGGTCGACGCTGACCTGGCGGGCCGCTACACCCACTACACCACCTCCGGCGACGTGGAGACCTGGAAGGTGGGTGTGACCTGGGATACGCCGATCGACGGCCTGCGCCTGCGCGCCCTGCAGTCGCGCGACGTGCGCGCGCCCAACCTGGCGGAACTCTATGCCGGCGCCCGTGTCAACAATGGTTCGGTGTTCGATGACTTCGCGCTTAATGGCGGCCCGACGGGTCAGACCATCAGCCCGCTGCCCAATCCCATCACCGCCAACCCGCACCTGAAGCCCGAAAAGGGCCAGACGACGGAAGCCGGTCTGGTGTGGTCGCCGTCCTATGTTCCGGGCCTCAATATTTCCGCCACCTACTACCGGCTCGGCATCCAGGGCATTATCACCCAGCTCAGCCAGCAGCAGGAAATGGACCTGTGCTTTAATGGCAACGCGCTGCAATGCGGGTTCATCAGCAGCAACGGCGTGCCATGGGCGACCGGCGGCGTCATCAGTCCCACCACGACGCTCACCCGTCCCACATCGCAGATCACGCCCCAGGTCAATATTGCCTCCTGGGTCACCGATGGCATCGATTATGAACTCGACTATCGTTTCGCCATGGACGATGCGATCGACTGGGGCCTGGGCGGCGACGTGACGATGCGCATGCTTGCCACCAATGTGATGAAATTCGAACAAAATCCTGGGTTCATAGGCGCCGTGGTTCAGGATGTTGCCGGCAACAATGCCAACGGCGGCAACGCCACGCCGCACTGGAAGGTCTTCTTCACCCAGGCCTACGACACCGACAATTGGGGCTTGTTCGTCAATGAACGCTGGTTCAGCCAGGGCGAAATCAGCCGCCTCTGGGTGGCTTGCGGCGCGACCTGCCCCGTGCCGGTGGACAACAACCATCCCACGGTCAGTAGCAACTATATGCCGGGCGAGCTCTACTTCGACGTCGGCGGCAACTACGATCTCAGTCAGCATTCGTCGCTCTATTTCAAGATCGACAATCTGACCAACCAGAATCCGGGCAACGCCATTCCCTTTGGCGCGGCGAACCAGTCGCCGCTCACCAACCCGGCGCTGTATGATGTGATCGGCCGCTACTATCATATCGGCTTCCGCATCACCGACTGAGTTGGACGGACAAAAGAATCGTGGCGGTCATCAACCGGTGGCCGCCATGTTCTTTTTCGGCCCGCGCGCCCCCCACGAATTGAAGAGCGGTCCGGCCTGTAACAGACTGAGCCCCTGGGCGCGGCCCGGATGGACGGGATGGATCTGCAAACTCTCTGCAACCAGGCGGCCGGATGTCACCAGAGCGGGCGTCTGGAGGAAGCCGGACACCTTTACCGGCAGGTCATCCAGGCCGATCCCCGGAATTTCTTTGCCCATCACATGCTGGGCATCCTGCGCGCCCAGCAGGGCCGGAGTGGCGAGGCCCTTGAGCTGGTCGCCATGGCCCTCAGCATCAATCCGAACTCCGCCGAAGCGCTTTCCAATTACGGCAACCTCCTCACCCTCATGGGCCGTTCCGGCGAGGCGCTGGTGGCCTTCGACCGGGCGCTGGCCATCGGACCCCCTTATGCCGAAACCCTGACCAATCGCGCCAATATCCTTTGGGGGATGAAACGTCCCGAGGAGGCGCTTGCCGGCTATCGCGAGGCACTTGGGGTCAAGGCGGACCTGCTGGAAGCCCTGGTGGGCAGCGCCAATGCGCTGAGAGCGTTGGGCCGGCTGGAAGAGGCGCTGGCCGCCCTGGACCGGGCGCTGATGCTTCGGCCGGATACCGCGCCGCTGCTGCGCAGCCGCGGGGCCCTGTTCCAGGCCCTGAAGCAGCCGCAAGGGGCGCTCGCCGATCTCGACCGCTCGCTGCGGCTTGAGCCGCGCAATCCCGAAGCGCTCAGCAATCGCGGCATCGCGCTCTCCCATCTCAGGCGCTTCGACGAGGCGCTGGCGAGCTATGCCGAGGCGCTTGCGATCAATCCCCGGCTGGTCGAGGCGCTGAGCAACCGGGGCCATACCCTCAGGGAAATGGGGCAGACCGGGGAAGCGCTCGCCAGTTACGACCAGGTGCTGGCGATTGATCCGGGCCATGCACGGGCACGCAACAGCCGGGGCCTGGCGCTTGCCGAACTGGGCCGTTTTGAAGACGCGCTGGCCTGCCATGAACAGGTGCTGGCCGCGGGCGGGCGAATTTCCTCGGCGCTGGCCGATGCGGCGAATATAGCGCTCACGCTTTGCGACTGGCCCAAGGCGGCGAAATTCGGTGCGGAAATCCGTGCCCGCCTGGGTGAGCCCGGCCTGGCCGTGCCGCCCCTGCTGGCGCTCTATTATGATTGGGGTCTTGAGGCCCAGGCAAAGTGCGCGGGCGCCTGGGTGGACGCCATGCCGGCGGTGCCGGTGCTGTCCGGCGCCGTCGTCGCCGGGCATGAAAGACTCCGCATCGCCTATATGTCATCGGATTTCCGCCGCCATCCTGTCGGCGCGACGATGGTGGAGCTGTTCGAGCGTCATGACCGTTCGCGCTTTGAGATTTTCGCGGCGTCGCTGGGGGTGGATGACGGCAGTGATGTCCGCCACCGCATTATCGACGCTGTCGAGCATTTCATCGATCTCGGTCCTCTGGATGATCGCCTCGCGGCCGAACGGCTCAAGGCGCTTGAGATCGATATTCTGATCGACCTCAATGGCCATACCCTGGGCGCGCGGCCGCAGATCCTGCGCCAGTGCCCTGCGCCGGTGCAGGCCTCCTATATGGGGTTCCCGGCAACCATGGGCGCTGATTTCGTGGACCACATCATCGCCGATGCGACAGTGCTGCCGTTGGATCAGCAGCCCTGGTATCGGGAAAACATCGTGCAACTGCCGGATAGCTATTGGGTATCGGACACGCGGCGCGCGATTGGCGCCTGTCCATCGCGCGGCGCGGAGGCGCTGCCGGAGCACGGCTTTGTCTTCTGCTGCTTCAGCCACAACCGGAAGATCACGGCACAGATGTTCGATATCTGGATGCGGCTGCTTCTTGCGGCGCCTGAGAGCGTGCTGTGGCTGAAGCAAAGTCCCGAACCGGCGATGGCGAATCTCCGGGCCGCGGCCAAGGCCCGGGGCGTGCCGGCGTCCAGGCTCGTCTTTGCGAAAGATGCGCCGCTTGAGGTGCATCTGGCCCGTCATGCGCTGGCCGATCTGTTTCTGGATACCTTGCCCTACAACGCCCACGCCACCGCCAGCGACGCGCTCTGGGCGGGATTGCCGGTGCTTACTTGCCTTGGGCGCAGCTTTGCCGGACGCGTCGCCGCCAGCCAGCTGCAAGCCGCGGGCTTGCCCGAACTCGTGACGGAAAGCCTGGACGAGTATGAGGCGCTGGCGCTGCGGCTTGCCCGCGATCCG
>DATAWO010000090.1:0-15681 GCA_036267165.1 Rhizomicrobium sp. | reverse complement strand
ATCGAAGCGGATCGCCAGTTCGGTGCGCATGTCGATATGGCCTTCCAGCGCCTCGACGATGCGCACGATGCAGCTTTCCGGCGTGCCGGGCGGCATGAAGTCGGTCACCCGCGCCTTGCCGGTCGCTGTGGTGAAAATCGTCTCCAGGATCAGGCTGTCGCCGCGATAGCGACGGCGGGAGGTGAATTTTTTCGCCGCCGGCTCGATCAGCCAGCGCCCATTGTCCCTGGTGCCCAGAAGAGCGGCGAAAACCGCCTCGGAATCAAAACGCGGGACACAGAACCAGTCGATCGAGCCATTGCGGCAGATGATCGCCGCCGTGCGGCAATCCCCGATCATGGCATAGTCTTCGATCCGTGCCGTCATGGGCGCCTAGAATCCGTAGCCTTGGTCGTCCTCCCCCGCCGCCGCCCTGTCCACCAGCCACAACACTTCACCCTGCGGTTTGATCCCGCCCGCCGGCAATGACCCGCCCCGGGCCTGGGCCAGGGCGTCGCGCTTGGCCACGCCCGACACCAGAAAAAGGATCAGTTCGCTGGAGTCCAGCGCCGGATAGGTAACCGTGATGCGGGGCTCCGAGCGGCCTTGCGGCACCGCCGCGGCCCAGCGCTCACGCTCCTGGAGCACCGGCTGGCCGGGCAGGAGCGAGGCGGTGTGGCCGTCGTCGCCCAGCCCCAGCAGGGTGAGATGAAAGAGCGGCACCCCCACCTCGAGCGTGCCCGCGCCATATTGCTGGCGCAGGGTCTCGTCATAGCGGGCGGCCGCGCTTTCGGGCGTGTCGTCGGTGGGAATGGCCAGGAGCTTGCGCGGATGGACCTTGCCGGTGGCCAGCAGGCTCTCGCGCACCATGCGGTAATTGGAATCGGGATGATCCGGCGACACGAAACGCTCGTCGCCGAAAAACAGCTCGGCGCAATCCCAGTCCAGGTCCCGCTGGGCCAGAAGCTGATAGGTGGCCCGCGGCGTGGAGCCGCCCGACAGAAGAAGGCGGAAAGGGTAATGGGCGACCCTTATCCGGCCGGCGATGATCTCGCACGCCCGCGCCGCCAGGGCGCTTGCGTCCTTGACCACTTCGATCTCACCGGCAATGCCCCTCTTCAAATCATCCCTCTTCAACTCATCCGTCAATTGATGCGCCTCCAGGAACGGCCATCGCGCGCCAGAAGATCATTGGCGGCGCTGGGGCCTTCGCTGCCCGCGGCATAGTTGGGGAAATGGCGCGGCGTGGTATTGGCCCAGCCTTCCAGCACCGGCTCGACCAGGCCCCAGGCTGCTTCCACCTGGTCGGCGCGCTGGAACAGGGTGGCGTCGCCGATCAGGCAGTCATAGATCAGCGTCTCATAGCCGACGGCCGGCGCCTGCTTGAAATAATCCTTGTACTTGAACTCCATCGCCACGCTTTCCAGCGCCATGGCCGGACCTGGCCGCTTGGCGTTGAAGCGCAGGCGGATGCCTTCGTCCGGCTGTACCCTGAGGATCAGCCAGTCGGCATCCAGCTCATCCACCGGGGTTTCGCGGAACAGCGCATAGGGCGCCCGCTTGAAGCGGATGGCGATCTCGGTATAGCGCTTGGCCAGCCGCTTGCCGGTGCGCAGATAAAAGGGCACGCCCGCCCAGCGCCAGTTGTCGATGGCGAGCCGCATGGCGACATAGGTCTCAACCGTGGATTCCGGGGAGACGTTATCCTCGGCACGGTAGGCCTTGGCCTTCTGGTCGCCGACGATGCCGCTGTCATACTGGCCGCGCACCGCGTCGCTCAGGGTCAGGGGATGGATGGCCTTGAACATCTCCGCCTTCTTGGCGCGGATGTCCTCGGCGTCAAAGGAAACCGGCGGCTCCATCGCGGTCATGGCGACCAGCTGGAACAGGTGATTGGGCACCATGTCGCGCAGCGCGCCGGTGGCTTCATAGAATTTGCCGCGCGTCTCCACCCCGATGGATTCCGCCACCGTGATCTGGACATGGTCGATGCGGTCGCGGTTCCAGATCGGCTCGAACAGGCCGTTGGCGAAACGCAGCGCCATGATGTTCTGCACCGTCTCCTTCCCCAGGAAATGGTCGATGCGGTAGATCTGCTCTTCCTTGAGCCATTTGAGCAGGCAGGCATTGAGCGCCCTGGCCGAAGCCAGGTCATGGCCGAAGGGCTTCTCCACGATCAGGCGGCGAAAGCCCCGGGCCTGGGAATCCACCAGCCCCGCCTCGCCCAGCTTGCCGGCGATGGTGGGGAAGAAACGGTCGGCCACCGCCATGTAGAACAGCACATTGCCACCCAGCGACAGCTTCTCGTCCAGGTCGGCCAGAAGCTCCTTCAGCCGGCTGTAGGTGTCGGGCTTCTCGAAATCCCCGCTGAGAAAGGTCATGGAGCGGGCGACCTGGCCCCACAGCGCCTCGTCTATCTCCTCATTGTTCTTGGCGAGGATCTGGCCGAGGAAGTCCTTGAGCTGGGCGGTCCACTCCTCGCTGGTCTTCTTGTTGTGGTCCACGCCGACCAGCGCCAGGCTCCTGGGCAGCAGGTTGGTGCGCGCCAGATTATAAAGCGCGGGAATGATCAGCCTTTTGGTGAGGTCGCCATTGGCGCCGAAGATCACGATGGCGCAAGGCGGCGGCGGCGCCTTGTGGGAAATCATGCTCATTTGTCTTCATCCCTCGCCTTGTGGACGGGGATGGTGCTTTCGATATGGCCCCCGAATTCCTTGCGCATGGCCGAGAGCAGCTTCTCGCCAAAGGTGTTGTCGCTGCGCGAGCGGAAGCGGGCAAAAAGCGCCGCGGTGATGACCGGAGCCGCGATGGCCTCGTCGACCGCGGCCTCCACCGTCCAGCGGCCCTCGCCGCTGTCATCCACCTTGCCGGTGAATTCCTTGAGGTCGCCGGATTTGGCGAGCGCAATGGCCGTCAGGTCGAGCAGCCAGGACGCCACCACACTGCCCCGCCGCCAGACTTCGGCGACATCGGCGACATTAATGTCGAAACGTTCATCTTCCGGCAGCTTTTCGCTGGCGCGGCCGCGCATGATGTCGAAGCCTTCGGCATAGGCCTGCATCAGGCCGTATTCGATGCCGTTATGGACCATCTTGACGAAATGGCCCGAGCCCGCCGGTCCCACATGCATGTAACCCTCAGTGACGCGGGGATCGCTTTTCTCGCGGTTGGGCGTCTTTTCGATATCGCCCGCGCCGGGCGCCAGCGTCTTGAAGATGGGATCGAGCCGGTCCACCACCTTCTTGTCGCCGCCGATCATCATGCAATAGCCGCGTTCCAGCCCCCATACCCCGCCCGAGGTGCCCACATCCAGATAGGTGATGCCCTTCCCGGCCAGCATATGGGCGCGGCGGATATCGTCCTTGAAGAAGGTGTTGCCGCCGTCGATGACACAGTCGTCCTTTGACAGCAATTCGCCCAGCTTGCCGATCGTGTCTTCGGTGATCTTGCCGGCCGGCAGCATCACCCAGACATGCCGGGGTGCATCGAGCTTGCCGATCATGTCTTCCAGGGATGCGGCGCCCGTCGCGCCCTCCAGCCCCTTCACCGCGGCGGCGCTGGCGTCATAGCCCACGATCCTGTGACCGTTCTTCATCAGCCGCCGGGCGATGTTCGCCCCCATGCGGCCCAACCCGATAATCCCGATCTGCATCAAAATCTCCTGCGCGCGGACGGTATAGCCGCAAATTTAACGTCTTGAATGTGCCCGTAAACCGCCCCCACGGCAGGGTCTTTTGCGGGAACGCTGCTTGACTGTCACGGTTCCGGCGAAATGCCGGGTCCGGGGGATGCGCAAAAAACATTGATTTTACCCCCCTCCCCCTGTCAATTGGCCCCGTTTTCCGGGGCAGGTTTCGGCTTTCATGGATGAGGATTTTCGCAAGGCGGCATTGGCTTATCATCGCAGCCCCCGCCCGGGCAAATTGTCGGTGGAAGCCACCAAGCGCATGGCCAACCAGCGCGATCTGGCGCTGGCCTATTCCCCCGGCGTGGCCGCCCCCTGCGAGGCCATTGCGGCCGATCCGGCGCTGGCGCGCGACTATACCGCACGCGGCAATCTGGTCGCGGTGATCACCAACGGCACCGCCGTTCTGGGCCTGGGCAATATCGGGGCGCTGGCGTCCAAGCCGGTGATGGAAGGCAAGGCCGTCCTGTTCAAGAAGTTCGCCGGGATCGACGTGTTCGACCTGGAAGTGAACGAGCATGACATAGACCGCTTCGTCGACGTGGTCGCGGCGCTGGAGCCGACCTTCGGCGGCATCAATCTGGAAGACATCAAGGCGCCGGAATGCTTCATCATCGAAAAGAAGCTGCGCGAGCGCATGAAGATTCCGGTCTTTCATGACGATCAGCACGGCACGGCCATCGTCTGCGCCGCCGCCATCAGGAACGGGTTGGTGCTGCAGGGCAAGACGCTGTCGGACGTCAAGCTTGTCACCTCCGGCGCGGGCGCGGCCGCGCTCGCCTGTGTGGACCTGCTGGTGGCGATGGGCCTGCCGGTGGACAATATCACCCTCACCGACATCAAGGGTGTGGTCTACAAGGGCCGCGGCGACGATATGGCGCCCAACATGGCGCGCTATGCGAGGCAGACCGACGCCCGCACCCTGGGCGAGGTTCTGGTGGGCGCCGACGTCTTCCTGGGGCTATCGGCCCCCAATGTGCTCAAGCCCGAATGGCTGCCGCAGATGGCCAAAAAGCCGCTGATCCTGGCGCTGGCCAATCCCGATCCCGAGATCATGCCCGAAGTGGCCAAGGCGGCGCGGCCCGACGCCATCATCGCCACCGGCCGCTCCGACTATGTCAACCAGGTCAACAATGTCCTCTGCTTTCCCTTCGTCTTCCGGGGCGCCCTGGACGTGGACGCCACCACCATCAACGAACCGATGAAAGTGGCGGCGGTGGAAGCCATCGCCGCCTTGGCCCGCGTCGAGGCGAGCGACGTGGTCGCCAGCGCCTATGGCGGCGCCACCACCGGCTTTGGTCCGGACTCGATCATTCCCAAGCCCTTCGATCCACGCCTGATCCTGCATATCGCCCCCGCGGTGGCCCGCGCGGCGATGGAATCGGGCGTGGCGCGCCGGCCCATCACCGATTTCGACGCCTATGAGAGCGAGCTGGAGAAATTCGTCTATCGCTCCGGCCAGCTGATGCGCCCGGTGTTCGATGTCGCCCGCCAAAGCCCGCGCCGCGTGGTCTATGCCGAAGGCGAGGAAGAACGGGTGCTGCGCGCGGTGCAGACGGTGGTGGATGAAGGCCTCGCCCACCCCACCCTGATCGGGCGGCGCGACGTGATCCTGGAAAAGACCAGGCAGCTGGGCCTCAGGCTGGATTTCAACAAAGACGCGCGAATCCTTGATCCCTTGAGCGACCAGGAATTCTTCGCGCCCCTGACCGAACGCTATCAGCGCATGGTGGAACGGCGCGGGGTGCAGCCGGATTCCGCCGCGCGCTGGCTCGCCACCCGCCATGGCATCGCCGCCGCCATGCTGCTGGACGTGGGCGAAGTGGATGCCGCGCTGTGCGGCGGGTTGGGCGACTGGACGCGCCAGCTCACCAACATCCTGCCCATCATTCCGCGCCAGCACGGCGTGACGCGGCTTTATTCGTTGTCGGCGCTGATCCTGCCCAATGGCGCGCTGTTCTTCTGCGACACCCATGTCAATGTCGATCCGACCGCCGAGCAGATCGCGGAAATGACCCTGCTGGCGGCCAAAAGCGTGCGCCGGTTCGGCCTGGCCCCGAAAGCCGCGCTCCTGTCGCATTCCAGCTTCGGCACGTCGCAGTCGTCCAGCGCCATCAAGATGCGCAAGGCGCTGGCGCTGTTGCGCGCCGCCAAGCCCGATTTCGAGCTGGACGGGGAAATGCACGCCGACGCCGCGTTGAGCGAAAGCTTGCGCGCACGCGTCGTTTCCTCCAGCCCCTTGACCGGTTCGGCCAACCTGCTGGTGATGCCGACGCTGGATGCCGCCAATATCGCACTCACTCTGCTTTCGGCCGCGACCGAGGCCCTTCTGGTCGGCCCGCTGCTTCTCGGCGTGTCCAAGCCGGTGCATGTGATGGTGCCATCGGTCACGGCGCGCGGTATTGTCAACATGACGGCGCTGGCCGTGGCCCAGGCAGCGGCCGCCACGCCGTCGGTCTGAGACCGCCCAAGAAAAATACGGAAAGACAGGCATGGAAGTTCTGGATCTCAAAGCCATGGCCGATCAGGCGGTCAGCCTCCACCGCCAGGGCGACCTGACCCGGGCCGAGGCGCTCTACCTGCAAATCCTGGATGCCGATCCGCGCCTGTTCGGACCGCGCTACTATCTGGGCTTGATGCGGCTGCAGCAGGGCCGGCATGATGAGGCCTGCGACTATCTGGGGGAAGCGGTCAAGGTTTTCCCCGATGAGATCGGCGCGCTGATGAATTACGGCGTGGCGCTGCGCGCGGCGGGCCGCGTGGAGCACGCGCTGGAAGTGTTCGAGCGCGTGCTGGCGATCCAGCCCAACATCGCGGAAGCGCTCTACAACCGCGGCGTGACGCTCGCCGATTTGCGGCGCTTTGAACTGGCGGTGGAGGCCTATGACCGCGCCCTGGTGATCCAGCCGGAAATGGCCGCGGCCCAGGTCAATCGCGCCGTGGCGCTGGCGGCGATGGGGCGTTTCGATGACGCGTTGGCCGGCTATGACCGGCTGCTCGCCATGCAGCCCAGCAATGTGATGGCGTTGAACCATCGCGGCCTGGCGCGGCGCACCCTGGGACGCGCGGCCGAGGCATTGGCGGATTATGACCGCGCACTGACGCTCAAGCCCGATTTCATCGAGGCAATGTACAATCGCGGCGTGGCGCTGCTGGACCTTGAGCGTGCCGCCGATGCGCTGGCCATGTTCGACGCGGTGGCGGCCGCCTACCAGAACAATGCCGAGATGTGGAGCAATCGCGGCCTGGCGCTGTGGAATCTGAAGCGCCCCGACGAGGCGCTAGCGAGCTATGAACGCGCGCTGACACTCGAACCCGGCTTCGCCGAGGCCTGGGGCAATCGCGGCCTGGCGCTGCGCGACATGGGCCGGCTGCAGGAAGCCCGCGCCAGTTTCGAAACCGTGCTGACACTCGAGCCCAACAATGCCGTGGCGATGAACAGCCATGGCAATGTGCTGCGCGACATGAATCTGTTCGACGAGGCGATCAATTCCTACAGCGCCGCACTTCAGGCCCGGCCGAACTATGCCGAGGCGCTGATCAATCGTGGCTACGCCTATTGGTCGCGCAAGCAGCATGACGCCGGCATGGCGGATGTGGTACGGGGGCTGAAGCTTGAGCCGGATTATCCGTATGGCCGCGGCGAAGTCCTGCATGCGCGCATGTATAGCGCCGACTGGCACGATTTCGCCGCCAGCAGGGCGGAGCTGGAAACGCTGGTGCGCGCCGGCAAGCCCGCCATCCAGCCCTTCAATTTCCAGGCCGTTGCCGGGACACCAGCCGACGCCCAGGCCTGTTCGCGCATCTGGGCGAAAGACAAGTACCCCGAAGTGGCAGGCCGCCCGCATGATCCCGCGACGCGGCGGGGCGAAAAGAAAATCCGCATCGGCTATGTCTCCGGCGAATTCCGCCAGCAGGCCACGGCCATCCTGATGGCCGGACTTTACGAGCGCCACGACCGCGAGTGTTTCGAGATCATTGCCATCGACAGCGGCGGAAATGATTTAAGCCCGATGCGGACCCGGCTGGAAACGGCCTTTGACCGCTGGATCGCCATCACCGGCCTTTCCGATGACCAGGCGGCGGACGTGATCCGCGATGCCGGCATCGACATACTGGTCAACCTGAACGGCTTTTTCGGCGAGGCGCGCATGGGCGTGTTCACGCGCCGCCCCGCGCCCATCCAGGTCAATTATCTGGGCTTCCCCGCGACCCTGGGCGCGGCCTATATCGACTATATCATCGCCGACAAGGTGGTGATCCCGCCGGCCGAGCAGGCTTTCTATGACGAACAGGTGGTGTATCTGCCCGGCAGCTATCAGGCCAATGACGACAGGGGCCGTCCGATGGCCAAAACCCCGTCGCGCGCCGAGGTGGGGCTGCCCGAAAAATCGGTCGTCTTCTGCAGCTTCAATACCGCCTACAAGCTTACCCCGGATACATTCGACAGCTGGATGCGCATCCTGAAGCAGGTGGATGGCAGCGTGCTGTGGCTGCTGGAAAGCGCGGACCCTTTCGCTGCCAATCTGCGGCGCGAGGCCCAGGCGCGCGGCGTCGCGGCGGACCGGCTGATCTTCGCGCCGGTGCTGGAGACCGATGAACATCTGGCCCGGCTTGGGCTGGCCGACATGTTCCTCGATGGCCTGCCCTACAATGCCCACACCACCGGCAGCGATGCGCTATGGGCGGGCGTGCCGCTGATCACGCGCAAGGGCACCACCTTTCCCGGCCGCGTCGCCGCCAGCCTGCTGGGCGCCATCGGCCTTTCCGAGCTTGTCACCGGCAGTGCGGAGGAATTCGAGGCGCTGGCGGTCAAGCTGGCAAGCGATCCCAAGGCGCTCAAGAAGGTCCGCGCCAAGCTGGCCAGGAACAGGGACAAGAGTGCCCTGTTCGATACCGACCGTTTCCGCAGGAACATCGAAGCCGCCTATACCCAGATATGGGAGCGCTGGCTTGCCGGCGAAAAGCCCAAGGGCTTCGCCGTGAAGACAGAGGACTGAACCGGTCATGGAAACCCGGGACGTACATGTCTTGGGACGCCAGGCCGTGGCCCTGCACCAGCAGGGCAAGCCGGCAGAGGCCGAACGGCTTTATCGCCAGGTTCTGGCGATCGATCCGCGCGTCTTCCCGGCGCTGTATCTTCTGGGTGTGCTCAGGCTGGAACAGGGCGACAGCGCTGAGGCGGCCGGCCTGATCGAACGGGCGCTGGCGCTTAATCCGGGCGATCCGGCCGCCTGGACCCATTACGGCCTGGCGCTGCAAGGCCAGGCGCGCTTTGAAGATGCGCTGGCGGCGCAGGAACGCGCGCTGGCGCTCAGGCCCGGATTGTTGGCGGCGCGGCTGGGGCGCGGGGGCGCACTGCGGGCCCTGGGGCGCAATGACGCCGCGCTGGCGGATTACGAAGCCGTGCTGGCCGGCGATCCCGGCAATGCCGATGCCTGGAACGGCCGAGGCGCCCTGCTGCGCGCACTGTCGCGCATCGATGAGGCACTGGAGAGCTTCAATCGCGCGCTGGCGCTCGATCCCAGTTTCGCCGAAGCGTTGCAGAATCGCGGATTGCTGCTATGGGACGAGAAGAAGGATTTTCCCGCGGCCCTGGCCGATCTGGAACAGGCGGTGCGGCTTGAGCCTTCACGTCCCGCGCTCAAGAGCAACCTTCTTCATCTGAAGATTATGATGGCGCTGAAGGATTGTGACTGGGCCGGCGCCGACGCCATCGCGCAAACCCTGCCCGCGCTGGTGGCGGCGGGCGAAAGCGTGCCGCCCATGATGCTTTTGTCGCTTAACGGCGAGGAGATGCTGCAGCTTCAGGCAGCGCGCAACATCGTGGCGGAGCGCTATCCCGATCTGCCGCCTCTGTGGAAAGGCGAGCGCTTCCGCCATGACCGTATCCGGCTGGGCTATATCTCATCGGACCTGGGCGAGCATCCGGTGGGCGCGCAGATCGCCCAGCTGATCGAATGCCATGATCGCGACCACTTCGATGTCATCGCCTTTTCCACCGGCCCCGACGACGCCAGCGCCTTGCGGCAGCGGCTCAAGGCCGGCTTCGACCGTTTTCACGACCTGTGGGGCCGATCGGCACAGCAAAGCGCGGACTTCATCCGCGCGCAGGATGTGGACGTGCTGGTGGAGCTGAACGGCCATACCCAGCGCGGCAGCCTGGATATCCTGCGCCGCAGGCCGGCGCCGGTGCAGGTGAGCTGGCTGGGCTATGCCGGCACCAGCGGTGCGCCGTTCATCGATCATCTGATCGCCGACCACACCGTGGCGCCCAACGCGCGAGCCTTCAGCGAAAAGCTGGAATATCTTCCCAACTGTTTCTTCGTCACCGACACCACGCGTGCGATCGGGGCTCCTCCAAGCCGCGCCGAGGCAGGCCTGCCGGAGAACGCCACCGTCTTTTGCGGCTTCAATCATGTGATGAAGCTGGGCTCCCAAAGCTTCGCGCGCTGGATGCGCATCCTGGCGCAGGTGCCGGACAGCGTGTTGTGGCTCAGGCAGCCGGAAGAGACCGCAGCGGTCAATCTGCGCCTGGCCGCGTCCCGTCATGGCATCGCGCCCGAACGGCTGGTCTTTGCCGGGCGCGTTGCGGCGGATATGCATCTGGCCCGCCATGCCCTGGCAGACCTGTTCCTGGACATCCTGCCCTACAACGCCCATGCCACGGCAGCCGACGCGCTGTGGGCGGGCCTGCCGGTCTTGACCTGCGCGCAAGGCTGTTTCGCCGGCCGGGTCGCGGCCAGTCTGCTCCATGCGGTGGGTCTGCCGGAACTGATCGCGCCGACGCCGGAAGATTATGAGGCCATGGCGGTGACGCTGGCGCGCGATCCCGAAAGGCTCGCGGTGCTCAAGGCAAAGCTTGCCGCCAACCGTGCCGGTGCGCCGCTGTTCGACACACAGCGTTTCGCCCGCGATATTGAAGAGATTTATGCCAAACTGGCCAGGCACTAGTGGATCTTAAAGCGCCCGGCGCGAGGAACTTTGCGGTCTGAGCAGGAGCGCGCGCGGAGCGTACCTAGCGTACGTGAGCACGCGCGACGAACTCAGAACGCAAAGGGCCCGCGCCCACTAGCGGATGAACTGGTCGACATAATCCCCGCCCAGCCCCACTTTCTCATAATGGACGCGGCACAGCGCGATCTTGGTGAAGACGTCCTCATAGCCCAGCACGCCGCCATCGGGATCGACATAGATCATCACGCCATTGACCTGGAACAAGGTGATCATCTCTTCCACATCCTCGTCCACCACCAGGGTGTGGGTCTCACCCGGCGCCTCATAGACATAGCCGCCCTCCAGCGCCACCCAGTCATGTTCCAGATAGCGCCAGCGGCCTTTGATGACATAGCCATGCACCGGCTGGGGATGGCGATGGCGCGACAGTACGCCGGACTTGCGCACGCGCAACAGGTTCATCCAGTAGCCGCGCGAGGCGCACAGGCACAGAGGCCGGAACCAGACATTCAGCCCTTGCGGCACCCACACCCGCTCGTCATCCGGAATGACGGAAGGGATCACCAGTTCGGGCGGGGATTCCCTGGGCTGGGGATGGCGATAGGGAATGCGGGAATTGTCCTGGGCCATTGGAGTCCTATTTAACAGAGTAACCGCCATCCACCGGCAGCACTGCGCCGGTGATGAAACCTGCATTTTCCGAACAGAGGAATACCACCGCACCACCAATATCGTCCGGCTTGCCCCAGCGGCCGAAAGGCGTGCGCGCCACGATTGCCTCGGATCGCGCCGCATCGGCCTGGGCGGGTTTGGTGAGTTCGGTCTCGATCCAGCCCGGCGCGATGGCATTGACGCGGATTGCCGGCGCCCAGGCCACGGCCAGCGCCTTGGTCAACTGCGCCACTCCGCCCTTGGAAGCGGTATAGGCCGGCACCAACCCGCCGCCGAAAAAAGACCAGACCGAGGCAGTGTTGACGATCGCCCCGCCTTGTTTTTCCAGCAGCGGTTTGGCGGCCATGCACATGCGCATGGTGCGGGTGAGATTGACATCCAGCACCTGCTGAAAGCCCGCGATGGTGAATTCCTTGCCATCGCGCAGGATGACGCCGGCGCAATTGACCAGTGCATCCAGCCGCGGCAAGGCGCCGACGCATGCGGCCACATCCGCGTCGCTGGTGACATCCAGTGTCATTGCTTTGAGATTTTCGCGCGCGGGCACCGCCGCCACTTCTTCTGTCGTCAGGCCCGTGACGGTGACGGTGTAACCGGCCGCCAGCATGGCCTCGGCGATGCCAAAGCCGATGCCGCGCGCCCCGCCGGTGATCAGTGACTGTTTCATTGTCCGAAAACCTAGCGCAGCGGCAGTGCAAAGGCGACATAGGCCGCACCCTGCGGCGATTTCCGGTCGCGGGCATTGTCGGCTTGGATCAGCACATATTGCCGCCCCTTGGCCATATAGGTGATGGGCGTGGCGTTGCCCGCGTAAGGCAAGGTGGCGTCCCACAACAGCTTGCCATTGCGGGGATCGAAGGCGCGGATTTTCTTGTCATAAAGCGTGGCGGCGATGAACAGCACGCCGCCGGCCGTGAGAATGGGGCCGCCGTAATTTTCCGAGCCCGTGCTCTTGTCGGCCAGCGACGGATATTCGCCCAAGGGGATGCGCCAGAGATAAGTGCCGGTGTTGAGGTCGATGGCGCTCAAGCTGCCCCAGGGCGGCGCCACCGCGGGATAACCGTCCGGATCGAGGAACTTGCGATAGCCGGTGAAGCGATAGGGCGGATGCGCCGCATCCTCGACAGGCGCGGCGGAAACCATCTCCTTGTCCTGGCCGCTGCGGACATAACCCAGCAGCGCCGTCATGGCATCGTCCTGCAAGTTGAAAGCGGGCATGCGGCCGCGGCCGGCCCGGATCGTCGCGGCCATCTGTCCGTCCGTGAGGGCGCTGTCGACGAGCGAAGGAAAAGCCGGCGGCGCGCCTTTGCGGTCGGGTCCATGACAGGACATGCAATTGTCCTGATAGAGCCGCGCGCCAAGACTGCTCATGGCCGCTCCGCTGGCCAGGCTGCCGGTCCAGGCCACATCATTGGCGTTGAGATAAAGAACGCCGTGTCTGGCGTCTGCCGCCTGGCCGCCCCATTCCGCCCCGCCATCAAAGCCGGGAAACACCACGGTCTGCTGGCCCACACGCAGCGGCGTGAAGGGTCCGCCGTGGTTGCCAATTCCATTATTGAAGGTGCGAAACTGATTGAGCGCCCACTGGTGCGCTTCCGGCGTGCGGTTGGTGAGAAGCCCCTCGCTCAACCGCTGGCGGGCATAAGGCGCTGGGCTTGCCGGCACCGGCTGGGTCGCTGAGGTCTTCTCGCCCGGCACGTCGCTTTGCGCCACCGGCATTTCGCTGACCGGGAACAGCGGCTTGCCGGTCAGCCGGTCGAGCAGGAACAGATAGCCCTGCTTGGTCGCCTGGGCCACGACCTCGACCGCTTTGCCGTCATGCCGGACAGTCAGCAGCACCGGCGGCGAGGGAAAATCGCGGTCCAGCACATCATGATGCATGCCCTGGAAATGCCATCGGAGCTTTCCGGTATTGGCGTCCAGCGCCAGCAGGCTGTTGGCATAGAGATCATCACCGATGCGGTCATAACCGTAGAAATCGCTGACCGCCGAGCCGGTGGGCGCGAAGATCAGCGCGTGCTTTTCGTCCAGCACCATGCCCGGCCAGTTGTTGGCCGCACCGCCGGTCTTCCAGTAATCCGGCGGCCAGGTCTCGTATGCCGGCTGACCCGGATGGGGAATGGTGTGGAACACCCAGCGCTGCCTGCCGGTGTGCACGTCAAAGGCGCGGATGTCGCCGGGCGCGGCCGGGGCGCTTTCGGCGGTGCGGAAGCCCATCACGATCATGTCGCGCCAGATCAGGCCGGGCGCGGTCAGTGCCACGCTGATTTTCTGCGGGTCGCGGTCCAGGCCTTCGCGCAGGTCGATGCGCCCGCCGTCACCAAAACCGGCAATCGGCTTTCCGGTGGCGGGATCGAGCGCATAGAGAAAGCTGCCGGCATTGGCGAACAGCCGGCGCTCGTGGCCTTGGCGCCACATGGCCAGGCCGCGCTGCGGGCCGCCAGCCTTCACCCCGGAATGGAATCGCCACAGCAATTTCCCGGTCGCGCCGTCCAGCGCGATGGTGTCGAGGGTGGGCGTATAGGCATAGACCACGCCGCCGATCGCCAGCGGATGGGTCTGGGGATCGCCCATCTTCGCCATGTCGAAGCGCCAGGCCTGTTCCAGCTTGCCGGCATTGGCGCGGGTGATCTGGGAAAGGCTGGAAAAGCGCCGCCCGCCTTCGCCGCCATAAAGCGCCCAGTCGCTGCCTTGCGCGATGGCCGGGGTGACCGTGGCCAAAAGGCCCAGCAATGGCCAGATTTTCCTGAACCCTCTCAGGAGGTTAATGGTGGGTGATGTAGGGATCGAACCTACGACCCGCTGATTAAGAGTCAGCTGCTCTACCAACTGAGCTAATCACCCGCTGCGGCGTAGGCGTGAGCCGGAGCCGCTTCATTAACCCCCGAGGGTCTGGTCTTGCCCTCGCGGACGGGCCTCATAACAGAGGCATACCCCCCTGTCTACAAAGGCAGACGGAACCCTGTGAGTTGTTTTCGCCGATCAGATGATGCCGCCGGAATGGCGGGGAATCTCCACCTGGCGATGGATATGCACGCTCATCAGCAGGCCGAAACCGAACATCACCGTCAGCATGGCCGAGCCGCCATAGGACAAAAGCGGCATGGGAATGCCGACCACCGGGATCAGGCCCATCACCATCAGGCCATTGACCATGATGTAGAAGAAGAAGTTCAGGATCACGCCCATCGCCAGCAGGCGCCCGAACTGGCTCCGCGCGCTCATCGCGGTCTGCACGCCATAGAAGATCACCACCGCGAACAGCACCAGCAAGGCGAGCGCGCCGACAAAGCCGAACTCCTCGCAGAAGCTGGTCCAGATGAAGTCGGTCTGGCTTTCGGGCAGGAAGTTGAGGCGGCTCTGGGTGCCCTGCAGGAAGCCCTTGCCCGCCACCCCGCCGGAGCCGATGGCGATTTTGGCCTGGGTGATGTTCCAGCCCTTGCCCAGCGCGTCGGCTTCCGGGTCCAGGAAGGTCTGGACCCGCGCCTTTTGATAGTCATGCAGCACAAAGCGCCAGGCCAGCGGCACGGCGGCCGCCACGCTCGCCAGCGTCGGCGCGATCCACCACCAGGACAGGCCGGCCAGGAACAGGAGCGAGCAGCCATCCATCACAATGATCAGCGTGGTGCCAAGATTGGGCTGCAGCACCACGAACACCGCCGGGATGGCGATCATGGCAAGCCCGATGGCGAGCGGAACGGGCTTGGAGACCTCCTCGATGCTCTTGCCGTGCAGGAAGCGGGCAAGCGCCAGCACCAGCGAAATCTTCATCAGCTCGGAGGGTTGCAGTTCCAGCGGCCCCAGCATGATCCAGCGCTGGGCGCCCAGGCCGACATGGCCGGCGACATCCACCGCCACCAGCAGCAGCAGCGCCAGGCCGTAAGCCGGATAGGCCAGCGACATCCACACCCGGACGTCGATCATCGCCGCGGCCAGCAGCACCAGCAGGCCGACGGTGAAATGCCCGATCTGTTTCAGCGCCCAGGGATGGAACTGTCCACCGGCCACGGAATAGAGCATGGCGATGCCGGCCGAGCCGATCAGCACAATCAGCAGAACCAGGCCCCAATTCACTTCCAGCAGCTTGTCGGCCAGGGACAGCGTGCGCTTGGCGGCGGCGTAGGCTCTCAGCGCCATCAGTCACCCGCCTTGGCGACCTGCTGCACGCCCGCGGGCATAGCGCTCGCCTGCCGCTTCAAGGGCGCCGCATCGGCCGAATTCACCGGCGGATAGGCGGTGGGCCTGCCCAGCGTGTCGCGCTTCTGGGCGAAGGTAAGGATGTCGCGCGCGAACTGCACCTGCGGCTCGGTGTGCGCGTTGCCGCCATGCTCGAGGACGATCGAAGCGGCGTAGCGCGGATTATCGAGCGGCGCGAAGGCAATGAACAA
>DATAWO010000089.1:0-12705 GCA_036267165.1 Rhizomicrobium sp. | reverse complement strand
CATAACTCATGATCCCCATCGCCAGATGCATCCGGCTGGGCAAGGTCAGGCCTTGGGCAAAGGCGATGCGCAGATGCTGCAGATTGCCCTGGCACCAGCGCCGGTCGCGGATCAGATAGTCCAGCAGGGTGGGCGGCGGCTCCTCATATGACCCGCCGATATCGGGCGCCATCCACACTTCCCAGCCGGCACGGCGCAACAATGCCGCCTCGATGAAGTCGTGGCTCATGATCTCTCCGCCAAAAGGCGGCTGGCCGGGAAGCCGCGGCAAGCCGCAATGCTGCATGAAGGCATGCACGCGGATGATGGCGTTGTGGCCCCAATAATTGCCGTCCGGCCCTTGCAGGAAGGCAAGACCCGCGATGTGAAGCGGGCCATAGACGCTGGAGGCAAACTGCTGGATGCGGGCAAACAGGGAGTTGCGGCCTACCAGCTGGGCTGGCGCCTGAATCAGGGCGGCGCGGGGATTGGCGTCCATCAGGCCCACCAGATGCGACAGCGTCCTGCCGGTCATCAGGCTGTCGGCGTCCAGGATCACCATATAGTCGTAAAGCTGGCCCCAGTTCTCGCAGAAGTCCTGAATGTTGCCGGCCTTGCGGCCGATGTTGCGGGCGCGATGGCGGTAATAGATGCGCGCCTCCTCGCCAAGTTCGCGCTTCAGCTTCTGCCAGGCCAGTTCCTCGGCCACCCAGTTGGCTGGATTGGTGCTGTCACTGAGGATGAAGAAGTCGAAATCGGGACCGGCCGCTTCCTTGATGGCGCGGACGCCCGAAAACACCCGCCCCACATCTTCATTATAGACCGGCATCAGGATGGCGGTGCGCGCCGCCGAGGGGCCGGCCACGGGCCTGAGCGGCAAAAGCTCCGCCCCGGTGAAGCGCGCAAAGGCGCCAAACACCGTCATCCAGAAAGACAAAGCGATCCAGGTGAACAGAATGGCGAACAGCACGAGGATGGTGATTTCGCGGGTGCTGAAGCCGTCTACCTGAAATACGCCCGCCATCTGGGTAACGGCCGCCACCGTCGAAGCCAGCACCAGGAACAGGTACAGCCAGCGACGGGGCGCGATCTCAGGCACGGCGGCGGCTTGTGGCAGGCTGCAGCAACAGCGCCGGGGTCGAAAGCAGGGTCATCAGCAAGGCACCGAGCAGCCGGGCGGGTGTCCAGGGCACCAGGGCCTGGGGGGCCATGGTGCGGGGACAGCGCAACGGCGTGGCCGTCTCGCTCAGGGTTGTTTCGAGAGGCGCCTCAAACGCGCGAAATTGGGAATCCATTCGTACAAAGTCCAAAGGTCGCTGCCCGTTCAACATCAGTAATGAAACGTGACAATGCGGCAAAATCGTGGATCGTTGCGTGCAATTCGGAGGCATTTGATTTTTGTCGCAGGGGCGACAGGCAACGGAACATCCCGGTCTTAACTTTTCCATGATTGCCGCCTCTATTGCCCTTCCCTCCAAGCTGAGTTTCCCCATGTTGACGCCTGACCGACGCCTGCTGCTTGCCGCCCTGTCGGCGAGCCTGCTGCCGCCTGCCACCCGTGCCGTGGCGGCCGATGCGGTCAACGCCGCCAAGACTGTACGTTTTGGCCCGCCGCGCGATTTCAGCTTCGCCTGGCTGACAGAACTCGCCAAAAAAAGCGCCAGCCAGCCCTATAAAGCGCCACCGGGCCGCGCCGCCCAGATCGTCAAGGGCATTGATTTCGACGCCGCCCAGAAGATCAAGTTCCGCGCCGACCATGCCCTGTGGCCGCAGGGCCCGGACCCGGTATCCTTCTTTCATCTGAACAAATATTCCGCCGATCCGGTGATCCTGCATGCGGTGGAAGGCGGCAAGGCGCGCGAAATTCTCTATGGCCCCGATTATTTCGACTACAGCGCCAGCGGACTCGACGCCAAGGCGCTGGGGGGCCTCGGCTTTGCCGGCTTCCGGGTGATGGACGGGCAGAACAGGCCCACCGACTGGCTGGCCTTCCAGGGCGCAAGCTATTTCCGTTCCTCCGGCCAGGACGCGCAATATGGCGCCTCCGCCCGCGGCATCGCCATCAACACCGCCGCCGCGACAGCGGAGGAATTTCCCCGCTTCAGCCAGTTCTGGCTGGAGGCCAACGGTCCGGCGATCGGCATCTCGGCCCTGCTGGACGGGCCCTCCATCACCGGCGCCTACCGGTTCGACGCCATGAAGAACCAGACCGGCGCCGTGGTGATGAATGTGCATTGCGTGCTGTTCTTCCGCGCCGATATTTCCCGGCTGGGCGTGGCGCCGCTCACCAGCATGTACTGGTATGGCGAGAATGAACGGCGCAAGGCGGCCGACTGGCGCCCGGAAATCCATGACAGCGACGGGCTGGCACTGTGGACGGGCAAGGGCGAGCGCATTTGGCGGCCGCTGATCGATCCGCCCCAGGTGATGACCAACTCTTTCCTGGACGACAATCCCAAAGGCTTCGGCCTGATCCAGCGCGACCGGGATTTCGAGAATTACCAGGACGACGGCGCCTATTATAACAAGCGGCCCAGTATCTGGGTCGAACCGCGCGGCAATTGGGGCGCCGGCGCGGTGCAACTGGTGGAAATTCCCACCGATGACGAGATCCACGACAATATCGTCGCCTATTGGCGGCCCGAGGGCGACATCAAGAGCGGCGACAGCCAGACTTTCGACTACCGGCTTTACTGGCAGGACAGGGAGCCCGCCTACCCAAAGAACATTGCCAGGGTGGTGGCGACCCGGCTGGGGGTGGGCGGCGTGCCGGGGCAGATCCCCGTGCCGCGCGACAAGCGCAAATTCGTGGTGGATTTCATCGGCGGCCCCTTGATGCAGATGCAGCAGCGCTTCGACGTCAAGCCCGTGGTCAGCGCCTCACGCGGCAAGATCGACAATGCCTATGTCATCAAGGTGGTGGGTACCGACCGCTGGCGCGCTTTTTTCGACCTGCAACTGGAAGGCAACGCGCCGGTGGATCTGCGCCTGTTCCTCAAGTTGGGCGACAAGACGCTGAGCGAAACCTGGCTCTACCAGTATTTTCCCTAGGAGCGTTCGCGCGAGCGAGAGCGACCCAATTTAATTACCCGGCAGCATGTTGGTGAGGCTGTGGAAAGACAGCGAATTCTGGTCCACGCCCTGCGGGATCACGTCGCCCGTCGCCCAGGAGAAGAACAGCAGCACGGTGTGATTGGTGTTGTGGGCAAAGCCGTAGCGCGGATCGGTGGTGGCGAGCAGCTTGCCGGTCTTGGCGTCATAGCCGGTGGCGACGAACTTGGCGACGCCCTTCTCTTCGGCCTGCTTGAAGAGGGCGATTTCCGGCACCGTCACGGAATTGCCGGCGGGATAGTAAGGCACCGTCAACTGCGGAATGCCGATCAGCAGCGATTTCTGGTCGGTGGAAAGCGCTCCCGACGCGACCTGCACCACGGCTTCGGCCTTGGTGCGGTCATCCACCAGCATCAGGCCGTTTTTCAACATCTGGGTGCGGATGGCCGCGATGGCATAGCCGTCGTCA
The DNA here is from genome assembly GCA_036267165.1 of Rhizomicrobium sp. Lineage (GTDB taxonomy): Bacteria > Pseudomonadota > Alphaproteobacteria > Micropepsales > Micropepsaceae > Rhizomicrobium. The sequence continues at coordinate 9,206 of DATAWO010000089.1, read as the reverse complement.
TAGCCTTGGAAATAGCGGGTATCGACGAAGATGCGGGTGCCCTTGGGGATGCCCAGCGACAGCTGCTGGGCGGCGCGGTCGGCGGCGGCGGAGATCAGCAGTTGCTCGCCGGCGGTGCGCGCTGGCGCGGTGGAACGGGCGGTGGTGCAGCCAGCCAGCAGGGCAGCGCACAACAGGGCGGCGGAAATAATGACGGTATGACGCATGAACGCTTGCATAAACCAGGGCGGTTCCCGGAAAAACCCTATTTATCCTTCAAATTGTTGCAGGCGGATTTCCGGCGCCCGACACGCAAAACCGCACCCGAAGCCTGACGGGCTTGTCATCCGGCACGGCTCTTAAACGGAACAAGCCCCGCCAGATTGCTGACGAGGCCTGTTCCATTTTCTGTCCGACATCAAGCCGGACTCTTTTTATGGGCTTTCACCCATTGTTCCGTTTCAATTTTAGGCGGAGGTCCGGGTCTTTAATCCGGGCCTTGGCTCCGCATCAGGCGAAGCCCGGCATACTTTCCGGTGGAGTTTCTTCCATTCAAGGACCCTCCTGTAGCGGGTTTCACCTGCCCAGATCCCAGACCCGCATCTCGCGCTACATTCCCTACGCCAGGAAATCCGGTCTCCACCGGATCGATCGTGACTGACGCGATGCAAAATGGCACCGGGACATCACGCGCTGGGCGCCTTGGGAAGTAACTGCGGCAATCGCAGATCTTTTCACTCGGCCAAAGAAACAGTGCGCCCGAAAGACCGGGGGGTCAACATGAAACCGTCACGGAAATCTTTTGTGAGGCTGGAACGAATCCAAACCGGCGATCAAGGAACCTGACGCCCGATTCCCATTTCCACCGAAAGCCTTATCAGATCGGCGGTGCGCGCCACGCCCAGCTTGGATTTTATCGCGGTGGCGGTGTTGGCCACGGTCTTGTAACCCAGCCCCAGGCAGGCCGCGATTTCGGTGAAACTGCGGCCTTCACCAAGCAGGCGAAGGATTTCCAGATCGCGCTCGCTCAATTGCTGGCGCTGTTCGCCCGGCAGCGCCGCCAGCTGTTGCGCGATTTCACTTTCCACATAGGTCATGCCGCCAAAAATGCGCGACAGCGCGGTGCGCAATTCCTCCGGCGACGCATTCTTGCTGAGATAGCCCTTGGCCCCGATCTCAAGCGCCTTGGCGGCATAGACCGGCTCGCCATGCATGGAGAAGACCAGCACGCGCGCGGCGGGATCAACCTCCAGCAACTGCCGCAGCAGCTCAAGACCGCTGAGGCCGGGCATGTTGAGGTCCAGCACCGTCAACTGCGGCCGCTCGCTTTTCTGAAGCGCCAGCGCGGACACGCCGCTATCGGCCTCCAGCACCGCGGCGCCGGTATCGGCGCAAAGCTGTTTCAGTCCGGCGCGGATCACCGCGTGATCGTCAACAATCAGGATCTTCATGCCACCGCATCCGCGACCGCCGCATGCGGGATCATCGCCTGAAGCCGCGTTCCGCCGCCAGGCCGGTCATTCAAGGTCATTTCTCCATTGAGCGCGGAGAGCCTTTCGCGCATGCCCTTGAGTCCCATGCCGCCGCCGTCGCGCGCGATGAATCCGACGCCATCGTCCTCGACAGTCACGCGAATGGCCCCATCCAGGGCGGCGATGGTGATCCAGACCTGTTTTGCCGCGCCATGACGCGCGGCATTGGTCAGGCCTTCCTGCACCAGGCGAAAGATGGCGGCGTCCGCCTCGGGACCAAAGCCTTCCGCCGCCACATCCAGGTGAATGGCGATGCCGCCGTGATGGCGCTGCCAGAAGGTGACGAGATTGCCCACCGCAACCCGGAGCCCGGTCTCCGCCAGGCCGTCGGGGCGCAGCTGCTTGAGGATGCTGCGCACGCGGCTCTGGATATGGCTCACCGCCTCGCCCAGCCCGCTGGCGCGTTCGGCGATGACGCGCTGACCATTTTTCTTCGCCTCGGCCTGGATCGCTTCCGCATCCAGCCGCATGGCGAACAGGAAAGGCCCCATTTCGTCATGCAGGTCGCGGGCGAGATCGGCGCGCTCTTCTTCCTGAATGGCCAGCATCTGGCCGGTGAGGCGGCGGTTGGCGTCCTCCAGGCGCTTCAGCCGCGCCGTCATGCGGTTGAAGGCCTCCGCCAGGATCGAGATTTCCTTCGGGCCCCGGAGCACGACATGCGCGGCATAGTCGCCGCCGCCCACCGCCTCGAAGCCGCCGGTCAGTTTGCCCAAGAGACGCGACACGCGCGCCATCGCCAGATGCAGCAGGCCCAGCACCAGAAGACTGAACAGCGCCAGTATGGCCGCGCCATCGCGGAACTGTGTCCAGTCCTCGCCGATCTCGTTATGGGCATCGGTGGTGACCTTGAGGATGCGCCCGCCCAACCGTGGCGCGGTGTCGATGCGCTGCTGCACGGGAATCTCCAGCAGCCGCTGATACCAGCCGGGAACCGGATCGGGCGTGGCCAGCGCGGACACCGTCACTTCACGTCCCCGCTCGATCAGCGCCACCCTGACATGGCGGTTGCCGTCAAAGCTTTTGACCAGCCGTTCCAGATAGGCGTCCGCGCCACCCTGCGGCAAGGACAGGAGCGCGTTGTCGACAATGCGGTCGCCGGCCTCCAACGCCATGCTCATTTCATTGTCCACCAAGGCCCGGGCATGACCCAGCGCCACCACGCCCAGCACCGAAAGGCTGAGCAGCAGCGCCATCACGACCGAAACAAAGACTTGTCCGCGCAGGGACATCGGCGCCCATCGGCAAAAACTGATGCATCTTAGCCGCGCGCCGGAATGATTTGCCATTCGGGAAAAATTCCCGGCAATTCCGGGAAATCGGGAAATTGCGCCCGCCCCGGCGCTGCTCTAAGCCCCTCATACAAAAGGGGAAAGCATGAAAATCCGCCTGGGCCTGATGGCCGCCGCCAGCCTGTTCGTTTCACCCGCCATGGCCCAGCAGATCGCCGCCGGCACTGAGCATATTGTCGTCTATGGCACGCTGCCCGACTCCGACATCGGCCAGGACGCGAGCAAGGTGCCGGGCGAATTGCAGAGCTTCAGCGCGGATCAAGTCACCGCCCAGCATGGCGCCACGGTGCTGGACGCACTGGGCAACCAGACCGCCGGCGTGTCGCTGTCCGACAGCCAGGGCAACACCATGTTCCAGGATCTGCGCTTTCATGGCTTTGAAGCCTCCCCGCTTCAAGGCGTGGCGCAGGGCGTGGCGGTCTATCAGAACGGCGTGCGCCTGAACGAAGCCTTTGGCGACACCGTCAACTGGGATTCCATTCCCGAAACCGCCATCGCCCGCATGGATGTGTGGAGCAGCAATCCGGTGTTCGGCCTCAATGCCCTGGGCGGCTCGGTCAATCTGGTGATGAAGAACGGCTTCACCTGGCAGGGCACCGCACTGTCCGGCCAGGGCGGGACTTACGGCCATGGCATGGGCACCGCGCAATACGGCTTCGAAAGCGGCAATATGAGTTTCTACGCCACCGCGGAAGGGGTAACCGACAGCGGCTGGCGGCTGCATTCGCCGTCGGGCCTGGCACGGCTCTATACCGATACCGGCTGGCGCTTTGGCGCGAGCGAATTGCACTTCGTCGCGGCGGCTTCGCTGTCGGACCTGGGCGTGGTTGGACCCACACCCATCGAGCTGGTGCAGCAGGCATCCGACGCGGTTTACACCTATCCGCAAACGACCCACAACCTGATCGGCAGCCTGGCGCTGAACGACAAGACGCGGCTCTCCGACAACTGGCAGCTGGAGGCTTCCGTCTATGTCCGGGCGTTGCGCCAGCGCCATGTCGACGGCAATGACGGCGACTTTGAAAGCTGTTCGACCCGCTCATCCTTCGGCGGCGATCTCTGCCTGCAGGACGACGCCTTCGGCACCCCGCCGGGCGGCAAGACCACGGCCTTCCGCAACCAGTTCGTGATCATGAACGCCGCGGGCCAGGTCTTTCCCTTCGACAATGCCATCAGCTATGGCACCATCGATCGCACCTTCACCGACACGGCCACGCAAGGCGCGACCGTGCAGGTGACCGGCAACCAACCGCTATTTGGCCTGACCAACTATTTCACCGCCGGCGGCAGCATCGACCATAGCGCCATCGGCTTTCAGTCCAACAGCACGCTGGGGCGGGAATTCCCCAATCTCGATGTGGCGGTGGACGGTACCGTTCCCCGTGCCGGCAACATTGTCCATACCCTGGGCAATCTGGGCTATGCGCCGGTCAATCTGGGCGCCACCACCAACTATTACGGGCTTTACGCGGTGGATGCGCTGGATCTGACCGATGCGCTGACCATCACGGCGGGCTTGCGCGTCAATGCCGCCGACATCAGCGGCCGCGATCGCAGCGGCATCGCCACCGAACTCACCGGCAGCCACGGCTATGGCCATGTCAATCCGCTGGCCGGGCTGACCTACAAGTTCGATGACGCCATCTCGCTGTTCGGCGGCTATTCCGAGGCCAATCGCGCGCCCACGCCGCTGGAACTGGACTGCGCCAGCCAGACCCAGCCGTGCCTGCTGGAAAATTCGCTGGTGGCCGACCCATCGCTGGCGCAGGTGGTGTCACACACCTATCAGGCCGGCGCGCGCGGCAGCCTTGCCGGCCTGTTGGGTGACGACCATCTGAACTGGAGCGCCGCCTTCTTCCGCACCGACAGCGACAATGACATCATCGCGCTGGCCAGCACCATCCAGGGCCGCGGCTATTACACCAATGTGCCGCTGACCCGCCGCCAGGGTGTGGATCTGACCACTGACTATCAAGGCCAGGGCTGGTCGGCCTATCTCAACTATTCCTATCTCGACGCCACCTATCAGTTCACCGGCACGCTGGCGTCGCCCAACAATCCCAACTCCGACGCCAACGGCAATGTGCTGGTGACACCGGGCAACCATATCCCGATCTCGCCCGCCAACACGATCAAGGCCGGCGGCGATGTGATGGTGATGGACGGCCTGAGCCTGGGCGGAGAACTGGCCTTCACCGGCAGCCAGTATTTCGACGGCGACCCGTCCAACCTCAACAGCAAGCTGCCGGGCTATGCGGTGGTCAATCTGCGCGCCGCCTATGACATCACGCCTGAGTGGCAGGTCTTCGGGCTGGTGGACAATGTGCTCGACAACCACAGCGCCAGCTATGGCACCTATTTCGAGACCGATGACACGGTTGGCCTGCTCAATCCGGCGTTGACCGATCCGCGCACCCTGACTTTGCAGCAGCCCATCACCTTCCAGATCGGCCTGAAGCTGAAGCTTTGACCCTTCGGGTTGAGCGAAGGCCACGCTTGTGGCTATAGCTTGCCCGCCATGCTGCGCCTCACCGACATCAAGCTGCCGCTCGGCCATGCGCCCGAGGCGCTGAAGGCCGCCATTCTGAAAAAGCTGAAGCTGCCGGCCGAGGCGCTGCTGGACTGGCATGTGTTCAGGCGCGCCCATGACGCGCGCAACAGGAACGCGATTTCCTATATCTATACCGTGGACGTCACCCTGAAGGATGAAAGCCGCGCCCCCAAAGACGCACGGCCCACGCCCGACATGGAATATCGTCCGGTGGCAAAGCCCCCGGCCAGCTTCCAGCAGCCGCTGGTGATCGGCGCGGGGCCCTGCGGACTGTTCGCCGCCCTGATCCTGGCCCAGGCCGGTTTCCGCCCGATCCTCCTGGAACGCGGCAAGGTGGTGCGCGAGCGCACCAAGGACACCTGGGGCCTGTGGCGCCGCTCGGTGCTCGATCCGGAATCCAATGTCCAGTTCGGCGAAGGCGGCGCCGGCACCTTTTCCGACGGCAAGCTCTACAGCCAGATCAAGGATCCACGCCATCTGGGCCGCAAGGTGCTGACCGAATTCGTCAAGGCCGGCGCGCCGGAGGAAATCCTCAGCGAAGCCCATCCCCATATCGGCACCTTCCGACTGGTGACGATGGTGGAGGCCCTGCGCCAGACCATCGAAGGGTTGGGCGGAGAATACCGCTTCAAAAGCAAGGTGACGGACCTGCTGCTGGATGACGCGCGGCGCGTGCGCGGCGTGAAACTGGAATCCGGTGAAGAGATCGCAAGCCACCATGTGGTGCTGGCGCTGGGCCACAGCGCCCGGGACACTTTCGAGATGCTGTATGACCGGGGCGTGGATATCGAGGCCAAGCCCTTCTCCATCGGTTTGCGCATCGAGCATCCGCAGGGCATGATCGACCAGGCGCGCTTCGGCCGTTCCATCCCGCAACTGGGCGCGGCCGATTACAAGCTGGTGCATCACGCCCAAAATGGCCGCGGCGTCTACAGCTTCTGCATGTGCCCCGGCGGCACGGTGGTGGCGGCGGCCAGCGAGCCCGGCCGGGTGGTGACCAACGGCATGAGCCAATATTCCCGCAATGAGCGCAACGCCAATGCCGGCATCGTGGTGGGGATCACGCCGGAAGAAGATTATCCCGGCCATCCGCTCGCCGGCATCGGCCTGCAGCGGCAATGGGAGAGCGCGGCGTTTGCCGCCGGCGGCGGCACCTATGCGGCGCCGGCGCAGCTGGTGGGGGATTTCATTGCCGGCAAGGCATCGCCGGGTCTCGGCGAAGTCGTTCCCTCCTATCGCCCCGGCGTGTTGCCGACCGATCTGGCCGGCTGTCTCCCCTCCTATGCGATCGCGGCGATCCGCAAGGCCCTGCCCGCCTTTGGCCGCCAGATCAAAGGTTTCGACCGCGCCGATGCCGTACTGACCGGCGTGGAGACGCGCACATCGTCGCCCATCCGCATCAAGCGCGGCGAGGACTATCAAAGCCTCAACACACAGGGGCTTTATCCGGCGGGAGAAGGCGCGGGCTTCGCCGGCGGCATTCTTTCGGCCGCGGTCGATGGAATAAGGGTTGCGGAGGCTGTCGCGAAGTCGATTGCCGGCATTTAACTCACGTGTCATGGCCGGGCTTGACCCGGCCGTGACACGTGGAATTATGCCGACAAAAACTCCGACACGAAAGCTGTCCTGGGATTGCGCCGCACATCGGCGGGCGCGCCATACTGCTCGATACGGCCGTCCTTCATCACCGCCACCAGATCGGCCACCGCGAAGGCCTCTTCCTGGTCGTGGGTGACAAACACCGTGGTCACGCCGGCGTGATCGTGAATGCGGCGCAGGTCGGCGCGCAATTCCTTGCGCACCTTGGCGTCGAGCGCGCCGAAGGGCTCATCCAGCAGCAGCATGCGTGGCTCGATCGCCAGCGCCCGGGCCAGGGCCACGCGCTGGCGCTGGCCGCCGGACAGTTGACTGGGATAGCGGTCTTCCAGGCCGGGCAGCTGCACCAGCGCCAGCAATTCCTTGACCCGCGCGGTGATCTCGCCGCGGGATGGGCGCTTGGGGCGCGGCCGCACCCTGAGCCCGAAAGCAATGTTTTCGGCCACGCTCATATGCTTGAACAGGGCATAGTGCTGAAAGACAAAACCGGCATTGCGGGTGCGCGCCGGCATGTCCAGCCAGTTCAGGTCGGCAAAGCGCACGCTGCCGCTGTCGGCGAATTCCAACCCGCCCAGGATGCGCAGCAGGGTGGTCTTGCCCGAGCCCGACGGCCCCAGCAGGGACACAAAGCCGCCCTGCGGCGCGACAAAACTGGCGCCGTTCAAGGCCGGAAACCGCCCGAATTTCTTGGAGATGGTATCAACAGTCAGAAACATCTGCTTCTCCTATGGGCACTGCGGCTTTCGCCGACGCGCCGTCCTAATGGCGATGCATGGCGGCCAGCTCGTCCGCATAGCGCCATTCCAGCAATGACTTGAGAACAAGGGTGACCAGCGCCAGCATCGCCAGCAACGCGGCGACGGCAAAGGCGCCGACATAATCGTAATTGTTGTAGAGCAGCTCGACATGCAGGGGCATGGTGTTGGTTGCCCCTCGGATATGGCCTGACACCACCGACACCGCGCCGAACTCGCCCAGCGCACGGGCATTGCATAAGAGCACGCTGTAGAGCAGGCCCCATTTGATGTTGGGCAGGGTGACACGCAGGAATGTGCCAAGACCGGAAGCGCCCAGCGTGGCGGCCGCTTCTTCCTCGTCGCGGCCCTGATCGGTCATCAGCGGAATCAATTCGCGCGCCACGAACGGAAAAGTCACGAAGATGGTGGCCAGCACGATGCCGGGCAGCGCAAACAGGACATGGATGTCGTGATCGCCCAGCCACGGGCCCAGCCAGCCCTGCATGCCGAACACCAGCACATAGATCAGGCCCGACACCACCGGCGACACCGAGAAAGGAAGGTCAATCAGGGTGACCAGCAAGGTCTTGCCGGGAAAATCGAACTTGGCGACGGACCAGGCGGCGGCGATGCCGAACAGGGTGTTGAGCGGCACCGCGATGGCCGCCGCCGTCAGCGACAGCCTGACCGCTGCCAGCGCATCGGGTTCGGTGATGGAGGCCCAGAAGGCGGACACGCCCTGTGCGAAAGCTTCCTTGAACACCAGAATGAGCGGCAGCAGCAACAGTACGGCGATAAAGGAAATCGCCGCGCCGCCCAGAACAAGCTTGAGCCAGAGAGGATCTTCAGTCGGGTTTCGGAAGGAGCGTCGGCGAGGCTCGTAGCGCCAGCGTGCGAGCGAGCGGCTATTTAAAAAAGTGCTCATCGCCGTTTCGCCGCCCAGCTCTGCAAGCCGTTCAACGCCAGCAACATCACGAAACTTGCCGCCAGCATCACCAGGCCGATGGCCGCCGCTCCGGCATAGTCGAATTCCTCCAGCTTGGTGACGATCAGGAGCGGCGCGATCTCGCTGACCATCGGCAGATTGCCGGCAATGAAGATGATGGAGCCATATTCCCCCACCCCGCGGGCAAAGGCCATGGCGGCGCCGGTGAGCATCGCCGGGACCAGCGTGGGTATCACCACTTTGGCGATGGTCTGCAGCCGGGTCGCGCCCAAAGTCGCGGCGGCTTCTTCCACATCCAAGCTTTGTTCGCTCAACACCGGCTGTAACGTTCGCACGGTGAAGGGCAGGCCGATGAAGATCATCGCCACCAACACGCCCCATGGGGTATAGGCGACGCGAATGCCATAGCCCAGAAGCAGCGCTCCGACCCAACCGTTGGGCGCATAAAGGGTGGACAGCGCAATCCCCGCCACCGCCGTCGGCAAAGCGAAAGGCAAATCGATCAGGGCGTCGAGCAATCTCTTGCCGGCAAAGCGATACCGCACCAGCACCCAGGCGATGATAAAGCCGAAAAAG
>DATAWO010000088.1:0-21048 GCA_036267165.1 Rhizomicrobium sp. | reverse complement strand
TCTCGATGAAATAGAAGCGGCCATCTTCATACAGGAATTCGACGGTGCCGGCGCCAAGATAGCCCAGCTTCTCCAGGGCGCGGGTGACGATGCCGCCGATGTCGTCGCGCTCCTGGGCATTGAGGGCGGGTGAACCCGCTTCTTCCCATACCTTCTGGTGGCGGCGCTGCAGCGAGCAGTCGCGCTCGCCCAGATGCACGACATGACCATGACTGTCGGCCAGAATCTGGATTTCGATGTGGCGGGGCTTCTGGAGATATTTCTCCATATAGACCGTGTCGTTGCCAAAGGCGGCCTTGGCTTCGGCGCGGGCGGTGGACAGCGCGAAGGAAAGTTCGCCCGCATTCTGCGCCACCTTCATGCCGCGGCCGCCGCCGCCGGCGGTCGCCTTGATCAGGACGGGATAGCCGATCCCTTGCGCAATCCTGGCCGCATCCTTGTCGCTGACTTCGCCGTCCGAACCCGGAACCGTCGGAATACCCAGCTCCTTCACTGTCTGCTTGGCGGTGATCTTGTCGCCCATCATGCGGATATGCTCCGCCCTGGGGCCGATGAAGGTCAGGCCATGTTCCTCGATGATGTCGGCGAACTTGGCGTTTTCCGACAGGAAGCCATAGCCGGGATGGATGGCTTCGGCGCCGGTGATCTCGCAGGCGGCGATGATGGCGGGAATGTTGAGATAGGACTGGCTGGCCGCCGGCGGGCCGACACACACGCTTTCATCGGCCAGCTTGACATGCATCGCCTCGCTGTCGGCGGTGGAATGGATCGCCACCGTGGAGATGCCCATCTCCTTGCAGGCGCGAATGACGCGAAGCGCGATTTCGCCGCGATTGGCGATGAGGACTTTCTCGAACATCAGGCGATGACGCAGAGGATCTGGCCGAATTCCACGGGCGTGCCGTCGGTGACGTTGATCTCGGTCACCGTGCCGCCTTTGGGCGCGGCAATGGCGTTCATGGTCTTCATTGCTTCCACGATGAACAGCGTATCGCCTTCCTTCACCGTCTTGCCAATGCTGATGAAGGGCGGCTTGCCGGGTTCGGGCGCGGCATAGACCGTGCCGACCATGGGCGAAGGCACGGCGCCGGCCGGCGGACCTGATGCGGCCGGCGGGGTCGCGGCGGGGGCGGGTGCTGCGGCGACCGGCGCCGGCGCGGCCAGGGCGGCAACGCCACCGCCGCGGCTGACGCGAATGCGCGCGCCATTGTGCTCGATCTCGATTTCGGTGAGGCCGGTTTCCTTCAGCAGATTTGCCAGCTCGCGCACCGCGGCGGCGTCAATGCCGGGCCCCTTGCCCTTGGAACTCATGTCTTCACCTTGAGGATTTCGGCGATGGCGTCCACCGCGCGCAGATAGCCTTGCGCGCCCAGCCCCATGATGATGCCGGTGGCGCCCTTGGACACGTAGGAATGATTGCGGAAGGGATCGCGGCGGTGAATGTTGGACAGATGCACCTCGATCACTGGAATCTTGAGCGCCAGGATGCTGTCGAGGATGGCGATGGAGGTGTGGCCATAGCCCGCCGGATTGATGATCAAGCCCGAACCACTGGTGCGCGCTTCCTGCAACTGGTCCACGATCTCGCCTTCATGGTTGGACTGGTGGAAGACGGTGGCGAGGCCGTATTGGGCGGCCTGGTCGGCGCACATCTTCCCGATCTGGGCGAGTGTGGTGTAGCCATAAACTTCCGGCTCACGCTCCCCCAACAGATTGAGATTCGGGCCGTTGAGGATGTATATGGGTAAGGTCTTGGATTGATTTGTCTTTTTTGCCATAGACTTTCCGTGGGGCGAGGGGCGATTCACGCCTTATAATCGTATCCCGGCGGATACGGAAATGCTTAAGGTACCAGGGCTCATGGCGGTTGAAATCACCCTGAATGGCGAAACGCGGCGGCTGGACGCGGCGCTGAGCGTGCGCGGCCTGCTGGAAAGCCTGGGTCTTGACCCCGCCAAGATCGCAGTGGAACGCAATCTGGAGATCGTGCCGCGCTCGACCTACGACCAGGTCGCGGTCGGTCATGGCGACCGGCTGGAGATCGTGCATTTCATCGGCGGCGGCAATGCGCCGGTCGAAGTGCCGCGCTTGGACAAACCCTTCACGATTGCGGGCAAGACTTTCACGTCACGCCTGATCATCGGCACCGGCAAGTACAAGACCTATGCCGACAATGCCGCGGCCCTGGAGGCGTCCGGGGCCGAGATCGTCACCGTGGCGGTGCGCCGGGTCAATCTCACCGATCCCAGCCAGCCCAAGCTGGTGGATTTCATTGATCCGAAAAAGGTGACCTATCTGCCCAACACCGCCGGCTGCTTCACCGGCGAAGATGCGGTGCGCACCTTGCGGCTGGCGCGCGAGGCCGGCGGCTGGTCGCTGGTCAAGCTGGAAGTGCTGGGCGAGAAGAAACTGCTTTATCCCGACATGATCGAGACGTTGCGCGCCACCGAGATGCTGTCGAAGGACGGCTTCCAGGTGATGGTCTATTGCAGCGACGATCCCCTGATGGCCAAGCGGCTGGAGGATGTGGGCGCCGTGGCGATCATGCCGCTGGCCGCGCCCATCGGTTCGGGCATGGGCATCCAGGCCACCGTGAACATCCGCATGATCATCGAGGACGCCAAGGTTCCGGTCGTGGTCGATGCCGGTATCGGCACGGCGTCGGATGCGGCGGTGGCGATGGAGCTGGGCTGCGACGCCGTGCTGACCAACACGGCAATCGCCCACGCCAAGGATTCGGTGCAGATGGCCAAGGCGATGAAATTGGCGGTGGAAGCGGGCCGCATGGCGTGGCTCGCCGGCCGGATGCCGAAGAAGGCCTATGCCGACCCATCGAGCCCGCTGACGGGTCTCATCTAAGGCCGCTTGCCTTTTGCCCGGTGACTGTGTCGCGCGTGCTCACATGCGTGAAGCACGCGTGCCGCGCGACGCTCCTTGTCCTCGGCCAAAATGCGGCGCGGCGGTTTGAGCTTGCCCGGCTCTTCCTCTCTGAGGTCGGCATGCCGTCGTCCATCGTGTCGGGAGGGAGCTTGCCATTTGCTCAAAGAAGATAGTTGACAAGGAAACCATCTGCGCCTATTTAGTTTCCATGGAAACCAAATCCCCCTCCGCGCTTGGGGATCATCTGGGCTACTGGCTGCGGCTGGTCTCCAACCATGTTTCCGGCGCCTTTGCCGAAAAACTGTCGGCCCGGGGGATAAGCGTGGCGGAATGGGTCCTGCTGCGCGAACTTTATGACCGCGCCCAGCCGCCCAGCCTGCTTGCGGACAGGCTGGACATGACGCGCGGCGCCATCACCAAGCTGGCGGACCGGCTTCTGGCCCGCAAACTGATCTTGCGCGCCGCGAGCGCCCTGGACGGACGGGCGCAGACCCTGTCCCTCACCGGGCAGGGGCGGGCGCTGGTGCCGCAACTGGCCGCGCTGGCCGACCACAACGACGCTGAATTCTTCGCCGGCCTTTCCGGCCGCGACCAGGCCGCGCTGAAAAGCCTGTTGTTGAAAATTGTCAGGGGCCGCGACCTGCGCGGCGTGCCAACGGAGTGAAAGTCATGGATAGCGTCGTGAAGGCCATTGTCAGGGAAGTCACCCACGCCTCAGACGAGGAGCGCATCACCTTTCCCGAAGTCGTGCTCAGGCTGGCTGCCGCGGGCGTGGAGCGTTACCACGCCGATCTCGCCAGCAATGAGCGGGTCTTCTACATGCCGGATGGCACATTCGAGCGCGTGCCTGCGCATGAGATCCCCCGGCCGGCCCAGCTCTTCTCCGCGCCCGGCGTGGATGCGGCGGTGCGCGCCATCCAGCGCGGTGAGATCCAGTACCGGGAATTTTGCGCCCGCATCGCCGAGGCCGGCTGCGTCGGCTATCATGTCTTCATCGCCGGACGCCGCGCCGTCTATTACGGCCGCGGCGGTGACATGCATGTCGAATATTTCCCCGGCGCCACGCCCTAACTTTTCATCTCGCTGGCCAGGGTCTGATCGTCCACCGCGCCGGGATGAAACTTGCCGTTCAGCACGAACGTCGGCGTGCCGTCCACGCCCACCTTGTGCGCCAGGGCGATCGAGGAGGTCAGTGTCTTCTCGATCGCCGGATCGGCCATGTCGGCCTTGAGCTTGTCCACGTCCATGCCGGCCTTGGCGGCGTCGGCATAGACCATCTGATCGGTGACCTGGCCCTCTTCGCCCAGAAGCATGAAGTGGAAGTCCATGTAATGCCCGGGTTGGCGCCGGGCCGCCAGCGAAGCCCGCGCCGCCAGAAGCGCGCTTGGACCGTGCAGGTCGGCGATGGGGAATTCGATGAAGGAGAAACGGGTGTCGCTCTTGTGGGCGTCGTAGAACTTTTTCACCGCGGGCAGGGAGGCGCGGCAGAAGGGGCAGTCATAATCATAGAATTCCACCAGCGAGGCCTTGGCGTCGGACGGGCCGGTCACAAAGGCCACCGCGGGATCGAAGAAGGCGGCCTGTCCCATTTTCTTCATGGCGGCCGTCTGGTCCGCGGCCTGTTTCTGGTCATCGAGGGCCTGCGCGCGGCCCATCATCGCCGGCGCAAGCTCGGGATGCAGCATCAGATAGGTCTGCATCTGCCGGTCGTTGATCGGCACCAGCCCGTTCTGCGCCATGACAAGGATGATGGCGACCGCGAGGGCGGCGCCGCCAAAGGTGCCCGCCAGCATGATTATAACGGGCCGCATTTTCATCCCCGCTGCTGCTGCGCGGCCAGCGGCCCCGCCGCGCCGATGATGTCGCCGGCGCGCTGCCAGTCGGCCGATCCCTGCGGCAGCTTGCCGCGCGCGCGGGTGGCAAAGATCAGCGCCTTGCGCATGTCGCCGGCATTGTACCAGGCTTCGGCGGTCGACAGATTGGCCATCGGCTCATTCTTGAGCAGGCTGTAGGCCTGCGCCGTCTGGTACCAGGTGAAGACGTCGTCATCCTCCACCAGGATCGCCGCCTTGAGATTGGCGAGCGCGGGCTGCGCCAGGCTTGCATCCTCGGTGGCAAGCTGGGCGGTGGCCAATGCTAGTCTCAGCTGCGGCGCCTGCGGGCGCAAGGCCACCGACTTCTGGTAATCGGGAATGGCCTGCGCCGGCCGGGCCATGCTCATATAGATCTGGCCGCGCACTTCGTAGAAGTAGGGGTTGTTGGGCTCGTCCACCAGCAGGCCGTTGATCGCGGCCAGCGCCTTCTGGAGATTGGGCTGGCGCAGATAGATCATGGAGTGCGCATAGCGCGCCGGTTCCGAAGTATCGGAATCCGGATAGCGGTTCAGCGCCTCTTTCACCGGCAGTACGAAGCCGGCCAGTTTGGCCTGCACCATCTGGAAAGTGTGCAGTGCTTCCGGACTGTCCTGCACTTCGCGATAGGGCGAGGCATCCACCATGTCCTGCAGGTCGAAGACGCGGTCCTGGCCGGACGGATGATCGACGGCGAACTTGTCCACCTTGTAGGCGCTCATCGCCTCGTCGTTCGCGAAGCGCTGGAAGGTGTGGTACATGCCCATCGGTGACTGGTGGGTGGCGAGCAGCAGTTTGGCGCCGATCTGGTCGGCGGTGGATTCCTGCACCCGGGTGAACGCCGCCATCTGGCCCATGGCGTAGGCTTGGCCGATGCCCATGATCGCCATGCCGGCTTCGCCCGCGCCGGCGATCATCGCGCCGATGCCCACCACCAGCGACAAAAGCATGGGGATCATCGCCTTCTTCATGCCATAGCTGCCGCGCGACAGATGGCCGGCCGCGATATGGCCGGTCTCATGCGCCATCACCCCGATCATCTCATTGGGGTTGTGCAGCCACAAAAGAATGCCGGAGAAGATGAAGACATTCTCGCCGCCGTCGCCATAAGAGGCAAAGGCGTTGATCTCGTCATCGCCCACCAGCCAGACCTTCGGGACAGGATCCAGGCCTGCGGCGCGCGCCAAGGGCGTCTCGTAGCTCCTCAGCATTTCCTCGGTTTCGGTGTCGCGCAAAAGGCCTATGTCGCCCTGGGCCCAGGCGGGCAGGGCATAGGCCAGGAACGCGCAGACGAAACCGGCGGCAAAGACGGCTTTGCGCGCGGCGGAATTCGGTGTTCTCAGCGACAAGCCAGCTACTCCCGTTGCCCCACTCAAAACCCCCGCTCGTGTCCCAAATCCGAAGTTCGCTTGATCTTGCGGCGCTATCAGTAGCGAACTTCGGATTTAAAGGGACACGAGAATTATTAATTCTGGTGTGGCCTTGGTTCAGAAGTCCCCTCGATGAGCCCGCCGCAACGCCGAAGGGGACTTCTGAGCCGCCACACCAAGGCCGAACCTATGGGCAGGCGTGGTTTTGGTCAAACTGTAGCACTGTAGCGAAGCGGCCCGGGCTGGGGCATAAGGGGTTCCAGCCCTGTATCCTCAAGGATTACGCCTCGTTCATGTCCCGACGCTTCATCGCCCTTTTCGCCATGCCGGCCTTTTTGCTGGGCGGCTGCCAGACCGTCACCACCCTGGGTGACCACACCGCCGCAACCCTGGGGCTGGAAGACGAACCCCATTCCTACACCAGCAGCATGGTCAGCGAGCCCAGGCGCAGCGGCATCGCCGTGGCTGATGAACCTCTGGCCGCGCGCGCCGGCGCCGCCGTCCTGGCAGACCAGGGCACCGCGGTCGATGCGGTTGCAACCATGTTCTTTAGCCTGACCGCGACCTATCCGGTGGCGGCGGGATTGGGCAGCGGCGGCATCTGCCTGGTGCGGGATCTCAGCGGTCAGGTGACCGAGTTCGATTTCCTCACCAAGGCGCCCAAGGCCGGCGGTTACTATGCCCTGCCCGGCGCGCCGGCTGGCTTTGCCGCCATGCACAAGCTTTACGGCGCGTTGCCCTGGCAGCGGATCGTGGCGCCGGGCGAAGCTTTTGCCTCCACCGGCTTTCCCATTTCCGAAGCCTTGGCGTCGCGGCTTGCGCCCGCGCAGAATCTGCTGCGGCTGGATGCCGGGCTGGCGGCGGAATTCCTGGATGAGGCCGGCAGCCCGCGCGCGGCGGGCGCCGAGGCCAAGAATGTGCCGCTCGGCGTCACTTTGGGACAGATCCGCCTCAACAAGGCCGACGGATTCTACAAGGGCGCGGTGGCGGCCAGCATTGCGGCTTATTCCTCCGCGCAAGGCGGTGGCATCAGCCTGGGCGAGCTCGCCGCGACAGCCGTGTCGCAGGATCCGGCGCTGACGCGCAGCATGGGCGGTTTCACCATCTATCTGCCGGGCGCGCGCACCGGAGCGGGCGCCTTCAGCGCGGCGATGCTGGCCAATCTTTCGCGGGACCTGCGTGCCACGCGCAATCCGGCCGGCGCCACCCAATCGGCGGTCGGCCAAGCCCTGGGCAGCTTCGGCGTCGCCAGTGTGCCGGGCGATCTGGGCTCGACCGGCTTTGCCGCCGTGGACGCCAATGGCACGGCCGCGTCCTGCGCCGTGACGCTCAACGGGCCCTTTGGTTCGGGGCACACCGCGGGCAGCACCGGTGTGGTGCTTGGCGCCACGCCGTCCAGCCAGGCCGGAATAGCGAGTGCCTTCCTCGCGCCTGTGATCGCCACCAGCAACGGCGCGGTGGCGCTGGCGGGAGCGGGCGCGGGCGGGCCCAACGGAACGGCGGCAGCGATCTATGCGGTGCTGGAGGCAGCCGGTGGCCGTGAACTTGGCAAGCGCGGCGACCTGCGCGGCACGGGGCGGGCGCCGTTCGATACGGTGAACATGATCTCCTGCAGTCCCGAGGCCTGCGTGGCGCTGACCGATCCGGGAGCCCATGGCGCGGGTGTGACGGCAGAAGTGACGATGCGTTGAATAATTCTCCATGGCCGGGCCCCCGGTCCGCGCGAAGCGCGGCCGGAGGACAAGCTTCACGACCCGGCCATCCAGAATTAGAATGACTGCTATTTCAGTTCGTGACCCTGGATGGGCCGCTCAAGGCCGCCCATGGTGAGAAAGTTACTCACTACCACTGAACGTCCTCTGCCACCGTGAGCGACCGTTGCGCGGAACGCGCAAGCACAGGTCCGGTGGACCTGTGCGAGGAAGCGAACGCCCTGAGCTAAAGTGAAGGGCGAGGTAGGCAAACCAAGTGAGCGCGTCGCTTACTCCCCACCACTGAACGTCCTCTGCCACCACCCCTTCTTCTTGGGCTGGCTTTCGCTTTTGGCCGCTTCATCTTCCTGCGGCGTGGTGTCGGGAATGTCGTCCTGCAGCGACCAGACCGGCGCGGACGGAGCGCCCGGCGCATGCTTGGTGTCGGTGGGCGTGGTGTCGATCTCGTCGGGCACGGCGCCAAAGCGGTCGGTCTCATTCACAAAACCGGTCTGGTGATGCTCCATGCCTTCGGGTTCGGGACGTTCGCCCCGTTCGCGGCCGCCACGGCGGCCACGGCGGCGGCGGCGCTTGCGGCGCGGTTCGCCATTCTCGCCGAAGGATTGACCATTTTGCTGGCCATTCTGCTGGACCTGCGGCACGGCATTATCGCCTTCTATGCCTTCCGCGGCCGCGCCATCGGCAGCTTCCACGGGAGCGGGCTGGCCCTCAGCACGCTCGCGGCCACGGCCGCGTCCACCACGGCGGCGGCGGCGTGCGCTCTCCCGGCCTTCGCGCTGACCCTCGGGCCGGTCGAAAGACTGCGGCTCTCCGGCTTCTTCGCCATCAGCGGCATCGTCCTCGGCGGCCTCGAGTTCTTCCTCCTCGGCCTCTTCCTCATATTCGGGCTCCGGCTCGTCGGACGGCACAAAACCCGCCTCGATGCTCACCGCATGCGGCCTGGGACGATCGCCCGGATCGCGGCTCTTGGTGCGCTCGATCTCGAACGAGCCGGCGGCCATGCCTTCCGTGGGTTCGAACGATATGGCCATGCCATGTTCATTTTCGATGCGCGACAGTTCGGCGCGCTTCTGGTTCAGGATATAGAGCGCCACTTCACTGGCGATCTTCACCGTCACGGCGGCGGCGCGGTTCTTCTCGCCCTCGTCCTCAAGCCCGCGCAGCACGCGCAGCGCGGTGGATTCGGTGGAGCGCACCAGGCCGGTGCCGGCGCAATGCGGGCAGGTGACGGTGGATCCGGCGATCACGCCGGCGCGCAGGCGCTGGCGCGACATCTCCAGAAGGCCGAACTGCGAGATCTTGCCGATCTGCACCCGGGCGCGGTCGTTCTTCACCGCATCGCGCAGGCGCTTCTCGACCTCGCGGTCGTTGCGGCCTTCTTCCATGTCGATGAAGTCGATCACGATCAGGCCCGCCAGGTCGCGCAGGCGCAGCTGGCGGCCGATTTCACTGGCCGCTTCCAGATTGGTCTTGCGCGCCGTCTCCTCGATGGAATGCTCGCGGGTGGCGCGCCCCGAATTCACGTCGATGGAGACCAGCGCCTCGGTCTGGTTGATGACGATGTAGCCGCCTGATTTCAGGGTGACGGTGGGCGAGAACATGGAATCCAGCTGGGATTCGATGTGCATGCGCTGGAACAGCGGCACCGTGTCCTTGTACTGATGGACGTATTTGGCATGGCTGGGCATCAGCATGCGCATGAAGTCCTTGGCGTTGCGGAAGCCCTCGTCGCCTTCCACCACGACGTCCTGCACATCCTTATTGTAAAGGTCGCGGATGACGCGCTTGACCAGGTCGCCTTCCTCATAGACGCAGGCCGGCGCATTGGACGACAGCGTCTTTTCCCGGATCGTGTCCCACAGCCGCAGCAGATAGTCATAGTCGCGCCGGATCTCGAGCCGGGTGCGGTTTTCGCCGGCGGTGCGGATGATCAGGCCCATGCCTTCGGGCAGGTCCAGCCCCTGGGCCGCCGCCTTCAGGCGCTTCCTGTCCGCGGCATTGGTGATCTTGCGCGAGATGCCGCCACCGCGCGGGGTGTTGGGCATCAGCACGCAATAGCGGCCGGCCAGCGACATATAGGTGGTGAGCGCGGCGCCCTTGTTGCCGCGTTCCTCCTTGACCACCTGCACCAGGATGATCTGGCGGCGCTTGATCACTTCCTGAATCTTGTAGTGCTTCTTGCGCACCCATTTCTGCGGCGGGCGCTGGGCCTGCAGCGCCTGGGCGTCGGCCGGCGCGGCTTCGGCATCGGCGCTCACCGGGAAGGTGGCGCCTTCGTTCTCTTCCACGGCCTCGGCGGCCATATCCTCGAGGGTTTCGCCGTCAACACTGACCGGCTGGATCTCGCCCTCATTTTCTTCCACGGCTTCGGCGGCGGCGACTTGCGCATCGCCCTGATAGTCGGGCAGGGCCTCGGCGGCGGCTTCCGGCTTGGTTTTCGGCAGCTCGTCCTCATGGTCGTGCTCGACCACCGCGCCGCCATGATTGACGAACACGTCTTCATGCTCGTCTTCGGGGCTTTCGGCGGCGCTGTCGTCTTCGTCTTCGCTGTCGGGGGCGGCATCCAGCGGCACCAGCGGCGCCATTTCCACCACGTCCTCGCCGGCATCGGCCTCTTCCTCGGCTTCCTCGTCGGCCTCGGCTTCCTCGTCCCCGGTCCTGGCGCCGGTGATCTCGAAGCTTTCGATGTCATCTTCTTGGCGGCGGCGGGCTTCGGCCTCCTGCTCGGCAAGCAGCGCCTGCCGGTCGGCCATGGGGATCTGGTAATAATCGGGATGGATTTCGGCGAAGGCCAGGAAGCCCTGGCGGTTGCCGCCATATTCGACAAAGGCGGCCTGCAGCGACGGCTCAACCCGCGTCACCTTCGCCAGATAGATGTTTCCCTTGAGCGGCCGCTTGGATGCGGCCTCGAAATCAAATTCCTCGACCTTGGAACCGTCGAGAATGACCACGCGGGTCTCTTCCGGGTGGTTGGCGTCGATGAGCATGCGTTTGGTCATGGAATTCTCCGGCGCGCGCGCGCATCGGGCCGCAAGGCTGGGCGGTCGAAAGGAGGCGGCGCGCATTGTGAATGGAAAGGACACGCGCAAACCCGTCCGTCAAAACGGTCGAAAGGACCGGGACAGCGTCGGAGGGCAGCGCAAATTGGACAGTCATGATACTCGGGCGGCCGGTCGTAAGGCCTTTGAGAGTTGACCTGGAAGCGCCATCTGTCCGCGTTCGTCGCGGAGCGTTGTGCGCCTGTCAGGGGCGGCGCGGTGGCCCGCGGGAATCGCGAACGCCTGCCGTGACACTTTTTGTAGGGTGCCAGCAGGGTTTCAACAAGCGATTAATGGCCCGATCGGGGGCCTGTTCGGGTGTGGATTAAATTTTACCTTTTGAAATCAATAACTTAAATATTAGCGTACCCACAACCGGCGGAGGTTATTGCGCACCGCCTCAAGCCGGACACGGCTTTCCCAGGACATCTTCAGGCCTTCCAACGCCGCAACCTCGGAGAGTTCGTACAGCTGGGTGCGCAGGAACTCCTCCGGGATCAGGCTTTCGATGAAGGTGATGGAGACCAGCCGCTGGCCGCGGCGGACGGGCGTGACTTCGTGCAGCTGGGTGGAGGGATAGACCACCAGGCTGCCGGGCTCGCCCTTGATCACCACCGGCCTGGTGCCCAGATGCACCACCAGTTCGCCGCCGTCGTAACTTGCCGGCGGATTGAGCCACACCGTCGCCGACAGGTCCGAACGGCGCAGCTCATTGCCAAAACGCATATGCGAGGTGTCGGCATGGGCGCCATAGGTCATGCCCAGCTCGTAGCGGGCGAGCAGCGGCGGGGCGACATGGCGGGGAAAGGCGAAATTGCGGAACGGCTCCGACCGCATGAAGGCTTCCGCCACGATACGGGAGGACTCCGCATAGAGTGGGTCGGCTTCGCTGGCCTGCAGGTTGTTCTTGGCCTGGTTGTGGGGATTGGAAATCCGGCCGTCCACAAAATGTACTTTTGCCGCGAGTTCCTGCAACCGTGCCACGTCTTCGGCCTTGAGAAAGTCTTTTATTTCCAGAAACATCCACCGCCCCTGCGCGCCAATTATCCTAGCAAAAGCGCCAGAGCGAAACAAACACCCATGCTAATCTTGGGCAAGCGATTCGAAGGCTTTCATCCGTGATGCGCACTCTTGCGATCCTGTCGCTTGCCGTGGCCTTGAGCTTTGCGGGTCTTACGGCCGTGGGCGCCGACGATGCCATCGGCAAGCTGATGCACGATCAGAACGCATCAGAAGAGGGGCCGGCCAGAAGCCTGCCGGTGGCCCCGCCCAAGCCGATCCCCGAACCGGTCGCAGGCCCCAGCATCGGCTCCAAATCGCAAGGGCCGCTGCCCATCGTGATGAGCGCACGCATCGGCGAACATGAAGACCGCACCCGGCTGGTGATCGAACTGTCCGATCCGGTGAACCTGCGGGCCTTCGCGCTGGCCAATCCCGACCGGGTGGTGATCGACATGCCGCAGGTGTCCTGGCGGCTGGGCGCGCCGCCCAGGCCCTCCGGCTTCGGGCCGGTGAAGTCCTATCGCTATGGCGAGTTCCGCACCGGCAATTCGCGCATGGTGATCGATCTCAATTCGCCGGTGTCGGTATCCGATCCGCTGGTGCTGCCGCCGTCGGCCGGTTTCGGCTACCGGGTGGTGATCGACCTGTTCCCCACCACGCGGCCGAAATTCGACGCCCAGGCCGGCTGGCCGGCCGATCTGAAGAAGCGCGAAAGCGATGCCGAGAAACTGGCGGCGCTGATCGCCGCCCAGCAGTCGCCGCCCGCCAAAGGCGTGGGTAAGAGGGTCATTGTGCTGGACCCCGGCCATGGCGGACTGGATTCCGGAACCATCGGGGTCAACGGGTTGATGGAGAAGGATCTGGCGCTGGCGGAAGGCCTGAAGCTGGCGCGCGAACTCAGGCGGCGCGGCTACAGCGTGTACATGACCCGCGACAATGACGCTTTCATTCCCCTGCGCCAGCGTGTCGCCATCGCGCGCGCCGACCATGCCGACCTGTTCATCGCGCTGCATGCCGACTCCAATCCCGATTCGGGCACCACGGGAACCTCGATTTATACCTTGAACGACGGCCGTTCCGACCGCGAGGCGTCGGCGCTGGCCCGGCGCGAAAACCAGTCCGACGTGATCGCCGGCGTGGATCTGTCAGGCGACAACAATCCGGTGGCGCCGATCCTGATCAATCTCGCCCAGCGCGACACCCGCAACAAATCCTCGGAATTCGCCACCAATGCGCTGAGGGAACTGGGGCAGGTGACCGACCTTCTGGCGCGCAGCCCGCACCGCTCCGCCAGCCTGGCGGTCCTGGTGGCGCCCGATGTTCCCGCCGTCCTGATCGAGCTGGGTTACCTGTCCAATTCCGCAGACGCCGCCCAGATGAATACGGATTCATGGCGGAGCAGGGTGGCGCAAGCCATCGCCAATGCGGTGGATGCCCAATTCGCGCCCTCTTCTCCATCCGAAGCCTCCCGCTAACCCCTTTCAAGCCCGCGCCCTGAGCCCTATAAATCATCCATTCCCATGCAGAATTTTTTCTCCCGTCTCCTGAAATGGCTTGGCCTGGCGGCCGCCGCCTTGGTCGTGGTGGTCATCGGCTTTTGCGCCTTCTGGGTGGTCACCCTGATGCGCGACCTGCCCAGCGTGCAGACCCTGCAGGACTATGCGCCCCCCATCACCACTCGCGTCTATGCCGGCAATGGCACGGTGCTGGGCGAATATGCCCATGAGCGGCGCATCTTCGTGCCCGCATCCTACATCCCCAAGCTGGTGAAGCAGGCCTTCACCTCCGCCGAAGACCGCAATTTCTACAGCCATCCGGGGATCGATCCGTCGGGCATCCTGCGCGCCGCGATCAAGGATGTGGGGCTGGTGCTCCAGGGCCGCCGGCCGCAAGGCGCCTCCACCATCACCCAGCAGGTGGCGCGCGGCTTCCTGCTCAATTCCGACCTCAAGATGGCGCGCAAGGTGCGCGAGGCGATCCTGGCGATCCGCATCGACGCCACCTATCCGAAGGAAAAGGTGCTGGAACTGTATCTGAACGAGATCAATCTCGGCCAGAACAGCTATGGCGTGGCGGCGGCGGCGCTGAACTATTTCGGCAAGTCGCTGGATGAGCTCGACATCTCCGAAGTCGCGTTCCTGGCCGCGCTGCCCAAGTCGCCCAGCCATTACGATCCGCGCTTCCATCATGATGCCGCTATCGACCGCCGCAACTGGGTGATCGGGCAGATGGCCGAGAATGGCTATATCACGGACGATCAGGCCAAGGCGGCGCGCGCCGAGCCGCTGATTACCCAGACCCGGGCGCTGGGCAGTCAGGCCGCCGACGTGGACTATTATGTCGAGGAGGTGCGCCGGCTGCTTTACAAGCAGTATGGCGACAAGGCGCTTTATGACGGCGGGCTGCAGGTGCGCGCCTCGCTGGATACGCGGCTGCAGAATTATGCGGTGGGTGCGCTACGCTCGGGTCTCGTGCGCTATGACCGCCGCCATGGCTGGCGCGGCGCCAAGATGCATGTCGATCTGGCCAACTGGAAGGACGGGTTGGCGAAGCTGGCTTCCGATCCGAATCATCAGTCCGGCATTGATACCTGGCGGGTGGCGGCGGCGCTGGATTATGACGGCAAGAATGTCCGCATCGGTTTTCCCGACGGCTCGACCGGCGTGATTCCCTATGACGGCTACAAGTGGGCGCGTCACGAACTTCCAGGCCAGGTTTGGGGCCCTACGCCGACCGGTCCGCAGGACGTGATCAAGGCGGGCGACGCCTTCTTTGTCGAGCAGCTTCCCGTGCCCGCCAAGAAAGGCGAGTTCGGTCTCAGGCAGGTGCCGGAAGTCAATGGCGCCATTGTGGTGATGGATCCGCATACCGGCCGTGTGCTGGCCATGTCGGGCGGATTCTCCTATGCCTCGTCGCAGTTTGACCGCGCCATGCAGGCCGAGCGCCAGCCGGGCTCCTCCTTCAAGCCCTTCGTCTACGCCACCGCGCTCGACATGGGTTACACCCCGGTCAGCAAGGTGCTGGATGCGCCGTTCGAAATGGACATGGGGCCGGGGCAGGGGATCTGGCGGCCGGAGAATTTCGAGAAGGGCGAATTCCTCGGCGACACCACGCTCAGGCGCGGCCTCGAACTGTCGCGCAACGTGATGACGGTCAGGCTCGCCTACACCATCGGCATGAACAATGTGGTCAAGCTGCCCATCCGCTTCGGCGTCTATGACAAGCTGCCGCCGCTGCTGGCCAATTCGCTGGGATCCTATGAAACAACCCTGATGCGCATGGTCACCGGCTATTCGGAGTTCGTGAATGGCGGCAAGAAGATCAGCGCCTCGCTGATCGATCGCATCCAGGACCGCAACGGCATGACCATCTGGCGGCATGACAACCGCAAATGCGAGGGCTGCAACGATGCCAATTGGCACGGCCAGGAAGAGCCGCTTCTGCCCGATACCCGCGAGCAGATCATCGATCCGCGCACCGCCTACCAGATCGTCTCCATGCTGCAGGGCGTGGTCCAGCGCGGCACCGCCGCCTATTCGGTGGGCGCGCAGATCAACAAGCCGCTGGCGGGCAAGACCGGCACCTCGCAGGACGCCCAGTCCACCTGGTTCATCGGCTTCTCGCCGGACTTGGCCTGCGGCGTCTATGTCGGCTTCGACAATCCGCGCACCCTCGGTCCCAAGGAGCAGGGCGCCACGGTGGCCGCTCCCATCTTCCGCGACTTCATGAAGGACGCGCTGGCCGATGCGCCGCCCACGCCCTTCCGCGTCGCGCCCGGCATCGAGGAAGTGCCGGTCGACTGGAAGAGCGGCAATCCGGTGCCGCCCGGCACGCCCGGCGCCATCATGGAGGCCTTCAAGGCCGGCACCGCGCCGGGCGAGGCCAATGCGCCCGGAGCCAGCGTCGATGATGTCGGGGCGGCGCCCGGCACCGCCAGCGTCAGCCAGTCCACCACGCCGCCGGCTTCAGTCGGCGAGGGTACCGGTGGGCTTTATTGATTTTACCTGACGCTTCGCTTAAGCACCCCGCCCATGCGTCCCGAAATCACCCGCGCCGCCGATGACATCCAGCAGGCCATCGCCCTGCTGAGGAGGCATCTTTGACTGGGATCGGGCCAGCCGCCGCCTGGACGAGCTGAACGCCAAGGCGGAAGACCCCGCGATCTGGAACGATCCCGCCGCCGCGCAGAAGTTGATGCGCGAGCGCCAGAAGCTGGACTCATCGCTCGCCGCCGTCAGCAAACTCACCAACGAACTCCGCGATGCCAAAGAGTTGATAGAGATGGCGGAAGCCGAGAACGACGCCGCCATGGTGACGGATGCGGAGAACACGCTGCTGGCGCTGAACAAGCGCGCCGAGCAGATGCGGCTGGAATCCATGCTGTCGGGCGAGGCCGATGGCAATGACAGCTATATCGAAATCCATGCCGGCGCCGGCGGTACCGAAAGCCAGGACTGGGCTTCGATGCTGCTTCGCATGTACATGCGCTGGGCCGAGCGCCATGACTACAAGCTGCAGCTGATCGAGGAGAGCGAAGGGGAGGGAGCGGGCATCAAGTCCACCACCCTTCTGGTCAAGGGCCCCAATGCCTATGGCTGGCTGAAGACGGAAGCCGGCGTGCATCGGCTGGTGCGCATCTCGCCTTTCGATTCCAACGCGCGGCGGCACACGTCCTTCTCGTCGGTCACGGTCTATCCGGTGATCGACCAGTCCATCGAAATCGACATTCCCGAAAAAGACGTGCGCATCGACGTCTATCGCGCGAGCGGAGCCGGCGGCCAGCACGTCAACAAGACCGAGAGCGCGGTACGCATCACCCATCTGCCCACCGGCATCGCGGTCGCCAGCCAGTCGGAGCGCAGCCAGCACCAGAACCGCGCCATCTGCTGGGACATGCTCAAGTCGCGGCTGTACGAGATCGAGCTGGAGAAGAAGAAAGCCGAAACCGGGGCGTTTGTCGGGGAGAAAAAGGAGATCGGCTGGGGTCACCAGATCCGCTCTTATGTGCTGCAGCCCTATCAGCTGGTGAAAGACCTGCGCACCGGCGTCGAAAGCCGCACCCCCGGTGACGTGCTGGACGGCGATCTCGATCCCTTCATGGCGGCGGCGCTGGCGCAAGAGGTCGGTGGAAAGCCGAAAGAGAAAGTCGAAGATCTGGAATAGTCAGAGCAGGCCATCCGTGGTGATGACGGTGCAGTATTCGCCATCGAGATTGGCCAGCGACATGGCGTGAACCTCTTGGGCGCTCCGGAATGTCCCGTTCCAGTCCTTGCGGCCGAAAGTGAAGCAAGCGTCTTCCACCAGCCACGCCGCAAAGCCCAGATTGCCCGCCATGCGGACGGTGGCCTCCACGGAATTGTTGGTGATGACCCCGGCGATCACCAGGGCTGTGTGGCCGGCCTGTCCGAGCCGCTCCTGCAGCCTTGTGCCGATGAAGGCGCTGTTGGTGGTCTTGGCGATCATGCTTTCGCCGGGAAGCGGGATGGCTTCCGTTTTGAAGGCATGAAGAGGCTGCCCTGGCCGATAATGGGATTTGGCTTCGATGGAGTCATGGCACACATGGATCAGGGGCCAGCCTTTGGCGCGCCAATGCCTCAGCAGGCGCGCGACATTCTGTTCGGCCTGGGGATTGTTGCGCACGCCCCAATCGGGATGATCGACTGCCTGCTGCAGATCAATCAACAGCAGGACCGCGCCGTCGGGCGGATTTGCGTCCGTGCTTATGTCGCCGCCGGGCTGAAGGGCGCGAATATCGGCTGAGGCGCCATGGGCTCGACCGCTTGCGGACCCGGCGGGGTGCTGTTCTGATAGGCTGGCTGGCTGTCACGCTGCAGACTGTCGTCCAGGGGATTGTCGCTGTGGCGGCAATTGCCTTCGAAGAAGGCGCCGGACTCCACGGCAAAGGCTTCGTGCAGGATATCACCCTCGACATGGCTGGTGGCGGCCAGGAGAACCTTGCGGGCGCGGATGCGGCCCGACACCTTGCCGCGCACGGTCACGTCTTCGGCCAGAATCTCGCCGTGGATTTCGGCCTTGTCGCCGATCACCAGCCCCACGCTGCGGACGTCGCCGTCCACCCGGCCATCGACCTGGATGTCGCCGGTCGAACTGATGGTGCCGTTGATCACCATGTCGGCGCTGATGATGGAGGGCGCCGACAGCCCGCGGGCGCGCTTGGCCTGGGCTTGCAGGGCCGCCGCCACGGGCAGCGGCGCGGGAGCGGTGTCTTTGCTTTTGCTAGAGAACATGGCGGCCAGCCTCGATGAAGTTGTTGGGGTTCTTCACGACGTCATCATACCAGACTTCATAATGGACATGCGGGCCGGTGCTGCGGCCCGTGGAGCCGACGCGGCCCAGGGCGGCGCCCCGGTCGATCCGTGCTCCCACCCGCACGCTGATCATGGAAAGATGACCGTAGCGTGTATGGATGCCATAGCCATGGTCAACTTCCACCATGTTGCCATAGCCGCCACGATTGCCGGCGAACACCACCATACCGGGCGCGGTGGCGTGCACCACACTGCCCCAGGGGCCCGCGAAATCGATGCCGGGATGGAAGGCATAGCGGCCGGTGAAGGGGTCCACGCGCGGACCGAAGCCGCTGGACTTGTCGAAACTGGCGGTTGAGACGGGTGTGGAAAGCGGCACATGGCCCATCGCCGCCGAAAGACCGTTGAGCTGGTCCAGCACCGCGGCGGCGCCGAGATAGGCTTGGGTAAACTTCGGATCGGAGATGCCTTCGATCCTGACCTGGTCGAGCGGGATTTCCGGGCCGCCCATGCCTTCACCGGCGGCGATCTTGCGGGCGAAGCCGTCGGGATTGATGCCGGTCCTGCGCATCACATTGCGCAGATCGCCCACGCCCTGTTCCAGCGTGCCCTCGGTTTTTGCCATCAGGAGTGTTTCGGAGCCGCCGATCCGGGCCACGCGGTCCGTCTGCTCGCCCAGCGCGCGCAACCCCGGATGCTGGGCATAGGCCGCGGACGTGTCGCGCACCGGATGGGTGGCGATATGCACGCTATCGGTGACGGATTTGAACAGCTCGGCGAAACGCTGCATCGCAGAATCGAGCGCGCTGGATTTCACCGGGCGCGCGGTGCGCGGCTGGGGCTGGGCAGGGCCCGGCATCATCACCAGGGCGGAGGAACTGGCTTCATCGGCGGCGACATCGGCGGGCGCGTCCACATCCATGGCGCCGGAAGCTGGTGCGGGGATTGGCGCGGAGGCCTGTGTGGCAGGGCCAGCCTGGTCCATCGGCGCGGATGCAGGCGCCGACGGATTGTGCCCACCCACCGTGGCTTCCACCTGATTGGCGCGGTTGAGGAAGCCGGCGATGGCGTTCTGCTTGGCGGCAAGGGCATCAGCGGTGGACTTGAACCGGTCTTCGGCCGAAACCAGCGCCCCGTTCAACTCGTCATAGGACATCTGCAGGTCGGCGACGCGGTTCTCATAAGCCGTCTGCATCTGTTGATAGCGATGGTCCTTGGCGGCGATGATGCGGTCCTTGAAGATCACATTGACGGTGGCGAACGCCACCCAGCCCAGGAAGATCAGGGTGAGGCCGGCAAGGGTCGCCTGCAGCGAAGGCCCGAAGGTGAAAAACTGGACCCGTCCGTTGCTGCGGATATAGATCTGGCGTTCGGGGAAGGTGGCGTGCAGCCACGTCCAGACGCGTTCCAGAAACGGCGCCCTGACTTCGGGATTTTGCCGGTAAGTTTCGTCCGAACCGCCGCTATCCGGCATTGCGGCCTTGCCGGAACCGCCGGTCAGGCTCTTGTGCCAGAAGAACGAGCGCGAGGCCAATCGCGGGGTCAATGTGCGGCGGAAAAAGCTCTTCATAGGGACTTTGCCGCCTCCAGAACGGTTTCGACATGGCCGGGCACCTTCACCTTGCGCCAGGCCTGGGCGATCACGCCTTTGGCGTTGACCAGAAAGGTGGCGCGTTCCATGCCCATATACTTGCGGCCGTAAAGAATCTTCTCACCCCATACTCCCCAGGTTTGTGCCATTTCGGTCTCGGGATCGGAACCCAGCGCGATCTTCAGTTTGTGCTTTTTGCGGAACTTTGCGTGGGATTCCAGACTGTCCCTGGAGATGCCGATAACAGGGATGCCCAGCCGCTCGAAGGCTTTCAAATTTTCCGAAAAGCCGATCGCCTCTTTGGTGCAGCCGGAGGTGTCGTCCTTGGGATAAAAATACAGGACATAGGGCGAGCCCTTGAGGCCGGCGGAGGACATCGTTCCGCCGTCATCTGTCTTGATCTTGAAAGAGGGCGCCTTGTCCCCCGCCGCCAATGTCATACGGTTCCCAACCCCTTCCAGCGGCCGGATTTAATCCCATCAGGCCTGCCCGGCGCAAATGCCACATCACTTTCCAAGGGGCTGAAAAAGTTGCCCTTTTTGAGCACAACCGTCGTAATACAGCAGTTGGCCGCAAGAGAAACCCCACGTGAACCTGCCTTTCGCCCGCTTTATCAAGGCTCATCACGTGAGCCACGCCTGCCTGGTTGTGGGGGTGTTGGTGGCGGCCATCGTGTTTTTTATGGTGGGGGCGGGGCTTCGCCTGCTCTGGGGTCCGCTGTCGCTGGGGCCGCTGCGCGGGACCTTGGCGGGCGCAATCCATGAGGCCCTGCCGGGCATCGCGCTGGACTATGACCAGGCCGCCATTGAATGGAGCAGGGACCAGGGCCGGATGAACCTGGTGGTGCTGGGCGCCCGGCTTTATGACAGCCATGGCCGGGTGGTGGCGAGCGCGCCCGAGGCGGCGATTGGTCTTGCCGCGGCGCCCTTCCTGCGCGGCCAGGTCGCGGTCAAGCGCATCACCCTGGTGGGCGTGAAATTCACCCTGGTACACATGAAGAACGGCCGCGTGCGCCTGGGCAACGAACAGGATGAGGGCGACAACGAACTGATCAGCCATCTGAGCGACGTGATCAACGCCCATGGCAATGCCTCGTCATCGCTGGAAAGCTTCGCGGTGCGCGACGCCAATCTGGGTCTCTATGACGAGATCACCGGCCTCTATCTCACCGCGCCGCATGCGGAACTGGTGCTGCGCTCGCAAGGCGCCACCATGGCGACCAGCTTCGACGCCGATGTGATGATCTCGGGCCGCAAGAGCCATGTCACCGCTACATTGACCATGCCGCCGAACAAGGGCCCGATCGGCGCCAGTGTTTCGGTCACCAGCCTTGACC
>DATAWO010000087.1:0-16728 GCA_036267165.1 Rhizomicrobium sp. | reverse complement strand
GATGGTCTGCACCGATCCCTTGCCGAAGCTGGTCATGCCGATGATGGTGGCCCGCTTGTGATCCTGCAGCGCGCCCGAGACGATCTCCGACGCCGACGCCGTGCCGCCATTGACCAGCACCACCACCGGCTTGCCGTCGGTGATGTCACCCGGCTTGGCGTCATAGCGCTGGGTGTCCTCGGGATGGCGGCCGCGGGTGGACACGATCTCGCCCGAGGTGAGGAAATCGTCCGACACCTGGATCGCCTGGTCGAGCAGTCCGCCCGGATTGTTGCGCAGGTCGAGCACATAGCCCTTGATGCCGGGGCCGATCTGCTTCTTGAGATCGCGCACCGCCTTCTCAAGTCCGTCGGCGGTCTGCTCGTTGAAGCCGGGCAGGCGGATATAGCCGATATCGCCTTCACGGCGATAAGTGGCCGCATCCACCGACACAACGGCGCGCACCAGGGTCACGTCAAAGGGTTTTTTCTCGCCCGTGCGCTCTATGGTGAGAACCACCTTGGTGCCCACCGGCCCGCGCATCTTGTCGATGGCTTCATTGAACTCATGGCCTTCGACCGCGATGCCGTTGATGGAAATGATATGGTCCTGCGGCTTGATCCCCGCCGCCGCCGCCGGCATCCCGTCCATTGCGGTGATGACCTTGATCACCCCGGCGTCGGGCCCGACCTCGATGCCGACACCGCCGAAATGGCCCTGGGTGCGGACCTGGAAATCCCCGCCAAAGGCCTTGGCGTCCATATAGGCGGAATGGGGATCCAGCCGTGACACCATGCCCTGAATAGCGGCATCGACCAGCTTGCCATCCGGCACCGGTTCGACATATTCGGCGCGCACCTTGGCAAAGGCGGTGCTGAACAGGTCAAGCTGGTCATAAGCTGTCGGCTCGACCGCGCCATGGGCGCCAAGAACGCAGGCGCCCGCGCCCAGCATCAGACCCACGGCGATATAGCCGGCGGCTTTCATCTCAGGGCCTGTAGTACATGGGGATTTCGCCCGCGATCTTGGTGTGCAGCCGGTAGAGGCTGGTCGAGCCGGTAAGATATACGGTCTTGCCGTCTTCCGCGAAGCCAATATTGGCCACGATTTCCGGGATAATCAGCTGGCCCAGCACCTTGCCCTGCGGCGAGATGATGCGGATGCCGCCCGGCCCCGTGGTCCAGATATTGCCGGCACTGTCGACCTTCAGCCCGTCGGGCACATCCGGCGCGCTGCCGGGATATTTGATGATAGTGCGCGGGTTCGACAGCTTGCCGCCCACACCCACGTCATAGGCGCGCAGATACATGTCGGGCTGGGAGTTCGAGACATACAGCGTCTTGCCGTCGGGCGAGAAACCGATGCCATTGGGCTGGGTCATGTCGGTGATCGCCGGCGTGAGCTTGCCGTCGGCATAGCGCCACACCGCGTTGAACTTCAGTTGCTTCTTGGGGTCCTGGTCCATCTTGGCCAGGCCGAAGGACGGATCGGTGATCCACAGCGCCCCATCCTTGGCGAAGACCAGATCGTTGGGGCTGTTGAGGCGCTTGCCCTGATACTTGGACAGGAATGGCTTGAGGTTGCCCTGGTCGTCCATCCGCTCGATGGTGCCGATCGCCATGCGGGTGAGCAGGATCGAACCGTCCTTGTCGGTGACCATGGCGTTGGAGCCGAAATTGGCGGTGGGCGGCGCGTTCTTCACCCCGCCGCTGTCGTTCAGGATCACCGTCACCTTGCCGGTGGCGGGATCGTAGTTGCGCACCTTGTCGCCGCGCACGTCGGAGAACCACAACTTGCCCGCTTTCCACATCGGGCCTTCG
Organism: Rhizomicrobium sp.; assembly: GCA_036267165.1. GTDB lineage: Bacteria > Pseudomonadota > Alphaproteobacteria > Micropepsales > Micropepsaceae > Rhizomicrobium. Next base: position 14,929 of record DATAWO010000087.1, on the reverse strand, counting down.
ATGAAGATGAAGCCGGTGGCGACCTTCTCGATCTTGGTGCCGGGGGCGAGAATATTGTCCAGCGCGGGATCCATCTTCTTGATGGACGGTTCGCCTTGCGCCAAAGCAGGCGGCGCCTGCAGCGCTAGAATGGCGAGCGCCGGCGCGAGATATTTGAACATCAACCCCTCCCGATTTCGCGCCAGCCTATCGCATTTTCACGCGACCGCGCCACTCCCGGGTTTTGGAGCCGGTCAGGGTCCGTTGGTGCATCTTGTGGTGAAGACGGGCAGGCCGCTCACCGAATTGGAGGTGATGCAGGTATTGGGATTGAAAGTGCGTTGCTTTTCCGAGGACACGATGGTTACCCCATCCGGCGCGAGGTCCCCGCCGCGCTTGAAAATGACGGCCCATTCACGGTTGCGCTTGCAGATCTCCGGTCCCAGCAGGCGGGAATCCGGACGGATCTGCGGCGCGCGGCAGCTGATGCCGTCGGGATCACCAGCCCCGGTGGGGGTGTCGGCCGAGCGCGGCAGGCCCTCGCCCGTCACCACCACATTTTCCGCACCCGGCACGGGCTGCGGCGCGGCGACCGGCGCCAGCGAAGCCTTGAGTTGGTCCAACGCGATCGCCTGTTCCCTGACCGCCATACGGGTCTGGCTCAGCGCCGCCAGGATTGTGCGCTTGATCTCGCTGATCTGGCGGTTGGCGTCGTCGGCCTCTGCATCCAACGCCACATGGGCATCGGCTGCGATCTGCCGGATCACGTTTTTGGCCTGCCCGATCCAGGCCTGCACGCAGGCGTTATAGGCTTGGTGCTGGGCATCATAGACCGAGGTGCGATCGAGCGTATTGCTGCGCTGGCCCGGCGCCGGCTGCTGCAGGCTTTCGTCCGGCAGCCTGCATTCCGGTTCGGGAAAGGGCGGTGGTTGCGGACCGGCCGGAGGGGCGGCACCCTCCGCCGTCGCGATGACCGCGTTTATCTCGGCCTCGATGCCGCGGACCTGCTGGTTGGCGCCGGCCACGATGCCGTCCAGGCGGCCCTGGGCCTCATCACGGATACGGTTGATCTCGCGATTGGCGTTGATGATGTAGAGCCGCGTGCAGTCATTGAAATCGCGCGCCTGGTCATTGTAGCGGCTTGGCGTGCTGGCCTCGGAGGTCCAGCTGACGCCCTGGGCGGTGTCCTTGCGGATCAGGGTGCGGTCGGGGCGCTTGCAGCGCGTGGCTTCGAAAGTCTGGGACAGCGAGGATTGCATGCCCTGGGCATGGGCGGCGGCCGGCAACGCCAGCATCAGGGCAAGCACCATACATGCGGGTTTCAGAAGCATGACGAGACCACCGCGGCAGCCGGTTCGATCTCCACGAACCTACCACCGGGCCGGTCTCCGCTCGCGAATTATTTTGTCGGGTCAGGCGGGCACTGGCGCAGGCTGGGGCGGGCCGCTTCCCAGTTCTGGCCGTCGAATGGCACGATCCTGATCCTGGACAGGTCCAGGCCCTCGATGCAGCGCGCATTCACATCGACTTTGTCGGGATGGGAGCGCGGCGTATAGAAAGGATGGACGCCGCAGGTGCTGCAGAACATGTGCTGCGCCACCCCGGTGTTGAAGCGGTAGGTCGTAAGCGCGTCCCCGCCCCGGATCAGCCGGAACTGCGACGGGTCCAAGATCAGGTGCAGGAAACCTTTCTTGGCGCAGATCGAGCAGTTGCAGTCGGTCACTTCGGTGATGTCCGCCGTCACCTCGAAGCGCACGGCCCCGCAATGACAGCCGCCCTGATGGGTTCGTCCCATCTCAAGTCTCCAGGATGGTATTGGGCAGCTTGTTCTGGGCCGGGCCGTCGGAGGGGAAATGCTCGGCCAGGGCGGCGCCGCAGATTTCAATGCCTTTGACAAAGCCGTCGCCCGGCTTGCCCTGTTTGATGCCAGCCACCACCGCGGCGACCGCGGCGGTCCACGGCCCCTCGCCCACCGCCTTGTGGATGGCATCATGCGCCACCAGCTCCACCCGCCGGTCGGCCAGGCTGGCGAAGATCAGCACATGCGGCTCGCTGTCGGAGAGATGCAGCCCGGCGGCGGCGAAATGATGCCGCGCCGCCTGGCGCACATGATGGCGGCGCAGGAAGCCGGGCGTCATGGCATTGCGCACGGGCGGCAGCGAGACGATCAGCACCACGATCAGAAACAGCCCCGCCTGCAACAGGCCATAGGTGGAAAGCGCGCGCAGGATCAGGCCTTCCATGGCGCGGGCGCTGTCATCGGTCCAGCTGGAGAAGATCGAAGCCAGCGCCAGCCGGTGCAGCCCCATCAGCACCAGCAAAGGCGGGCCGGCCAGCGCCGCCACCGCGCCCCACATCAGCGGCACCTCGCGGTAATGCGCCACGTCATGCGCCAGGACACAGAAGATCTCGCCGCTGGTTTTGGATTCGGCTTGGCCGATCGCCGCGCTGATGCGGTCTTTGTCGGATTGGCTCAGCATCACCAGCTCACCCTTACCAGCTCCCCGAGGCACCGCCGCCGCCGAAGCTGCCGCCGCCGCCGCCCGACCAGCCGCCACCGGAACCGCCGGACCATCCGCCGCCACCGCCCCAGCCACCGCCACGCCCGCCGCCCATGAACAGGAAGGGCAGCAGACCCCAGCCGCCGAACACCCGGAAGATGGCGATGAAGATAAAGAGAAGAATGATGAAGCCGCCCAGCCCGCCGCCGCCCTGGTCGCCCTGCGGCTGGTGCTGCTCGGCCGCGGCGGCGCGCTTCTCGGCGTCGGAGGTGTCCAGCGACAATTGCTGGACCAGTGCATCCACGCCCGCCTCGACCCCGCCGTTGAAATCGCCGCCGCGGAATTTGGGCAGAATCTGGGTCTGAATGATCACTTCGGACAGCGCATCGGTGACAATGGGCTCCAGCCCATAGCCCACCTCGATGCGCACCTTGTGTTCGGTGGGCGCGACGATCAGCAGGATGCCGTTGTTGAGCTTGGCCTGGCCGATGCCCCAGGCGCGGCCCAGCTGATAGCCGTAATCGGAAATCTCATAACCCTGCAGCGAGGGTATGGTGACGACCACCAGCTGGCGCGAGGTCTTCTGCTCCAGCGCCGCCAGCTTCTGGGTCAGATCGTCCCTGGTCGTCTGCGACAGGATGTTGGCGTCATCGACCACCCGCCCGGTCAGCTTTGGGAAATTCGGCGTCGCCGGGGAATCCGGCGCCGCCGTGGCGGGCAGGATAAGACAGAGGAAGGCAAAGACGGCGGCCAGAAGCCTCATCAGCGGTTACGGCTTGGTGCCGGGTTGAGCTGCCGCGGGCGAAGGCGGCGGCGCGGCAGACGTGGCGCCGGGGAAGCTCACCACCGGCGCGGACTGGGCGGCGGCGCTGGCGGCAAAGGGCGTCGCCTGCTTGTAGCTCTTGTAGAGCGTGGCCGCCCACAGCGAGCCCGGGATGGTCACCAGCTCGGTGTTAAAGTCCTGCACCGCGCTGTTATAGTCGCGGCGCGCGATCTCGATGCGGTTCTCGGTCCCTTCCAACTGCGCCTGCAGCGCCAGGAAGTTCTGGTCGGACTTGAGCTGCGGATAATTCTCGCTGATCGCCATCAACCGGCCCAGCACGCCCGACAACTTGTCCTGCGCTTCCTGGAATTGCTGGAATTTTGCCGGATCGCTGATCGTCGAGGCATCAATGCTGACATGGGTCGCCTGGGCGCGCGCCTGGGTGACCCCGATCAGCACCGACTTTTCCTGCGCGGCAAAGCCCGCCACCGTATTGACCAGGTTGGGGATCAGGTCGCTGCGGCGCTGATAAGCCGCCTGCACATCGGCCCAGCGGGCCTTCACGGCCTGGTCCTTGGACGGGATGTTGTTGACGCCGCAGCCGGCCAGCGCAAAAGCCAGGCCCAGGGCGGCGGCAAGCTTGGGGATCTGTTTCCAAATCGACATAGGCGCTCCTTGTGGGGGTAATACCCGCGCCGAAATGTGGGCTAAGACGCGGGAACCGCAAGCGCCACCCACGAAAATATCGGACTTGAATTTTGCCGAAGCGCCCAGGGCGGACGGGCTTGACATCGTGTCTTTCTCACACTAAGTTGTGTTCGTGTAAATTGGACACGATCTAAATGGCCCATACCTGTATATTTCCCCGCGCCGCCCTGGCCGTGGATTGCGTGGTGTTCGGCCTGGATGGCGGCGCCCTGAAGCTGCTGTTGATTGAGCGGGGCATCGAGCCGTTCAAGGGCGAATGGGCGCTGCCCGGCGGCTTCGTGCGGATGGAGGAAAGTCTGGACGACGCGGCCCGGCGCGAGCTCCGCGAGGAAGCCGGGCTCCACAACGTCTTTCTGGAACAGCTCTACACCTTCGGAGCGCCGGATCGCGACCCGCGGGAGCGGGTGGTCAGCGTGGCCTATTACGCGCTGGTGAAGCTGTCCGACCATGAGGCCCACGCCGCCACCGACGCGGCTGCGGCGCGCTGGTTCGGGGTGGCGGAGATTCCCGCCCTCGCTTTCGACCATGCCACGATCACCGCCGCCGGTCTGGCGCGGCTGCAGGCCAAGCTGCGCTACCAGCCCGTGGGCTTCGAGCTTCTGCCGCGCAAATTCACCCTCTCCGAGCTGCAGCAGCTGTATGAGGCGATCCTTGGCACCAACCTCGACAAGCGCAACTTCCGCAAGAAGGTGCTCGACCTCGGCCTTCTGGTGCCGCTGGATGAAACCCGGATGACGGGACGGCACCGGCCGGCGCAGCTCTTTCGCTTTGACGCGAAAAAATATGAATCCCTGAGGAGGCGCGGCTTCAACTTCGAACTTTGACACGATGGCAATCTGCAACTGACGACGAATATGGAAGGAAATACATAATGGCTTACATCAAGAATTTCGGGATCTTCTCCCAGCTGCGCAGCGAAGCCTCCAACCATATCATCCGTTTCCGCAATGGACGCGTGGTCCAGAGCGGGCGCGGCATCACCTTCTGGTTCTGGCCGGAAAACGCCAGCATCTCGGAAGTGCCGATGGACGACCGGGAAATGACGGTGTTCATCAAAGGACGCTCCAAGGACTTCCAGGATGTCGGGGTTCAGGGCACCGTGACCTGGCACGTCGCCAATCCGCAACTGCTGGCCCAGCGGGTGGACTTCAGCGTCGGTCTCGCGAACGGCATTCATCGCAGCGAGCCGCTGCAGCGGCTCGAGGCCCGGCTGAACGGACTGGTCAGTCAGGCGACCCTGCAATATATGGCGGGCGCGACGGTGCGCGAACTGCTGGACAATGGGCTTGAGCCCCTGCGCGCGCTGCTGCAGACCTCGCTCGCATCGGCGCCGCCGCTGGCCGATATCGGCATCGATGTCGTGGCCGTCCGCCTGTCCAACCTCGCCCCCTCCAAGGAACTGGAACGGGCGCTGCAAACCCCCACCTTCGAGGCCCTGCAACAGAAAGCGGATCAGGCGACATTCGAGCGCCGCGCCCTGGCAGTGGAGAAGGAACGCGCCATTGCCGAGAACGAACTGGCCAACAAGACGGAGTTGGCACGCCGCGAAAAGCTGCTGATCGCGGAAGAAGCGCAAAACGCCCGCAACCGCGCCAGCGGCGTGGCGGAGGCCGGCCAGATCGAGGCCGCCGCCGAAGCCGAACGCATCCGCACCGTGGAAAGCGCCAGGGCGGAAGCCGAACTCGCCCGCATCGCCATCTACCGCGATATCTCGCCCTCCATCCTGGTGGGACTGGCGGCGCGGGAATTTGCCGGCAAGCTGAAGAGCATCGAGCATCTCAATGTGACACCCGACCTGCTGGCGGCGGTGATGGGCGAACTGCGCCAGCCGCCGGCACGGATCATGCCGGCGGCGCGGTGAGCCATGGCCGGACTTTCGCCACGCATCGTGTTCGCCACCCGTGAGAGCGATTATGAAAGACTGCTCGCGCGGCACGGCACGCGCGAGCAGGCGCGCTTCTTCCTGCAAACCCGCGGCCAGAAGCTCGACGATGTCGAGCAGCCCCATGCGGAGTATCTCGACGCGCTCCACCGGTGCCGCGCCGCCACCCCGGCGGACTGGCGCCAGGCCACGATCGGGCGTGCCGATTTCGACCGCTTCCTGTTCGCACCGGAAGATATCGTGGTCGCGGTCGGCCAGGACGGGCTTGTCGCCAATATCGCCAAATACCTGAACGGTCAGCCGGTACTGGGCGTCAATCCATCCCCCAAACGCTATGATGGCGTGCTGGTCAGGCTGGCGGCCGCCCAGCTGGACGCCCTTCTTCCCGCCGCGCAGTCCGGCAACGCCAAGGTGCAGAAACGGACCATGGTGGAAGCCCGTCTCGACAATGGCGAGCGGCTTGTGGCGCTGAACGAAATCTTCATCGGCCATCGCAGCCACCAGTCCGCCCGCTATCATATCCAGCTGCCGGATGGGACGGAGGAACATTCCTCCAGCGGCCTGATCGTCGCCTCCGGCACCGGCGCGACCGGCTGGGCGCGCTCGATCCAGGAGGCGACGGGTCAGCACTTCACCCTGGCGCCGGAGGAACGGGCCATCGTCTATCTGGTGCGCGAGCCCTTCCCCAGCGTCTCCACCGGCACGGCGTTGCGCGGCGGCAAGCTGGCCGGCGCCAGCCTTTCCATAACCTCGCATATGGGCGAAGGCGGCGTGATCTTCGCTGACGGCATCGAAAGTGATTTCGTCGGGTTCGACTGGGGCCGCCAGGTCCAGCTCGCCATCGCCGATCGCGCGCTTCAGCTGGTGGTGGGGGCAGAATGAGGGAAACGCCCAGCGCTCCTTCCTCTGAATGATGTACCGGGCCTCTGGATGATGTATCGGGCCGGCTGGGGCTACAAGGACGAAGGACAGAAGCGCATTCTCGCCATCGATATCCTGCGAGAAGGTTTTGAATGGGCGCTGGCAAACAGCTGCGAAAGCCACCCGCCGCCGTCGATGGACAAAAGCGCATGGGAGCGGCCGCTTCGGCCCGTCACCATAAAATCAGTTGCCGGCGATAACCGGCAGGCGCACGCCGCAGCGGCCCAGGACCGCGCGCAGATCCAGAACCGGCGGGTAGACCTCATGGTTGTGGCAGCAACCCTGGGCGTCATGCGCCGCCTGTTCCAGCTCCACGATGCGTTTGTCCTGGCGGAAAATGCCCTCGGTGAACCAGTGCACCAACGGCCAGACCAGATGGGTCAATCCGGGAATGCGCGACTTCTTCACCGACAGATAGCCGAAGGTGCGGTTGGTGCGCTGGGCCAGATCCAGTGGCGTGTAGCAGAGCCACACATCCAGCGCCGGCTCCTCGCCCGACACCCAGACCCGCAGCGATTGATAGGGATAGAAGGTGCGGATGGTCATCAGGTCGCCGCCGGCACCCTTCTTGCCCATCACATTGCGGATGGCGTTTTCGCCCATGTTGGGCCGCCCCGCCCTGCGGGTGAAGGTGTAATCCACTTCACACCAGTTCTCGCCGCCACGCCGCCCCAGGCATGTCGCCTTGACCTGGCCCATCAGGCTGCGGTGCAGGAACTGGTGGTTCATGTCGAAAAGATTCTCGTGCATGAAGGTGTAGTGACAGGCGATCGTGCGATCGAGCCGCCGCGTCTTGTAGCCGGCATGCGCGCTGGCGCCGAGCGCGGTGGGCGCCCGTTCATCCGCCAGGGCGCTGTTTCCCGGAAACAGGAAGACCATCCCGTCCACCTCGCGCACCGGATAGGCCTTGACGCCATTGGGCAGGTGCGCCTGGCCCAGATAGGGCACGTCCACGCACGCCCCCGCGCAGTCATAACGCCAGCCGTGATAGCCGCATCTGAGGGTCTCGCCCTCCACCATGCCCTCCGACAGGGGCACCTGGCGATGGGCGCAGCGATCCTCCAGCGCATGCAGAGCGCCCGACCGGCCGCGATAAAAAACGACCGGCTGGCCGGCGAAGCGCCGCGCCAGAACCTTGCCCCGCCCGATCTCATCGGACCAGGCCAGCGGATACCAGTAATCGGGGTTCGCACCAGTGCGCCTGAGGTCGATCTTTTCGCCCAAGGCGCGCTGAAATGTCATCAGCCATACTTTCCGTATCAGCAGGATTAAGCAAGCGTCCGGTCACATGTTCCGCCGGCCCTGCCCTGCGCGTCCCATCCTGCGGCTGCAACCATTGTACCCCCGCTCAGCGCCGGGCCCCGGCTGCATCCTTGACCGCCGCGCTCTTCACCGCCACCCGCTTGACCGGCGTGCCCCTGGCCCTGGCGTCGGCGAGCAGCGGGCCGCAATTGGCGTCCTTGGCCAGTCCCGGATCGATGAAGGCCAGGATCGCCGCGAACGGGTTAACCACGCCCAGCGCCACCGCGATCCCGCCTTGCGTCATCGCGGGCCCCGCCTCCAGGCCCAGTGAGGGATGGGCCCAGGGGCCCTTCATGGTGATGGGGGCGCGCAGCCGCATGAGCTGGAAATGCTTGGGCTTGCCCTGAAGCTTGAGGTCGAGCGTCTCGTCGCGCAGGCTGATGCTGCCCGAACCGTCCACCCGCACCGGATCGGTATCGATCACCAGCTGCTGGCTGGTCATCACGCCGTCCTTGGCGCCAAAGCTCGCCACCGCGCAGCGCAGGTTGGTGTTGGAATTGTCGCCCGCCAGATTGAGGCTCAAGGCGGAGAGCACGTCCACGCCGGTCCATTCCGCCAGGCTGTGGCGCATGCCGCCCGACGGCACCACCGCGGTGACGGTGCCGCTGGCGCTGGATGCGGTCTCATGCACCGATTTGCCGGTGCCGGTCAGCACCGCGCGCGCCTCCAGCATGCCCGAGATCGGCTTGTCGCCGCCCTTGATGAAATTCTCGGCCCGGATGTCGGTGATGCGCGCATCCACCGAGGAGGTGGGAATGTCCTTGCGCGCATCGACCCGGATCGAGCCCGCGAGCTTTCCTTGCGTGAAGCCAAAGGCCAGCGGCTTCAGGTTCAGCACCCCGCCCTGGACACTGATATGGGTATCCAGGCTGGTGAGCGGAAAGTCGCGCGACGCCACCTTGGCGGCGCTGTAGTCCACCTCGGCATTGGTGCGCCTGAGCCGTTCGGTGTGCAGCGGGGTTTGCGGCAGCAGATAATGGCTCTGGACCGGCGCATTCCTGCCCCCGCCCACCAGCGGACCCAGGTCTTCCAGCGCCAGCACCCGCGACGCCATCCTGCCCGTCAGCGCCGGTATGTCGCCCGACATGTCCACCACCAGATTGCCGTGCAGGTCGGTCTTGCCCATCACCGCGTTGATGTCGTTCAGCCGGTAATTGGTGCCGTCACGTTCCACCGCCAGGGTCATCTGGTAGGCAGGCGTATTGGGCAGGACCAGGCCGGTGAGAAAATAAAGGTCCGACAGGGTCGGTCCGCTCACATCCACCGACGCGGTATAGCGGTCCAGGTGGAAGGGCTGGGTGATGGCGCCATGGATCACCGCATGGGTGGTTCCCGCCTTCACATCGGCGGTGAAATCATAGGGCTTGCTCTGGTCCACATGGATCAGCGGGCCGCCTTTCACATCGGCCAGGAACTTGCTGAGGTTCAGGGTGCCATCGCCGGTGAGGGTGAAGGCGCCGCCTTTGCCCCCGAGATTTTCCTGCGAATTCACCGTGCCGGTGAAATGCAGCTTCCTGATCGCATCATCGATGCGGACATGGCCGTCAGTGATCAGGAAACGCTGGATGGGCGGGATCTTCCAGGCATGATTGCCTGAACCATTGTCCCAGTTGGTGCGGCCCGAGGCGTCGCGCACGATCAGCACATCGGGCTGCTCGATCTTCACCAGCGGCACCACCAGGTCGCCCCAGATCAGGGGCGCCAGCCGCACCTTGATGCGGAAGTCCTTGACCGTCGCAGCCTGGGGCTTTCCAATCCGTCCTGGTTGACTGGACGCCAGCCAGGACGGATTGCCGACATAAACATCGCCCGCCTCCGCACTGGGCTGCCAGCTGAACAGCTTGACCGCCAGGTTGCCATCGATGCGCACCTCCCGGCCCGTCCTGTGGGAGAGCCAGTGCCCGATGGGCCCGCGCATCTGGTTCCAGTCCAGGAAATAAAGCGCGAAGACCGCTCCAACCAGCAGCCCCAGAAGGACGGCCCCGCTCCATTTGATGAAGCCTCGCCAGGTGAAGCGGAAGTCGCGGAAATCCGAAACAATGCGTTCGCGTATTGCCTGCTTCGACCAGCCTTCCGGGCGGTGCTTCCGTTGCTCCGTAACGGACATGTCAAATCAATCACTTAAGGGTGGCGCTCCCCATTTTGCTAACGCCCAGGACCCCATCCGGCTTCAACCAAGGTGAAACTTTCTGCATCACTGCTACGTTGGAGGGAACCCAGTGTCGTGGTTTCGACGTTCGCCCCTTACCGATATCGGCCCAAAGCGAACGTCGAAACCAAAACGACACTGGAAATCAATAGGTTGCTAGTGTCCTTCGATTCCGAAATTCGCCTGAAGCCTGATATCGAGACCGCGCGAATTTCGGAATCGGAACACTAGGGGGAACTGTGCACCGACACCCGCTCACCGCCTGGATTTTGCTCAAGGAGGGCGTGCAGTCCTTCATTGATGACAAGGCGCTGACGCGCGGGGCGGCTATCGCCTTCTATGCCGTGCTGGCCATTGCGCCGGTCCTGTTCATCGCCTCGGCCATCGCCGCGCTGGCGCTGGGGCAGGCCGCCACCAGCAGCGCCGTCCATTACGACCTCACCCGGATCATGAGCGCGGACTCCGCCGATGTGGTCCAGCTTGCGATCCTGCATGTGCGCCGGGGCACCCACACCATCGCCGGCAGCCTGATCGGCCTGGTGACCCTGGTGGTGACGGCGTCCGGCTTCTTCACCGAGATCGAGGACGCGCTGAATGTGATCTGGCGGGCGCCGCGCCATGAATCCTATTTCTACCAGCTCCTGCGTGGGCGGGTAATGAGCCTGATCCTGGTGATCGGGCTGGGCTTCCTGCTGCTCGCTTCCATGGTGCTCGCCACCGGCATCCGCGTGCTGGGCCATTTGCTGAACCGCTACACCGACATTTCGAACCTGGTGATCGGGCTGGCCAATCTGGGCTTCAGCTATCTCATCGTTTCGCTCCTGTTCGCGGCCATCTACAAGCTTCTGCCCAACACCAGGCTGTTGTGGCGCGACGTGCTGGTGGCGAGTTTCGGCACCGCGCTGCTGTTCGAGGCGGGCCAGACCCTGATCGGCTATTACCTGGCCAATTTCATCACCGCCAACATCTATGGCGCGGCCGGCGGCATCATCGTGCTGCTGATCTGGGTGTATTACTCGGCGCAGATTTTCCTGCTGGGCGCGGAGTTCACCAAGGTCTGGGCCAGCCATTACGGCAGCCAGCGCAAGCAGACATAGCTAGGGCGCCAGGGGGTGGGGTATGGGGGGATTTCAGGGTGTCAGGCGGGGGTGCCCTAGGTGGTCACGTCCCGACCCGCACATCCAGGGAGACACCCCCGGGGGAGGGGTCGAAAAGAGGGACCCAAAAGTGCCTACCTCCCGCTCGGGCAAATTCCCACGATCCCAAAATTGTTCGGAAGGATGCCTGAGAATACCGAGCTGGATTGACCATTTTCCCTGTGAAGGACGTGCTAGGCGAGGTGGCCACTATCGCGCGGGTTACGTAACGGATGGCCGTAACTAATGAACTTCATAGTGCATCGCATCTTGCTAGCGCGCGCGTGCGCCAGGCATTGGCCCCTATTCTGGCGTGTTGCCATTCCAGGGCTGCTGCTATTTTGGGCGTGTGTGGCATACGCAATGTATATTCTCATTTAGGGGCTCCGGCGCTCCCCGACAATCACAGGCTCGCCGCGCTTCTACGCACCGATGAACCAAGATTTGAAGACGCCCCCATGAACAACCTCCACGATTACCGGGTCAGCTTTTTGGACGCTTCCGGAGACGCGATTACGCACATGTCTTTGATGGCTGAAACTCTGGTCGTCGCCAATAGTCACGCTGGGGAAATCGCTACGGAAATGGACGCGGCAGATTTCATCATCTCGGTGCTAGATCGAACCGGATCAGCGGTAGGGCGGCCCCGTAAACAGCCTTCCCCACGAAAACCAAAATTCTATTGACGCTGAGCTTTTCGCAATTGTCCCAGCTCTTGGGAAAGCAGCTGAGCGAGGATTTGATATTTGCTGTCTTCTGTTTGGGCATTCAGCATCTCTTGAAAGTTGCCGGCGCTCTCCTTCGCCAACCAACCGGCCCACATTTGTTCTTTGGTCTTTTCTAACATCACTCGTCTCCATCATCTGAGATGGGAGCGCGCGGCCTGCGTAACAGGCTCTCATGTCTCTCAAGCGGGGCCTGGCCCCGACAGGAGGATGGTCTCCCACTGGCGGGGAGAAATCTGAGCTAGATTGAACATCGGCCGCCCGACGCTTGGTCTACTGCTTGGGCTCACGGTGAGGCTGCTCGGCAGTCCACTCCCTGCCTCCTGTGACCTAGCTAACCCGGCAGCTTTGTCTCTGTCGGGTTAGTTTTTGCCGCCGCGTTTGACCGCGTAACGTTAGCTGGCCGCGCGGTAAATCGGGGTGACTTTTATGCGGTGGAGAACGGACCCCACATCGTCTGTGATTTCGACGGCATAAGCGGCGACGCTGCGGCCCTCAGCCTCTGCGGCGACTGCCAGGTCGCGGGCGCTGTCGTAGCCCTCTACTTCCGCAAGGCACCGGTCTGGAAACTCCATGCCTTCTTCGTTTGGGATCACTTCCCAGCCGTCGCGTATGTGGAAAAAGTACCTTGGCATTTGATCGCCCCACGATCAGGTCTGGAAAGATCAGTACCATATGGCACTGATCGACTAAATCCGCCAAAGCCCAAGAGTTAGTAAGTGGCTTCAATCGCATTTGGGGTTTTTAGAAGGCAAAATCGCCCAAAAAAGCCCGAACGGTCTTCAGGGGCAACCCCGAGTTTGTGGTAGGGGCTTCGCTTCCGCGCTTAGTGTTGGCTCTCGCGGCTTGGGATCAGTTCGAAATCATCATCCCACCAAGCTGCCGTTTGCGCGCATTGGGCGACGGCGCGCATCACGTCGAGAGCTCTAGCTGGCGACACGTTTTCGCCCGCGGGCGAACCGATCGCGCGCCTGAGATCAGCGCGGTTTGGCGAGCGGCAGCGCCGCGCGCTCGGTCAGGATCGCGATGACCCTGTTCCAGATTCCGGTGCTCGGCCAATCCGCCATCACGCGGGCCAGACTGGCACAGGTCATGGCCTGGTTCAGCGCACCCGCCCCATAGGTGCCGTACAGTTTGTGGGCGATGATTTCTTCCGGTGACAAAGCAACCCCCAGCCGCAGAACAATCCCCAGCTTTTATGTACCATCCGCCATCTGGTGCGACAATCATTAACCATGAATTTCTTCGAAATTATTGTTCAGAAACAATGACCTGACATGTCCGTGCGGCGCGGAAAATGTTCCGCTATGGCACAAGTGAAAAACGAAAAAGCAGCCGGTGGCGTGAGCCCATCCGCGCCACACAATCTGTTGTTGAACCGGGATCGAAGATGCGGGCCGCGAAAAAGCGGCCGGCCTGTCAGCGCATCACAGCGTGTTGGCGGCGGCTAGCGCCGGGAGCGGGGTGAACGCCATCGCCGCATCACTGGCGAGCCTGGCGTCATCGGGCTTCATCTGCCCGCGCAGGAATTCGGCGCGCGCCCTGGATGGCTGATCGCCGGCATGGGCCGCGATGCCATACCATTTCAGCGCCTGGCGCAGATCCTGCGGCACGCCCGCGCCGCGCTCATACATCACCGCCAGGTCGAAAGCGGAATCCGTATAGCCGCGCTCGGCCGCCCGGGTGAACCATTCCGCCGCTTTGGCTTCGTTCTTCGGCGTCCCCAGCCCTTCGGCATAGGCGATGGCGAGATTGTGCATGGCCTTGAGATTTCCCTTGGCCGCGGCCGCCGCGAACCAGCCAAAGGCGCGGCCCGGATCGGCCTTGACCACCTCGCCCTGCTGATAAAGCGCGCCCATGAGATACTCAGCCACCGGCTGGCCGGCCTGGGCCGCCGCCGCACTCCAGCGCAACGCCGCGCTCGCATCCCGCACGGTGCCCTGCCCGTGCAAGTATGCGAGCGCGAGCCGCGCCTCGGCTTTGGCATCGCCAAAGTCCGCCGAGGCAATGGTTTGCGCCAACGCGCCATGGGCGGCATGGCGGTAGCTGACGCCACTGCCCTGCCAATCCGCCACGCGGCCATTCTGGGTGGCGCTGGCGGTATTGCCCAAAGTGAGACCGATACAGAGAAACAGCACCACCAGCGACAGCGCGCCGATGGCCAGCCAGCGCACGCGCCGGTTCTTGTCCTTGGGCTGCTCGTCGTCATTCGATGCGGCGGCGGCACGCGCCCTGGCGCGCGCGCTCTGCAGCACATCGGCCATCTCTTCCTTCGAGATGGCCGCAACCGGCGGGGGCGTGATGGCCAGGACTTCGGCCATGGGCTTTTTCGCCGCTTCCGGCTGCGGCGCCGCTTGCGCCGGCGTGCCCGCTTCTTCAACAAATTCCCTCGGCGCGGCGGGCGCCGCCTCGCTCCTGGGCGCGGCTTCAACCGGCTCCGGCGCCACCGGGCGCGACGCCAGCCGCCGCTCGGCCTCGCCGCCGCTCAGGGCCGTGAGTTTTTCTTCCAGCTGCGCGATCACCCGCGCATGGTCGCGCGCGGTCGCCTCGGCCCTACTTTCGAGCGCCGTCAGCGCGCGTTCAAAGACCCTAAGGCGGCGCTCAAGCCATGCGTCGGGTGTTGAAACAGACGACTCTTGCTCCGCCTTAGGGGTCTGAGATTCTGGCTGGGGCGGCTCGGGCGGCGCCGCGGCGACGGGCGCGGGATGCGGCGACGCCTGCTCCTGCATCAGCGCCGCCATCAGCGCGGTCTTGCCGCTGAAATTGGCGCGGAACTGGCTGCGGGTCACCTGGGCTTCGTTGCACAGCGTGGCGATGGAGAATCTGTTGTCGCCGCGCAGAACCATCGCCCTGGCCGTTTCGA